>JANOJQ010000116.1:0-27929 GCA_031418815.1 Lysobacteraceae bacterium
CGCGCCGCCAGAATGTGGATGCTATCTGCGCTGCCGGAGTCCACGCGGAAAGCTGCCGCGGCAGGGGTGGGCGCGGCTCAAAAGCGCGTTCGATCAGCGCCCCCGCGCTACCGGGCGCATAGAGCATCGGCAGCATGTCGAAGAAAGGCACCAAAGCCAGAGGCTTTTGGTCAGTGAGTGCGAACACGACGTTGCCAAAGTGCATGTCGTTGTTACCGATCAGATCGCCAAACAATCCTGCGGTGCTGAGCTCAAGCGCCGTTGCCTCGTCTATCCATCCGTCACGGCGCAGGATGTCCGCCATGTCGGTCCATGGTGCGCGCGCCTTTCCGATATGCGCTGCATCCAGCGCGCGCAGCGAAACGTAGCCGCGCCGACCAAGCGATGCCGTCCTGTCGAATCGGATCGATTGCAGGAATCTACGGCCTTCGGCATCCAGGACATGGGTCTTCGCAGCGCGGATGCCGTTTTCGGCCAAAACAACGCCGGCCAAGTGCTCGCACTGCAGGAGATCGGCCCAGCGCACAGCACTTGGCGTATCTTGTGGCTCGCTGAACTTGACTATTGCGGCGCGCAAGGATCCATCGTCCGCCCGCAGTTGAACCGTGAATTTTGGTTGCTCGCCACCTGCCGAGGATCCGACGCTTTGCCCTCGGAGAGCGATTGACGCCAGTCGCGGATATTCCGCGGCACGTCTCTCCGGCGATAGGCAGACAGGGTTCAGGAGATCTTGGAGCGCGCGTTGCAAGGCCTCGTCTCCAACGACGAGATCACCCGGCAAGTTGTCGCCATGGCTCAAGAGCGCTGAGAGAACATGGTCACTGTTCCATGCGCCAAGTTCGGCGGGAACATCAAGTTCCTCGGCATGCGCCTGAACGAAAGCCCGGCCGAGGAATCCTTGCGGCCGTAAATCCTCGAGAAACCACGGCAGGTCCGGATAGAGCCCTTCGCGGAACTCGTCCTGCATCAGCGCCGGTCGGTACGTCTGACTGTCCAGGAACCATTGGCCGCCATGGAGTGAATACAGGTCGCCAAGATGCTCGGCTCTGCCCTCGGCGTTGACTCGGTACAGCGGCCACTGGCTACCCAGCCTCCCAACGGCTCGCCCGAGCGCATATCTTGAAGCCCTGCCCTGACCGACTCTCACTACGTTGCTGCCCAAGCGAGCCAGTGCCCTCGAGATCGTGGGCTGGCTCACGTCGAGCCTGGTTGCCAACTCCGCGGCAGAGTGCAACAGGCCCTGAGTCAGTGCCGTGCGGAGTCGGTCATCAGTTAGAGTTTGGGGGCGCATCGAGTCTATTATGCATAATAAAAAGAATAGATATATATCAGTATATGAGAAAAATATTGATCAGGTTCAATGAGTTATTCTAATTATGAATAATACGGCGAATAAATAAAAAGCAACAAAACCAAGAACATACCCTGCATGCGCAGCCAGCGACGGCCAAGGTCCAAAACGCCTGGCGGGTGTTGCAGACGGAACTTGAAGCGCATCAGCCGGCCCAAGAAGGCGCCGGCTTCTGGGACGGCCGGGAAAAGCCGCGGCAGGCGAG
The DNA here is from genome assembly GCA_031418815.1 of Lysobacteraceae bacterium. Classification (GTDB taxonomy): domain Bacteria; phylum Pseudomonadota; class Gammaproteobacteria; order Xanthomonadales; family Xanthomonadaceae; genus Arenimonas. The sequence continues at coordinate 1,557 of JANOJQ010000116.1, forward strand.
CGCTACTGGGTCATGTCGACGTCCTTTGTTTCGTGCAGGAACAGCGTGCCGATCACGAAGGTCATCAGCGCGATGCCGATGGGGTACCAGAGCCCGTAGTAGATGTTGCCCGTGGCCGCCACCAGCGCGAACGAGATGGTGGGCAGGAACCCGCCGAACCAGCCGTTGCCGATGTGGTAGGGCAGCGACATGGACGTGTAGCGGATCTGCGTCGGGAACAATTCCACCAGCCAGGCCGCGATCGGCCCATAGACCATCGTCACGTACAGCACCAGGATCGTCAGGATCAACAGCACCATCGGCTTGTTGATGCGGGCGTCGTCGGCCTTTTCCGGGTACTTCGCCTGCGTCAGCGCCTCCTTGAGCGCGGTGGTGAACGCCGCGCCCTGTGCCGCCGCGTCTTCCGGCGACAGCCCGGCCGCTTCATAGCTGGTGAGCGGTTGCTGGCCGATGCGCAGCCTCGCCACCGTGCCGGCCGGGGCCGGCTCCACCGTATACGGCACGCCCGCCTTGGCCAGGGCCGCGGTGGCGATGTCGCAGGAGCTGGTGAACTTCTTCTTGCCGATCGGATCGAACTGGAAGCTGCAGGTGTCCGGGTCTGCGACCACCACGGCGGGCGAGCTGAGGCTGGCCTCGCCGATCGCCGGGTTGGCGTAGTGGGTCAGCGCGCCGAACAGCGGCATGTAGGTCAGCGCGGCGATCAGGCAGCCCGCCATCACGATCGGCTTGCGGCCGATCTTGTCCGACAGCCAGCCGAAGAACACGAAGAACGGCGTGCCGATGATCAGCGCACCGCCGATCAGCATCCACGTGGTCGTGCTGTCCACCTTCAGCGACTGGGTGAGGAAGTACATGGCGTAAAACTGGCCCGCGTACCACACCACCGCCTGGCCGGCCGTGGCGCCCAGCAGGGCCAGCAGCACGATCTTGCCGTTCCTGGAGAAGAAGCTCTCGGAAATCGGCGCCTTCGACAGCGTGCCGTTTTCCTTCATCTCCAGGAACAGCGGCGACTCCGACAGCTGCATGCGGATCCACACCGAAATACCCAGCAGCACGATGGACAGCAGGAACGGAATGCGCCAGCCCCAGGCGTTGAACGCCTCCACGCCCAGCGTCTCGCGCACCGTCAGGATCACCACCAGCGAAAGCAGCAGGCCGAGGGTGGCCGTGGTCTGGATGAAGCTGGTGTACAGGCCTCGCTTGCCGTGGGGGGCGTGTTCGGCCACGTAGGTGGCCGCGCCGCCATATTCGCCGCCCAGCGCCAGGCCCTGCAGCAGCCGCAGCACGATCAGGATGACCGGCGCTGCGATGCCGATGCTGCCGTAGCTGGGCAGGATGCCGACCAGGAAGGTCGAGATGCCCATGATGACGATGGTGACCAGGAAGGTGTATTTGCGCCCGATCATGTCGCCCAGGCGCCCGAACACGATGGCGCCGAACGGCCGCACCGCGAAGCCGGCCGCGAACGCCAGCAGCGCGAATATGAAGCCGGTGGTCTCGTTCACGCCGCTGAAGAACTGCGCGGCGATGATCGCGGCGAGCGAACCGTACAGGTAGAAGTCGTACCACTCGAACACCGTGCCCAGGCTCGAGGCGAAGATCACTTTCTTGTGCCCGGTGGTCAACGGCTTGCCGTTGATGTCGTGCGTGGCATTCCCGGCATTCGCCATCGGGCGGTCCCCCTCTGCTCAGGACCTGCACTGTACGTGGATGTGCAGGGTGCTGGAGTCGCCCAGCCGCTGCGTGGCCCGCTTGCAGTGGCGTCATGGCCTTTGCTAACGGGGTAATCTTGCAACACGGCCCCAGGCGGGCCCCTGGAGCACCCATGTCCGAGCGCATTGTTTCCGTCCCCAAAGAATTCGAGGCCGCGGCCGCCATCAAGCGCGCCGACTACGACCGTCTTTACGCCGATTCGATCCGCGACCCGGAAGCGTTCTGGATGCAGGCCGGCCAGCGGCTCGACTGGTCCAGGCCCTACACGCGCGCCAAGGACACGTCCTTCGACCGCAGCGATTTCCACGTGCGCTGGTTCGCCGACGGCCAGCTCAACGTCAGCGTGAACTGCCTCGACCGGCACCTGGCCACCCGCGGCGACAAGACCGCCATCGTCTGGGAAGCCGACGACCCGGCCACGCCCGCGCGCCGCATCAGCTACCGCGAGCTGCACGGCATGGTCTGCCGGCTGGCCAACGCGCTCACCGCACTGGGCGTGGTGAAGGGCGACCGCATCACGCTGTACCTGCCCATGATCCCCGAGGCCGCCGTGGCGATGCTGGCCTGCGCGCGCATCGGCGCCATCCACTCGGTGGTGTTCGGCGGCTTCTCGGCCGATTCCATCGCCAACCGCATCGCCGACTGCGGCAGCAAGCTGGTGATCACCGCCGACGAAGGCCGGCGCGGCGGCAAGACCATCCCGCTCAAGGCCAACGTGGACGAAGCGCTGTCCAGGCCCGGCACCGACACCGTGGAAACCGTGCTGGTGGTGCGCCACACCGGCCACGGCGTGCCCATGCAGATGCCGCGCGACCGCTGGTACGACGCCGTGGTGGACTCGCAGCCCGATACGCATGAAGCCGCCCCGATGGACGCCGAGGACCCGCTGTTCATCCTCTACACCTCCGGCAGCACCGGCAAGCCCAAGGGCGTGCTGCACAGCACCGGCGGCTATCTCACCTGGGTCAGCTACACGCACGAGTGCGTGTTCGACCTGAAGGAAGACGATGTGTTCTGGTGCACCGCCGACGTGGGCTGGGTGACCGGCCACAGCTACGTGGTGTACGGCCCGCTGGCCAACGGCGCCACCACGGTGATGTTCGAAGGCGTGCCGACGTATCCCGATACCAGCCGGTTCTGGGAGGCCTGCGACAAGCACCAGGTCACCATTTTCTACACCGCCCCCACCGCCATCCGCGCGCTGATGCGCGAGGGCGACGGCCCGGTGCTGCGCACTTCGCGCAAGAGCATTCGCCTGCTGGGCACCGTGGGCGAGCCGATCAATCCCGAGGCCTGGGAGTGGTACCACCGCGTGGTCGGCGAGGGCCGCTGCCCGATCGTGGACACCTGGTGGCAGACCGAAACCGGCGGCGCGCTGATCACGCCGCTGCCCGGCGCCATCGCCACCAAGCCGGGCTCGGCCACGCTGCCTTTCTTCGGCGTGCGGCCGGCGCTGGTGAACACCGAAGGCCAGGTGCTGGAAGGCGCCACCGAAGGCAATCTGGTGCTGCTCGACTCATGGCCGGGCCAGATGCGCACCGTCTACGGCGACCACCAGCGCTACATCGACACCTACTTCAGCACCTACCCGGGCATGTACTTCACCGGCGACGGCTGCCGCCGCGATGCCGACGGCTATTACTGGATCACCGGGCGCGTGGACGACGTCATCAACGTGTCGGGCCACCGCATGGGCACGGCCGAAGTGGAAAGCGCGCTGGTCGGCCACCCGGCCGTGGCCGAAGCCGCCGTGGTGGGTGCGCCGCACGACATCAAGGGCCAGGGCATCTACGCCTACGTGACGCTCAAGGCCGGCATCGAGCCCACCGATGCGCTGCGCAAGGAGCTCATCGCGCACGTGCGCCACGACATCGGCGCCATCGCCGCCCCCGACAGGCTGCAGTGGGCGCCGGGCCTGCCCAAGACCCGCAGCGGCAAGATCATGCGGCGCATCCTGCGCAAGATCGCCGAGGCCGGACCGGAAGGCGTGGACCGCGTCGGCCTGGGCGACACGTCCACACTGGCCGACCCGGGCGTGGTGGACCACCTGGTGCGCGATCGCCAGGGCCATTGAGACGGCGCCGCCTGCGCGCCAACAGCCGCACCCAGGCGGTGCTGCTGGCCGGTCGGCTGGCGGTGGATCCCGGGTCGACCTGGAGACGTCGTGCGTTTTGACGGCTGGCCGCACCGTACAACGTGCAGCCTGCCGAGTCATCCCGCGCTCAGTCCCATGCAGGCGACGCGTGCCATGGTGGGGTTCAGTCCCGGCCCCGAGGTAACGCCGCCATGTCCGACCTTCCCGTTACCGGCGAGGTGTCCAACAGCAAGTTGGCCGCCGTGTTCGACCGCGAGTCCGAAGCGCGCGCCGCGATGCAAGCGGTGGTTTCCGGCGCAGGCCTGCAGCCCGTGCAGGTGAAGCTGGTCACGCCCGCGGAGCCCAATCCCGGGATCAAGCTGCAGCCGGAGGGGCAGGGCATCTGGCGCACCATCTTGCTGGCCCACCTGAAGTTGGGGATCGCCGGCACGGTGGTCGGCGCGTTGGCCTGGGCGGTGCTGATGTGGCTGGGCGTGACGCTCATCGTGAGTTCGGCACTGCTGGCCGCCGTGGCCTTCATGTTCATGGGCGCCATCGCCGGCCTGATGCTGGGCGGCCTGGTGGCGCTGCGGCCCGACCAGGACCGCTACGTCCAAGCCACCCGGGACGCCATCGCGCACGACCGCTTCACGGTGGTGGTGCACGCCCTGTCGGCCGAAGAGGCCGAACGCGCCGCGAAGGTGCTGTCCGGCCTGGGCGCGGAAGTGACGCGCACGCTCTAGCCAGCCCTGGTCAGTCCGGGGCCGGGCCGAACTCGCTTGTCGGAGCCTCGGGTGTTGGCCGCCTCCAGATCTCGAGCAGCAGCCGGGTCACGGTGAACACCACCGGGCCCAGGATCAAGCCGGCCGGCCCGAAGATGATCAGCCCGCCCACGATCGAGACGAAGGCGACGAGGGTGTGCATTTTCAGCCGATTGCCGACCAGCATGGGATACAGCAGGTTGTCGATCCCGCCGACGACGATGCCACCCCAGGCGGCAAGAAGCAGCGCGCTGCCAACGTGGCCATCCAGCGCCAGGAAGATGGCGGCCGGTACCCAGATGACGAATGCGCCCAGCACCGGCACCACGGCCAGCAATCCCATCACCACGCCCCACACCAGGGGCTCGGGCAGTCCAAGCCACCAGAACATCAAGCCGCCCAGAGCGCCCTGGACCACGGCCACCACCAGCGTTCCATAGACCGTGGCATGCACGGTGTCGGTGACATTGGAAAACAGCTGGCTCATGTCCTGCGGCGACAGCGGCGAGAGTGAGCGCAGCGACCGCATGGCGGCTGCACGATCACGGAGCATGTAAAAGAGAATGTAGAACACCAGCACAACGCTGATCGCCTGGACCACCGAACCCCTGACCAGGGACGTGCCGGTGCTGGTCAACCAGCCGGCGACGGGGGCGACGACGGCGACCAGGTCAACCTGCCGGTCGAGCCAATGACCGATGGGCGCCAGCAGCGCGTGCTTGTCGAAGGCAGCGCGCCAGCTGCCCGATTCCACCATCGCCTGGATTGAACCCGCGCCGCGGCCAAGTTCATTGGCCAAGCGGCTGGCAACCACCAGCACCGGCACCACCACGATCAGCGCTGCCACCAGAACGCTGGCGGTTGTCGCCAGGTTGCCAGCGCCAAGACGCCGCTCCAGCCACCGGTGCAGCGGTAAAAACAGCACAGCCAAGGCCAACGCACCGGCCATGGCGGGCACGAACGGCGCCACGATCTCAAAACACAGATACAGGCCGGCAACCGTAACTGCCATCAACAGCAGCGTATGGACGTGCCGGCGCGAACCCCAGTCCGATTCGCCCCCGGATCCCGATTCCACGCTGCTCATGGCGCTTCCCCAAGTTTTCCTGCACCCACCTGCAAGGATGCGCCTGCAGCACGGTCGTTGTCTTGCTCCAGGCCAAGTGGCCCAGTGCGCCGGCCCCGGTCTCCGGTTCAGCGCGCGCTTGCCTGCGCGCTCAGCCGGCCCGCAGCGTTTTCTGCATGCGCGCGAAGTCCTTGCGGTACTTCTTCGCCAGCGACACCTTTTCGCGCGTGCCCAGGATCGTGCCCGACACCTGGAAGAACTTCTTCTCCTCCTCGCGCAGGTGATGGTGCACCTTGTGCGACAGCGCCTTGGCGGTGGCCATCCAGCCGCGGTCGCCGGGCTCGCCCTCCTGAAGTTTTTCCACCAGTTCGTCCATCTGGTGGTGTTCGTGCAGCGCGTGCCGCGACACGTCCAGGCCGGCGTCGAACATCAGGATCGGCGCGTAGAGGAAGCGTTCCTCGGAGGCGGCGTGCGATGCCAGTTCGATGCGCAGCTCGTTGAACAGTTCGCCGCGGCGCGGGTCGCCGGCTTTCGAGCGCAGCAGCTTGCGGCAGAGCGAACGCTGGGTTTCGTGGCTTTCGCGCAGGGCGTCGTAGATGGTTTCGCTCATGGTGCGGTCTCCGGTGGGGGGGGGTGCGTATCGCGCTAGCGCCGACTCTTCCGCGCGCCCGGCTTCTTCGCCAGCGCGGCACGGTAGCGTTCGTTCAGTTCAAGCACGTTGGCGACGTATTGCTGGGTTTCGGCGTAGGGCGGCATGCCGCCGTATCTGGCCACCGTGCCGGCGCCGGCGGTGTAGGCCGCGGCCACGCGCGCGAGTTCGCCGTCGTAGGCCAGGCTCAGCTGGCGCAGTTCGCGCGCGCCGGCCTGGATGGACTGGTTGGCGTTGAACGGATCGGTCACCTGCCACGCGGCCGCAGTGTCGGGCATCAGCTGCATCACGCCCTGCGCGCCCTTGGGCGACTGCGCCCTGGCGTCGAAGCCGCTTTCGACGTGGGCGATGGCGCGCAGCCAGGATTCGTCCACGCCGGTCAGGCGCGCCGCGTCCCGGAACTCGCTGCGGAACACGTCCAGCCGCGGCGGGCCCAGCTGACCCAGGCCTGCATGCGCCTTCGCCCCGGGCGGCGCGGGAATGCTGAAGGCCAGCACGGGCGTCGAGCCGGGCAGCTTGCGGGTGCTGTAGACCGTGCGGCCGTCCTGCTGGCGCTGGTAAAGCTGGCCGCGCTGCCCGCCGGGCAGGCGCCACAGGTCGGGCAGCTTGGCGGCGTTGGCGTCGTAGCTGATCGCCGTGCAGCGCGACCCGGGCTCGGGCGCCGAGGCCAGGCTGACGCTGCCGTCGCGCACGCAGCGGTAGACCGTTCGCGTCGCCGCCGGCTCGACGGCAGGCAGCGCGCTGGCCATCACCAGCAGGGCGGGCAGGAACAGACGCAGTCGCGGGCGCATGGTGCAGTGTAGGCGGAGCGGGGCGCTCATGGCGTCGCTGCCCGGCCCGCAGTGCGGTGGACGGCGCGGTGGTTCACCATTCATCGCCTTCAAGCATTGCCCGGTGGCGCGGCGATCGTGATCCGCACGTGGTGCGCAGCGCCATCGTCGCGCAGCGGCAGCACTAGGTCGGGCAGCGCGACGCCGTCGAGGATGAAGCCCGGCGTGGCGCCGACCGTCTGCACCACGTCCAGGCGGTAAACGCTGGTGCCATGGCGATAGTCCATTTCGAAGCCGGGCCAGTCCGCCGGCAGGCAGGGCGCGAGCCGAAGCGTGTCGCCTTCGCGCCGCAGGCCCAGCAGCGACTCGGTCATCAGGCGGTACATCCACCCGGCCGATCCGGTGTACCAGGTCCAGCCGCCGCGGCCCACGTGCGGCGCCACCGCGTAGACGTCGGCGGCCACCACGTAGGGCTCCACCCGGTAGGTCGCCACCTGCGCGGCATCCATCGCGTGGTGGATCGGATTGATCATGCGCGCAAGCTCCCAGGCGCGATCGCGATCGCCGAGTTCGGCGAAGGCCATCGTCGCCCAGATCGCGGCATGCGTGTACTGGCCGCCGTTCTCGCGCACGCCCGGCACGTAGCCGCGGATGTAGCCCGGGTCCTTGGGCGTCTTGTCGAAGGGTGGGTCGAGCAGCTGCACCACGCCGGTGTCGCGCCGCACCAGGTGTTCGCTGAGCGACGCCATGGCCTGGCGGGAGCGTTCGGGGTCGCCCGCGCCCGAAAGCACCGACCAGCTCTGCGCGATCGAATCGATGCGGCATTCCCCGCTGGTGGTCGAGCCCAGCGGGGTGCCGTCGTCGAACCAGGCGCGCCGGTACCAGGCGCCATCCCAACCGTGTCGTTCCAGGTTCACGCGCAGCGATTCCGCCGCATCCAGGCAGCGGTCGGCGAACACGCCGTCGCCGCGCTTGCGCGCCAGGGGACTGAAGCGCACCAGGGCGTCGTGCAGGAAGAAGCCCAGCCACACGCTTTCGCCCCGTCCGCCTTCGCCGACGCGGTTCATGCCGTCGTTCCAGTCGCCGTTGCCGATCAGCGGCAGCCCGCGCTCGCCCAGCAGCATCAGGCCGCGCTCCAGCGCGCGCACGCAGTGCCCGTAGAGGCTTCCGGACTTGCCCGAGCGCGCGGGCAGGTCGAAGTAGGACTCTTCGTCGGCATTGACGGCGCGACCCGCCAGGTAGCCCGCCTGGGCATCGAGCACCGCCGCGTCGCCCGTGGTCTGGACATAGCGGCAGGTTGCCAGCGGAAGCCACAGGTAGTCGTCCGAACAGCGGGTGCGCACCCCGCGGTCCTGCGGCGGATGCCACCAGTGCTGCACGTCGCCCTCGATGAACTGGTGCGCGGCCGAGCGCAGCAGGTGCTCGCGCGCCAGGGCCGGCTCGGCGTGCAGCATCGCCATCGCGTCCTGCAGCTGGTCACGGAAGCCAAAGGCGCCGCCGGACTGGTAGTAGCCGCTGCGCGCGTGGTACCGGCAGGCGATGGTCTGGTAAAGCAGCCAGCCGTTGGCCAGCAGGTCAAGCGAAGGGTCTGGCGTCCGTACCTGCACCGCGCCCAGGGTTTGCTTCCAGTAGCCTTGGACCGCCTCCAGTTCGCGCCGCGCCGCATCGCCGCCGCGATGCCGTTGCGCCAACGCCTGGGCGTGCGCGGCGTCCTGGCCCAGCCCCAGCCGGAACACGATCTGCGTGCTTTCGCCATCGGCCAGCGTCAGCGGCCGCTGGATCGCCGAGCACGGATCCAGACCGGCGCCGCAGCGCCCGGAAAGCTTTTCGCGGCCCAGGGCCGCCGGCGCCGCCAGGCTGCCGTTGCGGCCCAGGAATTCATTGCGGTCGCCGGTGACGCTGCCCGGGCCCCAGCGGGCCTGCCCGCCGTCGTCGGCTTCGCCACTGTCGGCGTCGAAGAAGGCGACGCGGCCGCCGTAGTCGCTGCTGTAGGCATTGCGCGCGGTCATGAGGCCGCTCTCGATGTCCAGTTCGGTGACCACGTGCAGCTGCGAGCGCGCAGGCAGGTCGCCCAGCACCCACTCGACATAGCCGGTGACCGACAGGCTGCGGCGCCGGCCCGACAGGTTGCGCAGCTTGAGCACGGAGAACTTCACCGCATCCTCGCGCGCCACGTAGACCCACAGCTCGCTGGCGATGCCGTCCTGGACATGTTCGAACACGGTGTAGCCGAAACCATGGCGCGTGCGGTACTCGCCGTCGCCGCGCCTGGGCAGTGGGCTGGGCGACCAGTGCTTGCCGCTGTCCTCGTCGCGCAAATAGAAGGCTTCGCCGCTGGGGTCGCACACCGGGTCGTTGTGCCAGGGGGTGAGGCGGAACTCGTGCGCGTTCTCGGCCCAGGTGTAGCCGCAGCCGCTCTCGCTGACGACCGAGCCAAACTGCCTGTTGGCGAGCACGTTCGCCCAAGGCGCCGGCGTGTTGCGGCCGGGCAGCAGCCGGACCACGTATTCCCGGCCATCCTGGCTGAAGCCTCCCAGCCCGTTGTCGAACAGCAGCGGCGGCATCGGCGGCAGCGCAGGCGCATCGGCCCCGGGCGCCGGCGCCGGCGCCGACAGCGGCACCAGCATCGGCATCGGCGCGTCCACCTGCGGGCGTCGGCCGATCTGGTCGGCCAGGCTGCCGTCCGCATCGCTGACCACCACGCGCGCAACCGACTGCAGCAGGATGCGGTCCTCCTGCGAGATCAGCTGCGCCGGACGCACGAAGATGCCGCCTGGGCGATCGAACACCTGCGCCTCCGAGCCCACGCCGATCAGCCCCATGATCTGGTCCTGCAGCTCCTGCCGGTAGCCGGCCTGGTCTTCGTTCCAAATCACCAGGTCCACGGCAAGGCCCTTGAGCCGCCAGTAGGCGTGCGCCTGCACCAGTTGGCGCACCAGCTGTATGTTGGCGGCATCGGCGATCTTGAGCAGCACGATCGGCAGGTCGCCGGAGATCGCATGGCCCCACAGCCCGGACTGGCCGCGGCGGTTCTGCAGAAGGATGGTCGCGCTGGCGCGCATCGCCGGATGCGCATAGAGCACGAGCCCGGCCAGGCGTTCGTACAGTTGGGCGTCGGCCTGCGAGGCGTTGATCTGGCGACGCACCACCTGGCTGTGGGTCCAGGCCAGGTCGAAGACACGATCGGCGAGGTGGCGGTCGCGGTACTTGTCCACCAGCGCGGTGCACTCTTCGCGGTGTCTGCCCACGCCCACCACCATGTCGATGGTGGCGGTCTGCTCGGGCGCCAGCACGATGCGGCAGCGGGTGGCGACGATCGGGTCGAGCACCGAGCCCTCGGAGTTCGACAGCCGATCGTCGCGCGTCAGGGCATCGGGCCTGGCCAAGCCATGGCCGCGGCCGATGAAGCGGGCGCGGTCGGTTTCGTAGGAAATCGCGCTGATGTCGGCGTTGTGCACCGCCAGCAGCTGGAACATCCAGGGCGGCGTTTCCTCGTGCGAACGGGCCCGGCGCGTGCAAAGGATCGCCTGCTTGGCCGGCAGCAGCTCCGTCTGCACGAACAGGTTGCTGAAGGCCGGGTGCAGTTCGTCCGAGATCGCCGGCGCCAGCACCACTTCGGCGTAGCTGGTGATCTCGATCTCGCGCGGCGCGCGGCTGCGGTTGGTGATCACCAGGCGCCGCAGTTCGATGTCGTCCTCGGCCGAGACGGCGATTTCGGTGTGCGTCTCGAAGCCCAGGTGGCGGCCGCGGAACTCCGCCTTGGCGTCCGAGAAGATCGCCTCGTAGCCCTCCACCGGCACGCAGGTCGGCTGGTAGGCCGCCGACCAGAAGTCGCCGCTGGCAACGTCGCGCAGGTAGCAGAAGCTGCCCCAGTGGTCGCGCGTGGCGTCCTCGCGCCAGCGCGTGACGGCCAGGTCGCCCAGGCGGCTGTAGCCGCCGCCGGCACCGGTGACCAGCACGTGGTAGCGGCCGTTGGAGAGCATCTGCACCGCGGGCCGCACCGTGTCGGCCGTGCGGAAGATGCGCAGCTGGGTGGCGTCGGGTTCGGCATCCACCGGCATCCCGGCCACTTCACCCACGTGCGGGTGGAAGGAGCCGGTGCGCGGCACGCGTTCCTGCAGCAGCAGCAGCGTGGCCTGGAACTCGGGTTCGGCCACGAAGCGGCGCTGCATCGGCTGGTCATGCAGCAGGTACGACAGCGCCAGCAAGCCCATGCCCTGGTGGTGGGCCATGTACGACCGCACGATCGCCAGCTTCTGCCCGCGCGGCAGCCGCGCCGGCGTGAAGTCGATGGCTTCGTACTGGCCATAGCGTCCGCCGTAGCCGTCGGCCTCGAGCCGCTGCAGGTTGCTGCAGGCCGCTTCGGGCGCGACCATCAGCGCCAGCATGCTGGCATAGGGCGCGATGACCAGGTCCTGGCCGAGGCCGCGCTGCAGGCCCAGGCCGGGCACGCCGAAAGCGCGGTACTGGTAGTTCATGCGCGCATCCACGGTGTTGTAGCCGCTCTCCGAGATTCCCCAGGGCACGCCGCGCTGGCGGCCGTAGCCGATCTGGCGCTCGACCGCGGCGCGCGCCGTCTGGTCGAGCAGGGTGCCTTCGTAGCTGGGCATCACCAGCTGCGGCATCAGGTATTCGAACATCGAGCCCGACCACGACAGCAGGGCCGGATCACCGCCGAAGTCCGTCAGCAGCCGGCCCAGCGCGAACCAGTTGTCCTGCGGGATCTGGCCCTGGGCAATGGCCACGAAACTTCCCAGGCGGGCTTCGGAGGCGAGCAGGTCGTAGTAGCCGCTGTCGAGCCGGCGCTCGTCCACGCAGTAGCCGATGGACAGCAGTTCGCGCGCTTTGTCGTACAGGAAGTCGAAGTCCATCCGGCCGCAGTCAGCGGCCACCTCCGCCAGGCGCAGCAGTTCGGCCACGCGCGCGCGCGCCAGGTCCCCGATCGCCGCGCCGTAGCCCTCGCCCGCGGCATCGGCGTCGACGTCGGTCTCGAACCGAGCGATCTCGGCCAGCGTCGGGATCCGGCCCGACCACGGCAGCGGCGGTTCCGCGTCGCCGCGCGCGAGCCAAGGCGCGAAGCGCTGCAGTTCCTGCGTGGCCAGCAGGCACTGCTCAAGCAGGGCGCCGCACCAGAAGCGTGCGTCGTCGCTCCGCGGCTGTGCGGTCTCCACCAGTCGCCGTAATTCATCGGCGAACTCGGCCAGGAACCGGTGGCTTCCCTCCATCGTGGTCGGTGGCGCCCCGCTGGCCGCGCGCAGCATCGCCAGCGCAACCCCGCCGTCGGTCGGCAGGGCGTCGCCCATCGCTTCGCGCACCACGCCCAAGGTGTCGGCCAGTCCCTGGAACGTGCGCGGCGAGAACACCGGCTGCGCCGATGTCGCCATCAGGCCCTGGCGCAGGGTTGCCAAGTGTCCCGCCAGGTTGCCGCTGTCCACCGAGGAAAGGTAAAGCGGGGGCAGCGGCTCGAGCGTCTGGGTGTCGTACCAGTTGTAGAAGTGGCCACGATGGCGCGGCAACGCCTGCAGGGTGGCCAGCGTGGCGGCGGTGCGCGCCGCCATGCCACCGGCCGTGAGGTAGCCGAAGTCCAGGGCGCTCAGGTTGGCCAGCAGGGCCAGGCCGATGTTGGTGGGCGAGGTTCGGTGCGCCACCACGTGCGCCGGGTGCTCCTGCATGTTGTCCGGCGGCAGCCAGTGGTCGGCGGGCCCCACGTAGGTGTCGAAGAACAGCCAGGTGCGGCGCGCCAGTCGACCCAGGAAGTCGGTCTGGGACGCCGACAGTGCCGCTGCCTTTCGCGCCCGCGGCCGCCCCAGGTATTCCATCAGCAGCGGCGAGCCTGCCCACAGCACCAGCACGGGCAGCGCCAACCACAGCGCGCCGGGGTTGAGGCTTGCGATGGCCACCCCGGCGGCCAGCGCGAACGCCGGTGCCACCGCCATGCCGCGCAATGACGCCCACCATCCGCTCGCCGCGGTGCGTTCGACTTCGCTCGACGGCGCCCACTGCAGCAGATGGCGCCGGCTGATGGCCAGGCGCCAGAGCGTGCGGGCAATGGCGTCCAGGCTGAACCAGGCTTCGTACGGCAGGCAGGCCAGCACCACCGGCGCGCACCGCAGCCCGGCCGCGCAGCCCGCGGCGGCCTGGCGCAAATGGGTGGCCAGGGCCATTTCCTCGGGCTTGAGCAGCAAGTTGCGGGCCGAGGCCAGCAAGGGCGGCAGGAACAGGATCGCCAATACCCAAAGCGTCCACGCCAGCGGCTGCGGCAGCTGCAGCCAGCCCAGCAACAGCAGGCCCAGCATCGCCGCCGACACCAGGCTGCGGCGCAGGTTGTCGAGAATCTTCCCGCGCGAGAGTGCGGACAGCGGATTGCGCTCGCGCCGCCCGTCGCCGCGCCGCACGCTGGGCAACAGCCACGGCAGCAGCTGCCAGTCACCGCGGATCCATCGGTGGCGGCGCTTGACGTCCACCGAGTATCGCGCCGGGTAGTCTTCGTACAGCTGCACGTCGCTCACCAGGCCTGCGCGCGCGTAGCAGCCCTCCAGCAGGTCGTGGCTGAGGACGCTGTCGTCGGGGAGCCGCCCGTGCAGCGCATGCTCGAAGGCGTCCACGTCGTAGATGCCCTTGCCGACGAAGGAGCCTTCGGCAAACAAGTCCTGGTACACGTCCGACACGGCGCGGGTGTAAGGGTCGATGCCGGGCTCGGTGCCGTGGATCCGTGCGTACCACGATCGGCGCTGGCCGCTCATGCTGCTGCCGACGCGCGGCTGCAGGATGCCGTAGCCACGGGTGACGCAGTTGCGCTTCTCGTCGAAGCGGGCGCGGTTGAGTGGATGGGCCAGGGTGCCGGCGAACTTGCGGGCGGCGTCGCGCGGCAGCTGGGTATCGGTGTCGAGCGTGATCACGTAGCGCACGTGGCCCATGCGGTCGGTGTTGCCGAAGATGCGCAGGAAGTCCTTGCCCACGCCGCCCCGCAGGAACCGGTTGAGTGCGGCCAGCTTGCCGCGCTTGCGCTCATGGGCGATGAAGCGCCCCTCGCGCGGGTTCCACAGGCGCGGCCGATGGAACAGGTAGAAGCGATTGCGGTGGTCGGGCGCGTACCGCAGGTTCAGCGCGTCGATCTCACGCTCGGCCGCCTGCAGCAGGGCCTCGTCGCCCGGCAGCACGGCAGCGTCGGCGTCGAAGAAGTCGGTGAGCAGGGCGAAGGCCAGGTTGTCGTCGCGGTTGGCGAGGAAGCGCACCTCCAGCGACTCGGCCAGCGCTGACAGGGTGGCGGTGTCGCCAAACATCGTCGGCACCACCACCAGGGTGCGGGCATGGGCCGGGATGCCTTGGGAAAAATCCAGCCGGGGCAAGGTGCGCGGCAGCACGCGCTGGGTCGCCAGCCAGTTCACCAGGCTGATGCCCAGCTCGCTGAAGGCGACCACACCCATCCCCACGGCCAGCGCCGCCAGCCAGCCCCGGCCCAGCGCGCCGCCGGCGCTGTCCAGCAGGCCGTAGCAAGCCAGCGCCACCAGCAGGGCTATCGGCAGCAGGTAGAGCGACATCGGCGCAGCGCCGATGGACGCGTCGCGGGCCCCGAACGGGTGACGGCGTGGCGCCACCTGCTGCTGGAGCCGGGCGAGGCCGGCTTCGATCAGGTAGTAGCCCACGTGGGCCTGGACATCGTCGGTGCCCGCGGAGGCAGCGGCTGCTTTCGCCAGGTCGATCGCCGCCTCCACGACGTCGACCTCGGCGCGCTTTCCGCGCTTGGCCAACCGCTCCACCACGTGCCGATACTGGTCGCGGGTTGCGAAATCCATCTGCCCGTAGGTGCCCGCGGGATCTTCCCGCAGCCGCGACTCGACCACGCTGTGGGCTTCCACGAACTCCCGCCAGTCGATCATGGCCAGGTAGCGGATGCTGCCGATGGCGTTGCTCACCGAGACCTGGTCGGCGGCCTGGTGCTGGCTCTCGACCTGCACCAGGTGCGCGGTGCCGTGGCCCGCGTCGGCCAGCCAGTGCTCGATCCAGGCCAACGGCATGGCCAGCGCCGCGCCTTGTCCGTGCAGCCGCCGCACCAGTTCGGCCACGAAGGAGCTGGCCATCGGCGGGCCGGAACGCACCATGTCGGCCAGCACCAGCACCAGGTGCTTCGGGTCCTCCCGAGCGATCTCGGTCAGCCGGTCGGCCCAGCCATCGGCCAGGTTGCGGTCGACGCGGTCGGCGATGATCCGCACGCTTACCCGGCGCAGGCCTTCGATCAACGCCAGCCGCAGCATGATCGGAATCGCCCAGAGTTCGCCCATCTGCAGCGGGCTGACGCGCTGGTAGGCGGCGATCAGGCCGCTCAGGCCCTCGGTGTCGATGCGGCCGTCGCCGTGCGAAATGGCGGTCAGCGCGATGTCGTACACGCGCGGGTGGCCGGCCGAAGGACCCGCTGCCAGCTGCGGCAGTTCGCGGCTGTAGCCCTTGGGCAGATGCCGCTGGGCGATCCGGATCTGCTCCTGGATCAGGTGGATGTTGTCGATCAGCCATTCGCCGGCCGGCGTCAGGCGTCGCTGCTCCTGCACCGCGGTTTCGAGCATGGCCACGGCACGTTCGATCACCCGCTGGTTGTCCGCCAGCCGGGCGAGCAGGCGATCGGGCCTGGCGCGTTCGGCGATGCGGTGGGAACCCGCCAGCAGCGCGCCTTGGCCGGCCAGCTGTTCGGCGCTCAGAAGCCGCGCGCGCAGCGGCGGCTCGTCGGCCGTCGGCACGGCATCGGGCCGGGCGCGGGGCAACAGCCGGCGGAAGAAGGAGGCTGCGCGGGTCTGGCGTGACGGCTCTGGCATCGGTCGAGGCCCGTGGGGGAAGGGACGGCGACGGATCGAAGCAAGTCGTGCCTGGGCCTGGACGGCACCGGCAGCTGGGAAGCGCGCGGATCCAACGTAGCACGCACACCCCTGCAGGCTTGCTGAACAAGGGCGGCGGCGCTGGGCCGGCCTGCCCGGCGCCGGCTCGGCGCGCTGGCGGCGGCGTGGACAGCAGCGGGTGGAAGCGGCCAAGATTCGGCCATGCGCCTGACCGTCTCCGCCGAACGAAGCCTGCCCTGTACCCCTGAAGTGGCCTACGCCCTGTCCACCGATCCGGACCGGTTCCCGGCGTTCTTCACCGGCTTTGGGCCGATCCCCGCACTCAGCGGCATCCGCCTGCATGCGCCGCTGGCGGTGGGCAGCACGCGCCGCGTGCACAGCACCGACGGCACCGTGCTCACCGAACGCGTCACCGACCTCGATCCACCCGTGCGCCACGCGTACACGCTCACCGGCTTCCGCCCGCCGATGCTGTGGCTGGTGAGCCAGGGCCAGGCCATGTGGACCTTCACCGGGCATGAGTTTGGCTCGCGCGTGCGCTGGGACTACCAGTTCACCGTGGCCAAGCGCTGGCTGTCGCCGGTGGCGGCCCTGGTCATCCACGTGTTCATGCGGCGGGCGATGCACCGCTGCCTGAAGAACATGGCGCACTCGCTCTCGCACGGCAACGCCTGATGGGCGAGTGGATCCTGCTGGCGATGGCTCCGGTGTTCCTGGGCTTCGTGGCGTGGGAAGCGTGGCACTGGCGGCGGCGCAGCGCGACCGACGGCAACACGCACTACAGCCTGCGCGACACGCTTTCGAACGCCAGCCTGGCGCTGATGCACCAGGCGGCCGATGCCTTGACGTGGCTGCTGGTGATCGGCGCGTACTGGTGGGTTTACCAGTACCGCGTGTTCGACCTGCCCACCACGTGGTGGACGATCGCGCTGCTGTTCGTGGCGCAGGACTTCTTCTACTACTTCTTCCACCGCGCCCACCACCGCGTGCGCTGGATGTGGGCCTCGCACGTGGTGCACCACTCGTCCGAGCGGCTGAACTTCTCCACCGCGTTCCGGCAAAGCCTCACCTACCCGGTGTCGGGCATGTGGGTGTTCTGGCTGCCGCTGGCCTGGCTGGGGTTTTCGCCGCCGCACATCGTGGCGGTGGTGGCGATCAACCTGGGCTTCCAGTTCTTCGTGCACACCCAGGCGGTGGGCAAGCTGGGCTGGCTGGAAAACGTGTTCAACACGCCCTCGCACCACCGCGTGCACCACGCGCGCAACCCGAAGTACATCGACCGCAACTACGCCGGCGTGCTGATCGTCTGGGACAAGCTGTTCGGCAGTTTCGTCGAGGAGGACGCCGCGGTGCCGTGTGAGTACGGCATCGTCAAGCCGGTGCGCACGCACAACCCGATCACGCTGACCTTCCACGAGTGGGGCGACATGCTGCGCGACGCCGCGCGGCCGCAGTCGCTGCGCTCGCGGCTGGGGCAGTTGTTCGGGCCGCCCGAGCGCGGGCATTCGCAGCAGCCCGGGCCCCATCGACCCGGCCCGCAGGGCGCCTTGACCCCGGTCAAGGGGCACCGCCACCCACCCGCCTAGCCTGTAGGCCTGATTCCGCTGGATTGCCTGGCATGACCACTCGCCCCGCCCGAAGCGTCTCCCGCCCGTCCGCGCCCCCGGCCAAACCCGAAGCGCCGGCGCTGCCGCTTGGGCTGCGGCTCAAGGAACTGGCGCTGTCCGAACTGCGCGAGGCGCAGGCCCTGCTGGCCAAGCCCGGCGACGACCGCCATGAAGGCGTGCACCAGGCCCGCAAGCGCCTGCGCCGCACGCGCGCCGCGCTCGCCCTGGGGCGCAAGGCGCTTGGGCGCGAGGGCCGGCAGCTCGACCAGGACCTGGGACGAATCTGCCGCGGCCTGTCGCCGCTGCGCGATGCCCAGGCGCTGATCGAAGGGCTGAAGCGGCTGCCGGCCAGCGCGCCGGGCCCGCTGGCGTCGGCGCTGCCGGACATCGTGGCGCTGGCGCGCACGCGCCGCGACGACTGCCTGGCGCGCGCACTCACCCGCGACCCCGATTTCCAGCGCCGCCGCGACCGGCTGCAGGCCATGGCCCGGCGGCTCGAGGCCCTGGACTGGCATGAAGTGAAGCCGGGCGCCGTCGCGAAGTCCGTCGCGCGCAGCGAGGACCGGCTGGCCAACGCCCGCCGCCGCGCGTCCCGCAATGCCAAGGACGACGCGCGCTGGCACGCCATGCGCCGCCGCCTGCGCCGCCTGCGCCAGCAGGACCATTTGCTGGCCGCGCTGCAGCCCGACCTGCGCCCGGGGGACAACGTTACCGCCGACGAGGCGGCCGTGCTTGGCGAAGCCCAGGACGACGCCCTGCTGCTGCGCCACTGCGGGTCGCACTCCCCGTTCCCGCCGCCGCTGCGCAAGCTGCTGCGCGCCGAGGCGCGGGCGCGGCTGGGTCGCGTGCGCACGCCCCCCGCGCCCGCGGCCGCCTGAGCAGGCCCCTCGCATGGCGGAAATCGAACTGCGCCTGCAGCACCTCGAACAGCTGTTCGACACGCTCGACCCCGCGCCCTTCCGCGACAAGGCGCTGGACCGGCGCGTGGAGTCCTGGCTGCTCGACAGCGCCGGCGAGCACGGCCACCGCGAGCCGCTGGTGGTGGTGCTGCACGGGCCGCCCGCGCTGCAGCCGCACGTACCCGACATCGCCGCGGCCATCCACGGCCATTTCGAACTCGAGCACCAGCAGGCGGATCGCCGCCACCGCCGCCGCCGCCGCGTGGGCCGGCTGGCGATGCTGGCCGGCACGGCCACGCTGGCGGCGGTGCTGGTGCTGCGGCACTGGCTGGCCGCCGTGCCGGCGCCGTTCGGTGACGTGCTGTCCGAGGGCCTGCTGATCCTGGCCTGGGTGGCGCTGTGGCGGCCGATCGAAACCATCGGCTTCGACTCCTGGGAAAGCCGCCAGCAGCGCGGCATCCTGCGCCGGCTGGCGCAGGTGCCGGTGCGCTTCGTGGCGGGCTGAGGCGCCGGACACCCTGGGTGCGGGCTTTCGCACCGACGTCCCTCGACCGGGCATGCCAGAATCCACGCCCCATCCATCCGGCGGGCCGCCATGCGAATCGACAGGAAACGGGCCTGGTGGATGCTCGCCGCCACCGCGCTGGGCACGGCGGTGGTGGTGCTGTTCTCGTCCAATTTCATGCGCTCGGAAAAGACCATCGAGCGCAGCGTCGAGCACGACTATGCGATCAACGACCCACAGCTGCGGCGCGAGATGGGCGTTCTGCTGGGCCCGGGCATCACCAGCGGCAACCGCGTCGAGGCGCTCGACAACGGCGACGAGATCTTCCCCGCCATGCTCGAGGCCATCCGCGGCGCCGAGCGCACCATCAACTTCGAGACCTATATCTACTGGTCCGGCGACATCGGCCGGGAGTTCTCCGAGGCGCTGTCGGAGCGTGCGCGCGCCGGCGTCAAGGTCAACGTGGTCATCGACTGGGTGGGCGGCATAAAGATGGACGCCGGCGTGGCGGCGCGGATGAAGGCCGCCGGCGTGCGCGTGGAGTACTACCGGCCGCTGGCCTGGTACAACCTCTCGCGCATCAACAAGCGCACCCACCGCAAGCTGTTGGTCGTGGACGGGCGCGTGGGCTTCACCGGCGGCGTCGGCATCGCCGACCAGTGGACCGGCCGCGCGCAGGACCCGGAGCACTGGCGCGACATGCACTTCCGCGTGCAGGGCCCGGTGGTGGCGCAGATCCAGGCCGCTTTCATCGACAACTGGGTCAAGACCACGGGCCGCGTGCTCAATGGGGAGGAATATTTCCCGCGGCTCGAGCCCGCCGGCGACATGGACGCGCACCTGTTCATCAGCTCGCCCGACGGCGGCAGCGAAAGCATGCACCTGATGTACCTGATGGCCATCGCCGCCACCCGCGAAACCCTGGACGTGCATGCCTCCTACTTCGTGCCCGACGAACTCACCGTGGGTGCCCTGCGCATGGCGCTCAAGCGCGGCGTGCGGGTGCGCGTGCTGGTGCCGGGCGAACACATCGACTCGGACCTGGTGAAGGTGTCGTCGCGCGCCATCTGGGGCGACCTGCTGCAGGGCGGCGCTGAAATACACGTCTACCAGCCGACGATGATGCACGTGAAGTCGCTGATCGCCGACGGCTTCCTGGTGTCGGTGGGCTCGACCAACTTCGACGTGCGCAGCTTCCAGCTCAACGACGAGGCCAGCCTGAACGTCTACGACCGCGACTTCGCCGCGCGAATGACCGCCACCTTCGAACGCGACCTGCAGTCGGCCAAGCCCTACACCTACCAGGAGTGGCTCGACCGGCCGTGGCACGAGAAGCTGACCGAGGCGGTGGTGCTGCCGGTGAAGTCGCAGCTCTGAGCGCGGCGCGGGGCGGCGGTTTCGGACGCGTCAGGGTGTCCGGGGCGCTGGCGTGGCCAGCCAGGCCAGCGCGATGCGCTCGAACTCCGGCTGGACCGGGCCGTAGATGGGCACGTGGTCGCCCCCGGGCACCACCCACAGCGCCGAACCCGGGATGGCGGCGTACATGTCGGCGGCGATCTGCACCGGGAAGAACTCGTCGCGGTCGCCCATCACCACCAGCGTGCGCGCGATGATCGTGCCCAGGGTCGGCGCGGTGAACGTCATGTCGTCGTAGCTGTCCTTGAAGCCGTGGAATTGCTGCATCAGCGCGTCCACCTGTGCCCGGCCGCGCATGGCGCAGGCGTGGAACTGATCCATCACCGGCGGCGGCACGCCTTCGGGCACGCTGGCCATGATCGCGCGCGCCTGGGCCGGGAAGTGCGTGGTGGCGCCGATCAGCACCAGGCTCTGGAAGCGCGCCGGCTCGCGCGTGGCGGCGTGCATCAGGGTCATGCCGCCGGCGCTGATGCCCATGGCGCGCACGCGCTTCAACTTCAGCGCGTCCAGCAGGACCAGCAGGTCGCTGGCCGAGTCGCGCATGCTGAATTTGCCCGAAGGATTGCTGGAGCCGCCGTGCCCGCGCAGGTCCGGGATGATCAGCTGGTAGTGCGCGGACAGCGCCGGCACGAAGTCCGCCCAGTCGTTGCCGCAGCCGCCGAAGCCGTGCAGAAGCACAAGGGGCTCGCCGGTGCCGTGGGTCTGATAGTGCAGCGTGAGGCCGTTCACCTTCGCCGTGTGGTCGGCGGCATGGGCGGGCAGGACCAGCGCGAGGCCCCACAGGAGGATCAGTAGAAGCCTGGGCATGGACGTGTCCGGAAGCGGGGTGGCTCCCTTGGATAACGCCACGCAGTCTCCCGCGCGGCCAACAAAAAACCCGCCACGAGGGCGGGTTTTCCGGGAGGCGATCAAGAAGCCGCGAGGCTTACTTGATCTTGCCTTCCTTGTACATCACGTGCTTGCGGACGACGGGATCGTACTTCTTGATCTCCATCTTGGCCGGGGTGGTCTTCTTGTTCTTGTCGGTCGTGTAGAAATGACCGGTGCCGGCAGAAGACGTCAGGCGGATCTTGTCGCGCTTGGATGCCATGGTTCAGTCCTCCTCAGATCTTTTCGCCGCGGGCGCGGAGTTCGGCAAGCACGACATCAATGCCGTTCTTGTCGATGGTGCGCATCGCGTTGGCGGAAACACGCAGTTTGATCCAACGGTTTTCCGAGGCTACCCAGAAGCGGCGCTCGTGCAGGTTGGGAAGGAAACGGCGGCGGGTCTTGTTGTTGGCGTGGGAGACGTTGTTACCCGTCATCACTTTTTTGCCGGTAACTTGGCAAACTCGGCTCATGGTCAACTCCTGGGTCGGGACTGGCCACCCATAGCCCGGGTGGCGACGGCCCCTCGCGGCGGACCCTGTGGGCCTGCAGGCGCATGCGATACGGGATGGATCAGACGCTCCGCCAAGGGCCGGAATCGCACTTCCGGGGCCGGGGCCGTGGGGCAAGGTGCGGAGCGAGCCGCGCATTATGCCCACCTTCCCCTTTCCGGGCAATCACTTAGAGCGGTTTGGCCACGGATTTACGCGGATGAACGCGGATAAGATCTAAAACATTGCCTTTTAATTCAATGCTTTATCCGTGTTCATCCGCGTAAATCCGTGGCAAAGCGCCCTGCTAGTGCTCGGCCCGGTCGCGATGCCAGCCGCGGTGCTTGATGTCCAGGTACAGGCTGTAGGCGGCGGTGAAGCTGGGGAACAGGTTCTGCAGCACGCCCACCGAGTCCTGCTTGGCCGACAGGCTGAAATACGCCAGGGTCATGAAGCTGCCCACCAGGCTCATGTACCAGAACACCCGCGGGATCACCGGCTTGCCGGCCCGCCGGGAAGCCACGAACTGCACCAGCCAGCGGCCGCCGAACATCAGGGCGCCGGTGTAGCCGATCAGCTTCCACGGCGTGACGTGCAGGCCGGACCAGGCCAGCCAGAGGATTTCGTCATTCATGGGGTCACTCCAGTTCGCGGGTGGCGGTGAGCTTGCTGCGCTTGATCAGCCAGGCCACGCCCATCAGGTCGCGGACGCCGACCAGGGCGCGGCCCAGGTTGGTGTACTTCGAAGCGCCCGTGCCGCGCGGCCGGTGGTTCACCGGCACCGACACGGTTTGCCAGCCGGCGCGCTGCATCAGGGCCGGCAGGTAGCGGTGCATGTGGTCGAACCACGGCAGGTCCAGGAAGGCCGCGCGCTCGAACAGCTTGGTGCCGCAGCCGGTGTCGGGCGTGGCGTCGCGCAGCAGGCGCGAGCGGATGCCGTTGGCCCACTTCGAGGCCCACTTCTTGCTGCCGGTGTCCTGGCGGTTGACGCGCCAGCCGGCGTAGAGCTTCACCGCCGGGGCACCGGCGTCGCGCGCAGCCAGCAGCTTGGGCAGGTCGGCCGGGTCGTTCTGGCCGTCGCCGTCCAGGGTGGCCACCCAGGCGCCGCGCGCGGCTTTCACGCCGGTGCGGATGGCGGTGCTCTGGCCGCTTTGCGTGGCGTGGGTGATCACGCGCAGCTCGGGCGTGTGCGCCTTGGCGGCCTGCAGCGCGGCCAGCGTGCCGTCGCGGCTGTGGTCGTCGACGAAGATCACTTCGAAGTCCACCACGCCGCGCAGTGCGGCGACGCATTCGGCCAGCAGCGCGGCGACGTTGCCTTCCTCGTTGAAGGCGGGGATGACGACGGAAAGTTGGGGCTGGCTCAAGGATCAGTTCCCGCGCAGGCGCTCGAGGATGCCGTCCAGCGTGTCCAGGCCGTGGTAGCTGATGACCAGCTTGCCGCGGCCGCCGCGGCCGTGCTGCACGGCGACCTTTGCGCTGAGTTTTTCCGACAGCTCGCGCTCGAGCGCGGCGATGTCGGGGTCCACCTTCTTGCCGTTGGGCTTGGCGGCGGCCTTGCCCGGGATCTGGCCCTTGCCGAGCATCTGTGCGCGGCGCTCCACCTCGCGCACCGACCAGCCTTCGGCCACGGCTTCGCGCGCCAGCTGCAGCGCCGCGGCGGGGGCGAGCGTCAGCAGGGCGCGGGCGTGGCCCATTTCCAGGGCTTTTTCCTCCAGCAGCTTGCGGATGCCGTCGGGCAGCTCCAGCAGGCGCAGCAGGTTGGACACCGCGGCGCGCGAGCGGCCCACGGCCTCGGCGGCCTGCTGGTGGGTGAGCGAGAACTCGTCGATCAGGCGGCTCAGGGCCTGCGCTTCTTCAAGCGGGTTGAGGTCTTCGCGCTGGATGTTCTCGATCAGCGCCATGGCGATCACGGCGCGGTCGTCCACTTCGCGCAGCACCACCGCCACGTCGGTCAGGCCGGCCTGGGTGGCGGCGCGCCAGCGGCGTTCGCCGGCGATGATTTCGTAGCGCGGCTGGCCGTCCTTGCCGCGCGCGATCTCGCGCACCACGATCGGCTGGATCAGGCCCTGGGCCTTGATGGATTCGGCCAGCTCGGTGAGCTTGCCCGGGTCCATGCCGGTGCGCGGCTGGTACTTGCCCGGCTGCATGGCGTTGATCGGCAGGTGGCGCAGGCCTTCGGCGGCCTCCTGCGAATCAGCGGTGGGCGCCGCGCCCTTGTTGCCGGTGCCCAGCAGGGCCTCCAGGCCACGGCCCAGGCCGCGTTTCTTGGTGCTCATGCCGACTCCTTCAACTTCTTCTCGCGCCGCACGATCTCGCCGGCCAGGCCCAGGTAGGCGATGCCGCCGCGCGACGCCCGGTCATAGCCCACGATGCTCTGGCCGTGGCTGGGCGCCTCGGCCAGGCGCACGTTGCGCGGGATGATCGAGCGGAACACCTTGTCGCCGAAATGCTTGATCAGTTCGCCCGACACGGCGTTGGCGAGGTTGTTGCGCACGTCGAACATGGTGCGCACGATGCCGTCGATCTCCAGCGCCGGGTTGAGCTTGGTCTTGAGCGCGTTGATGGTGTCCACCAGCGAGCTCAGGCCCTCGAGCGCGAAGTATTCGCACTGCATCGGCACGATGACGCCGTCGGCCACGGCCAGCGCGTTGAGCGTCAGCAGGGACAGCGAGGGCGGGCAATCGATGATGATGTAGTCGTAGTTGCCGCGGACCGGCAGCAGGGCGTTCTTGAGCCGCTGCTCGCGCGCGCTTTCGTCCATCAGGCGGATTTCGGCGGCGGTGAGGTCGATGTTGCCGGGCAGCAGGTCGTAGTTCTCGGCCGTCTTCACGATGGCGGCGCTGGCGGGGCATTCGGCCAGCAGCACTTCGCAGGTGGAGTTCTCGAGTTCACGCTTGTCCACGCCCGAGGCCATGGTGGCGTTGCCCTGCGGGTCCATGTCCACCAGCAGAACCTTGCGCGGCACGGCGGCCAGCGCGGCGGCCAGGTTCACGGCGGTCGTGGTCTTGCCGACTCCGCCTTTCTGGTTGGCGATGGCGATGATGCGACCCATGCAGACTCCTGGCGCCTGGCCCTGCGGCCCGGTGGTTGATGGACAAACGGGAGTCGGCGATGCGTCGGCCCGGGCGGAGGATTATGCCGCCTGCGGCGGCTCGCGGGTGACGGTGACCAAGTGGCGGTCGCCTTCCAGGCCCGGCACGGCCAGTGGCCGCAGCGATTCCACCCGCCAGCCCGGGGGCAGGGCGGCGATCTCGGCGTCGGGGCGCTGGCCCTTCATCGCCAGCAGCCGGCCGCCGGGCGCCAGCAGGTGGCCGCCCACGGCCAGGATGCCCGCCAGGGTGTCCATGGCGCGGGCGGTGATCTGGCCGTAGGCGCCGGGCTCGGCCACCGCTTCAGCCCGCGATTCGACCACGCGGGCGTTGGCCAGGCCCAGGCTGCGCACGGCCTCGCGCAGGAAGCGGGCCTTCTTGCCGTTGCTTTCCACCAGGGTGACCTGCAGGCCCGGGCAGGCCATCGCCAGCGGGATGCCGGGCAGGCCGGGGCCGGTGCCGAGGTCCGCCAGCGGGCCGTCGCCGACGTGCGGCCACATGGACAGCGAGTCCAGCAGGTGCCGCGTGAGCATCTCGCGCGGGTCGCGCACGGCGGTGAGGTTGTAGGTCTTGTTCCAGCGATCGAGCAGCGCCAGGTAATCCAGCAGCCGCCCGGCCAACGGCTGCGCCGGCAGCCCCAGGGCCACGAGGCCCGACTCAAGCTCAGGCAGCAGATGCGATAGCAGATTCATGTCGCAATTGTCGCCTGAAGAACGGGGTCAGGTTCACTTCTTTTCACTACCGGATGGTTAGTGAAAAGATGTGAACCTGACCCCGTTCTTCCCGTTCTTCAGGCCGCGTGGAGGCTGCAGCGGATTACGCGCAGGCCCATGCGGCTGACGCGGTGGTTGAGTTCGGCCTTGAGGGCGTCGGCCAGGGGGCGCGCGCCCAGGGTGGCCAGGGCGGCGTGGGTCTGGTCGGTGACCAGGGCGTCCACGCGGTCCAGGGCCTCGCCGGCCTGGGCCGGGTCGAGGATCTGGTAGTACAGCTCGGCGTGGGCGCCGGTGGCGTCGGGGATGTCGAGGTGGTGGCCGATCAGGCAGACCGGGTGGCCCAGTTGGTCCAGTCCCGGCACGGTCCAGCGCCAGCCGGCGCCCAGGGCGCGCACGAAGCGGCCGAAGCGGTGCACGGTGACCACGCTGTTGTCCGGCACCCGGCGGAAGCCCGTCAGCCAGGCCAGGGAGGCCAGGGGCAGGGGGAGGGGTAGGAGTGTGTTCAGGTTTGCCATACGCACCAACAGGTTAACCGCTTGACCTCAAGCATAGTCTAGTAACGGCAACATTTGCTTAACGCGGCCACGGCCGCGTCTGGCGGGTTCATCTTTGGGCAGAACATCAAAGTCCGTACCGGGAATACGGACTATGGTGTTTCTGGCGATCTTCTACTCCGCGCCTGGCCGGGGAATCGG
The DNA here is from genome assembly GCA_031418815.1 of Lysobacteraceae bacterium. Classification (GTDB taxonomy): domain Bacteria; phylum Pseudomonadota; class Gammaproteobacteria; order Xanthomonadales; family Xanthomonadaceae; genus Arenimonas. The sequence continues at coordinate 27,700 of JANOJQ010000116.1, forward strand.
TTCACCGACCCGCCGGTGTCGCTGCCTGCGGCGTTCGTCGGTATCGGCCAGGCCGGCCAGATGCATGCGCCCGACAAGTGGTACCTGATCGATGCCAAGGATCCCAAGCTCGCCGGCATCAACCGCCAAGCGCTCTTCTACGCAGAGTTCCTGTGCGCCCTCGCCAAAACCAAGCCCTGAGGGTGGTGCTCGCCCGGCGGACCCACCATCACGCCATCGAAGCCGGCGTG
>JANOJQ010000117.1:0-6456 GCA_031418815.1 Lysobacteraceae bacterium
TCGGCCGGGCGGTCGCGCAGGGGATTCCAGTACTCGGCCTGGCGGGCGCCGCTGGCGTCCACCTGCAGGGTGCGCGCCGGCGGCAAGCGCTCGATGTCCAGGAAGAAGGTACTGGTGCGGTCGATGCCTTCCAGATCACCCATCAAGGCGTCGGCAATGCGGCCTTCATTGATGCGGCGTGGCACGTCGGCCAGGGCCAGCAGCGCGTCGGTGTCGGACGCGAATGCGAACAGCCTGCCCGGCACGTGGTGGAAGCACAAAGGGCGCACGCCCATGATGTCGCGCGCGCAGAAAAGTGATTGCGTGGCGGGGTTCCAGATCGCGAAAGCGAAGTCGCCGCGCAGGCGGTCCGCGCAGCCGTCGCCCCAGCGCTGCCACGCCGCGTGCAGGAGTTCACCATCTCCGATGTCGTCCACAGGGCGCGCCAGGCTCAGTTCGGCCAAGAGCTGCGGTCGATTGTCCAGGCGGCTGTCGGACACCACCATGCAGCGGGTTTCCGGATGCACCCATGGCTGCGGTTCGGCTATGGCTTCCGGCGTAGTGGCCAGCAGGGCCTGGCCGAAGCCGGCGTTGCCCTCAGCATGCGCCGACTGCCGGTCCGGGCCGCGCTGTTGCATCGGCACCAGCATGGCCTCGATCTCGCCCGGCGCCACGGAGCCACCATTGAACCGCACCACGCCGGCGATGCCGCTCATTCTTGGCTTGGATCAGTCAGGGTCATGGCCGGAATGATACGCAGGTGGATGGTGGCCACGAAGGACCCGCTTGACGCCTGCCGCGCTGGCTGGCGGGCTTGTCTATGATGTGGCCATGAGCGTGGACCCTCTCGCATGAATACCCGGGACGCCTTGGCCCTGATCCTGGCCAAGCCCTTCGCAACTTGGCCGGTGGAGCCTGTGCTGGGCCAAGTGGAATGGCTGGAGGCCGCTGAATCCGAGGGCGTGGTGGCCTTGGTGGACGCACGCATCCGGGCGGCGCCGGCGGGCGTGCCCGAGGCCGTGCAGCGGGTATTCGCCGACGCGGCGCGCGCCGAGGTTGCGCGGCTGATGGTTCGGCAGGCGGAAGCACGCCGGGTGCTTGCACGGTTGGCGGTGGCGGGGTTGCCGGTGCTGATGCTCAAAGGGTCGGCCCTGGCCTACTGGGCCTACCCGGAGCCCCACCTGCGCAGCTGCGCCGATGTGGACCTGCTGTTCGCTTCACGCGATCAGGCTGCAGCCGCGGCCGCCGCACTTGCCGTGGATGGGTACTCGGTACACCAGCACTTTGGTGATTCGGCGACGCGCGAATTCCTGTGCCAGCGTGAACAGGCGGGTGGTCGGTCGGTAGAGCTGGACATGCACTGGGGTCTGTCGAGCGCGCCGGTTTTTGCCGACCGGCTGGCGTTCGATGAACTTCTGGAGCAGTCCATCGCCTTGCCGACGCTGGCGTCCAACGCGCGGGGCCTCGGTCCGGTACACGCAATGATGAATGCGTGCATGCACCGGGCTTCAGACTTGTCCAATGGCGGCGGCGAGAAGCTCAAGTGGCTTTACGACCTGCACCTGCTGATGCGGGGCATGGACGACGGCGACTGGCGCGCGCTTACGGCGCTGGCTGTCGAACGCGGTCTGGCCGGCGTATGCGCCGACGGGCTGACGGAGGCCGGGCTGGTGCTGGGATCGGCCCTTCCCGGCGAGGTCGAAACGGCATTGCGTTCGGCCAGTGGAAGCGAGCCACTGGACCCTCGGCGGCTGCGCGAGTGGGGCTATTTCCAGCGACAGAACCTGCGCACGCTGCCGGACTGGCCTTCGCGGATTCGCTGGATTTGGCAGCGCCTTTTCCCCACCGCCGACTACCGCGCGGAAGTCGGCAAGCGCGGCGCAGGCCTGGTGGGCGACCGCATCCGTCGCGCACTCCGCCAGTTGCGCCGCTGACCCATTGCTGCAGGAGGGCTTTCAGGCGCCGAGGTCGGGGGACTGGAAGGGGGCGTGGTCGAGCTTGGGTTGGGCCAGCGGCACGCCGTCGAGTTCCACCCAGGCGTGGGCGTCCATCACACCGCCGGTTTTCCTCACGCCGATGCGAAGCTGCGCATCCAGGCCGCGCCGCCGGAGCCACGCGCGCACCACCAGAGACTGCCGCAGGCAAGTGGTGGTGACCGGGCCGCGGCGGCCGGCAATGGCCGCGAGTTGGGCGAAGGCCTCGGCCTGCTGCAGGTCGTCCGCGCCCACTGCCCGAAGAGGTGCCTGGCCGCCGATCCGTGCGCAGATTTTGCCGGCCTTCTGGAAACCAACGAGCCGGATCAAGGCCCCCGTGGCCGGCAGCGCCACCGCCAGCAGCACCAGCTGCGCTTTCTGCTGGCCGGTCAGCGCACGCCAGCGCGCCAGGGACCGGCCCACGGTCAGTGGACCGTCACCAGCCCGGCGTCGGACAGCTGCGCCACGAGGGCCAGCAGGTCGCCCTGCAGGCGTTCGCGCGGGGCGTCGTATTCGGCGCACAGGGTTTCGAGCACCTGCTGCAGCGGCAGGTCCTGGTCGAGCAGGTTCCAGATGCGCGTGCCCACCGGGTCGAGCCCGAAGTAGCGTTCGCTGGCGAGGTCGAGCAGCACCACTTCGCCGCCCACGTCCTGGCACAGCACGTCGGGGGTGGGTTTGGCGCGCTGTGCTAGCGTTATGTCCATGGGAAAAGAATCAATCCGGAGTCGTGAAGGGTCATGCGCGACGACGTCTTAGCGCCTGCACAGTCTAGCCCATCAGGCGAAGGTCTTCTGCCACGGACGGGCCTGCGGGCGCTGCTGTGGCGCTACGCGCGGCCGCACCGGGCCGCGCTGGCCGGGGCGGTGGTGCTGATGGGGATCGGCAGCCTGCTCACGCTGTCCATGCCCTGGTTCGCGGCCAAGGTGGTCGAGGCCATGCTGGCGGGCCGGCTGCCGGGCGGGCTGATGCTGGCCTGGCTGGCCATCATGGCTTCCCAGGCGGCCATCGGATTCGCCCAGGGCATGCTGCTGGGCATCACCAGCTCGCGGGTCACATCCGAGCTGGGCAGCGACGTCTACGACCACCTGCAGTCGCTGCCGGTGGGCTGGCACCAGGCGCGGGCGCGCGGCGAGGTGCTGTCGCTGCTGGGCAACGACGTATGGAAGCTCGGTCATTTTCTTTCCGGCACCGTGGTGCCGCTGCTCCCGCTGCTGCTCACCTGCGCCGGCGCGCTCTTTATGCTGGTTCGCATCGAGCCGATGACCGGGCTGGTGGTGGCGGTGGGCGTGCCGCTGATGGTGGTTGGGCTGAAGCTGGCCACGCGCCACCTGCGGCCGCTGGCGCACGCGGCCAACCAGGCCGACGCCGAACGCTTCGGCATGGCCGAACAGAACCTTTCTGTGCTTCCTGTGATCAAGGCTTTCACCCGCGAGGGCGAGGAGTCCGAGCGCTTCCTGGCGCAGTCGCAGAAGGTGCGCGATCTTGAGATCCGCCGTCTTTGGACCGAATCGCTCTTGTCGCCCGTGGTGCGGCTGGTGGCGTCGGCTGCCGTGCTGGGCCTGCTCTGGCTGGGCGGGCAGGGCGTGGTGGGCGGGCAGCTGGCGGCGGCCGACTTGGTGGCGGTGCTGCTGTATGGCTTGCTGCTGACGCAGCCCGTGAGCCAACTGGCCGGCGTCTACGGCGGGGCCCAGGCGGCGCGCGGCGCAGCGCAGCGCCTCCAGGACGCGTTCGCCGCCCAGCCCGAGCCCGAAGGCGGCGAGATGGTGCTGCCCACCGTGCGCGGCGCCATCACCTTCGAAGCGGTGGGCTTCGGCTACCCCGGCCGGCCGCCGATATTCGAGAAGCTGGACCTGGTGGTGCCCGCCGGCGAAACCCTGGCCATCACCGGCCCCAACGGGGCCGGCAAAAGCACGCTGATGCACCTGCTGATGCGCTTTGCCGACCCGTCGTCCGGGCGCATCACGCTCGACGGCGTGGACCTGCGCGAGTTCACGCTGCGCAACCTGCGCTCGCACACCGGTCTGGTGAGCCAGCAGGTGCTGCTGCTCAACGCCACCGTGGGCCACAACATCGGCTACGGCCGCCACGGCGCCACCCGGCCCCAAGTGGAACAGGCGGCGCGCGCGGCGCATGCGCATGCCTTCATCAGCCAGTTGCCGCAGGGCTACGACACGGTGATCGGCGACGAGGGCGTGCGGCTTTCCGGCGGCCAGCGCCAGCGCATCTCGCTGGCGCGCGCGCTGCTCAAGGACCCGGCGGTGCTGGTGCTGGACGAAGCCACCGCCATGTTCGACCCCGACGGCGAGCGCGACTTCATCGCCGAATGCCACGACCTGCTGCGCGACCGCACCGTGCTGATCATCACCCACCGCCCCGCCAGCCTCGCCCTGGCCGACCGCATCCTGCACCTGGATGCCGGCAAACTGACCTGAGCCCCGAGGACACCCGCCATGCGCCTGATGCTTAACCTCGCCACCCTTGCGCTGCTCACCGCCTGCGCCCCCGCCAGCCTCTCGTCCGACGACGCCCGTGCGGCGATGAAGGCGCGCATGGAGCGCCCCGGCGGCGCGCAGGTGAAGGTGCAGCAGATGCACGAATTCGAGCTGTCCGAATGCACTGACACCGCCGCCACCGGCACGGTGACCTGCCAGGTGCAGATGGACGTGAGCTTCGACTACGGCGGCGTCACGCAGCGCGACGCCGGCGCCGAGCGCATCCGGTTCGTGCGCGAGGCGGGAACCTGGGTCGCCTACCCGGCAGAGTGAACCCCTCCAGCAAAAAGCGGTCAGCGGGCGTCGGGGCAGCGGCGGGCGAGGGACTGGCGGCGTTCCGCCTCGGGCATTTCGGCTTCGTCGATGAGCTGCGGCAGGCGGTGTCTGGCGGCATCGACCATGCGGTCGAGATGCGCGGTGGCCTCGGCGGCCGTCAGGCCGAACAGGTCGGCTGCCGACAGGACGTTGGCGCGCTTGGCTTCGCGGCCGTGCCGTCCCAGCCCGATGGCGTGCTGGTCGCCACCAGTGGCGACGACATCGAATACCGGGCACAAGCGCCAGCGGCCGTTGTCGTGCAGCAGCCCGTGGTTCTGGAGGTGGTCGTCGGTATTGCCCAAGGCGTAGTTGAGCGCCATGCGCTGGAACAGCTGCGGACCGGCGTCGGCGATGTCGAGGTGGCGTGCGGCGGCCGCCAGTGCGGGATAGGTGGCCCGGCCCTCCGGCGCCACCATCTCGCGTTCGCCGGCGCGGTAGACCGCAAGCAGGCTGCGTGCGCTCAGGTAATGCAGTCGTTGGTCGCCGCGGCGGTCGAAGCGCTGCACCAGCGGCACGCTGCGGCCGTGCACCTGCAGGCGAGTGACCGGCGCGGTGTCCAGGCCGAGTTCACTGGCCAGGCGCATGCAGGCCCACTCCAGCTTGGGCATGGTGACGGTGTCGTGCTGCGGGTTCTCGAACTTCGCGATGACTTCTTCGCCTTCCCAGCGCATCGCGGCCTTCGGGCGTGCACCGCCCAGGGCGCCGCTGGCGATGCAGAGGATTTCGTACATCGGTGGCGGCGGGAATCCACCTTCGGCCACGGCGCGCGAAGCTTCCTCCAGCTGTTCCAGCGTCACTTCGCTGTAGACGGTGCGTGCCTGGCCCAGGGCGCTGCGGCTGTTGCTGAAGCGCAGCGCGCCAGTGCCGGCACCGTCTGTATGCAGCACCCATTCGGCGTGGTTGCGCGGCGGGCGTTTGCTCAGCCGTTCGATCACCATCCGGCCCCAGCGGTCAGGTCCGGCGTCGGCGAAAACGCCCGGGATGCCGTGGTTTTCCGTCACCGCGGTAATGGCCTCGTCCAGCGGCAGGTTCCTCGGATCCAGGGCGTAGGCACCCGCGTCCTGCGCGGCCAGCCAACCGGGGCTGTAGCGGAAACGGCCTTGGCCGGCCTCCCAGTCCAGTCGGGCGGCGACCTGCATCTCACCGTTGAGCGGGGCCCAGGCATACAGGACATTGGCCATCAGAATTCGTCCGGACGTACGCGCTTGGACTGGCCCAGCTTGCGCAGCCGTTCGCCCACCGGGTCGGCTTCCACCAGCGCGACGACGCTGTTGGCCAGATCGGGACCGAGGGCCGTCAGCAATTCCAGCACGCGGCCGATCGCCACCGTGGCATCACCGCGCTCGAGGCGGCCCAGCGTGGTTTCGCTGATGCCGGCGCGCCGCGCCAGGTCGACCCGGCGCAACTTGCGCGCCACCCTGGCGTTGCGGATCGCCTGGCCCAGGGCCCGCGTGGCGCGGGCGGCTTCGGGCGACTGGGGGAGGGGGCGTTCCTCTCGTTCCATACATGGCACGTTATCATCGATAACTTGCCATGTATAGAACGTAACGGGTTTCAGTACAGGACGCGAACCCGCAGCGTGCCCGGGATCGCCGCCAGCGCCTGCCGCAGCTCGTCGGCCTGCTGTTCGGTGGCGGTGACGTCCATCACCACGTAGCCCAGCTTGGCGTCGGTGCGCAGGTACTGGCCGTCGATGT
>JANOJQ010000118.1:0-10290 GCA_031418815.1 Lysobacteraceae bacterium
ACTTCGTCAAGGCCTGGACCAAGGTGATGGAAGCCGACCGCTACGACCTGAAGTAAGCCCGTCCGGTCCGCTCCACCGGACCACCACCCCGCGTCGGCTTCGGCTGGCGCGGGGTTTTTGTTTTATCGTGGGGGCACGCGCCATGCGCCCCACCGAAAAGGAAATCCCCATGTCCGTCCGCATCACCGACAAGACCAACGGCGCCTTGCTGGGCCACCTGAGCCACGAGGAGTTCCAGTTCCTTTCCGACCAGCTCGAGGAAGAGTCGTCGCGCGACACCGACTATTTCATCAACCGCGACACGGTGGACATGCTCGAAGCCGCCGGCGGCAGCGCCGCGCTGGTGGCCATGCTGCGCGCCGCCGTGGGCACCTCCGACGGCATTGACATCGCCTGGCAGAAGGCCTGACCAAACCCTAAAAAAAAGGGGTCAGAGAACATATTTGTTTGAAACAACTGATACAAACAAATATGTTCTCTGACCCCTTTACTGGCTGCGGGCGGTCAGTGTGCGGCGAAGGCTTCCAGCGCCGCGTTGAAGGTGGGGCTGGGGCGCATCGCCGCCGTCACCTTGGCCATGTCGGGGTGGTAGTAGCCGCCGATGTCCACCGGCTTGCCCTGCACGGCGATCAGTTCGGCGACGATCTTGTCTTCGTTGTCCGCCAGCGCCTTGGCCAGCGGCGCGAACTTCGCCTTCAGCGCCGCGTTGTCGTCCTGTGCGGCCAGGGCCTGGGCCCAGTACAGCGCCAGGTAGAAGTGGCTGCCGCGGTTGTCCAGGCCGCCGACCTTGCGCGAGGGGCCGCGGTCTTCGTCCAGGATGCGGCCGTTGGCCAGGTCCAGCGTGCGCGCCAGCACCGGCGCCGAGGAGTTGATCCAGCGCTGGGCCACGTGCTCGAGTGACGCCGCCAGCGCCAGGAACTCGCCCAGCGAATCCCAGCGCAGGTAGTTTTCCTGCACGAACTGCTGCACGTGCTTGGGCGCCGAGCCGCCGGCGCCGGTCTCGAACAGGCCGCCGCCGGCCATCAGCGGCACGATCGACAGCATCTTGGCGCTGGTGCCCAGCTCCATGATCGGGAACAGGTCGGTGAGGTAGTCGCGCAGCACGTTGCCGGTGACCGAGATGGTGTCCTTGCCCTGGCGGATGCGCTCGAGCGAGACCTGCATGGCCTCCATCGGCGCCAGCAGGCGGATGTCCAGGCCGTGGGTGTCGTACTGCCTGAGGTACTGCTGCACCTTGGCCAGCACCTGCACGTCGTGCGCGCGCGAGGGGTCGAGCCAGAAGATGGCCGGCGTGGCGCTGATGCGCGCGCGGGTGACTGCCAGCTTCACCCAGTCCTGGATCGGCGCGTCCTTGGTCTGGCACATGCGCCAGATGTCGCCGGCTTCGACCGCGTGTTCGAACAGCACCGCGCCCGCGTCGTCGCTGACGCGCACGGTGCCGGCGGCGGCGATCTCGAAGGTCTTGTCGTGCGAGCCGTATTCCTCGGCCTTCTGGGCCATCAGGCCGACGTTGGGCACGCTGCCCATGGTGGCCGGGTCGAAGGCGCCGTGGACCCGGCAGTCGTCGATCACCACCTGGTAGATGCTGGCGTAGCAGCGGTCGGGGATGACGGCCTTGGTGTCCTGCAGCTCGCCCGCGGCGTTCCACATGCGGCCCGAGTCGCGGATCATCGCCGGCATCGAGGCGTCCACGATCACGTCGCTGGGCACGTGCAGGTTGGTGATGCCCTTGTCGGAGTTCACCATCGCCAGCGCCGGGTGCGTGGCGTACACGGCCTCGATGTCGGCCTTGATGGCGGCCTGCGCGGCGTCGGGCAGCGTGGCGATCTTCTCGTACAGGTCGCCGATGCCATTGTTGAGGTCGAAGCCGATGCTGGCCAGCGTGGCGGCGTGCTTGGCCAGCGCGTCCTTGTAGAACTCCGCTACCGCCACGCCGAACATGATCGGGTCGGAGACCTTCATCATGGTGGCCTTGAGGTGCAGCGAGAACAGCACGCCGCGCGCCTTGGCGTCGGCGATCTGTGCGGCGATGAAGCCGGCCAGGGCCTTGCGGCTCATCACCGAGGCGTCGACGATTTCGCCGGCCTTCACCGCCAGCCTGGGCTTGAGCACGGTGACGCTGCCGTCGGTGGCCACCAGTTCGATCTTGAGGTTGCCGGCCTCGGCCAGGGTGGCCGAACGCTCGGAGCCGTAGAAGTCGCCACCGTCCATGTGCGAGACATGCGTGGCCGAATCCTTCGCCCACTGGCCCATGCGGTGCGGGTTCTTGCGCACGTTTTCCTTCACGGCCTTGGGCGCGCGGCGGTCGGAGTTGCCCTCGCGCAGCACCGGGTTCACCGCGCTGCCCTTGGCGCGGTCGTAGCGCGCCTTGGCGTCGGCCTCGGCCGCGTCGTCGGGCTCGTCCTCGTAGTCGGGCAGGTGGTAGCCCTGGCCCTGCAGTTCGCGGATGGCGGCCTTGAGCTGGGGCTCGGACGCGCTGACGTTGGGCAGCTTGATGATGTTGGCGTCGGGCTGCTTGGCCAGGGCGCCGAGTTCGGCCAGGTGGTCGGCGACCTTCTGGTCGTCGCGCAGCTGCTCGGGGAACTGCGACAGGATGCGCCCGGCCAGCGAGATGTCGCGCGTTTCCACCGCGATGCCGGCCGCGCCGGCGAAGGCCTGCACGACCGGCAGCAGCGACTGGGTGGCCAGGAACGGCGCTTCGTCGGTGAGCGTATAGATGATCTTGGGGTTGTCGGACATGCAGACGTCTTCTCGTGATGGCCTTGCCATGGGCTGGCGCGCAGCGGCGGCGCCAGCAAGGCGCCATTGTCGCGGTTCCGGACCGTCGGGGAAAGCGCGGTTCAGGTGGCCCAGTCCGCCGGCACCAGCGGCGGCAGCCCATGCACGGCGCGGGCGCGGTCGCACTGCGGGCTGGGTTCGCCGGTTTCCCAGGCGGCGCCCAGGTCGCGGCAGGGGGCGGGCCGCGCCGCATAGATGCGGCAGCTTGTGGACGCGCCAACCGTGCCGGCCAGGGCGACGCAGCGCACGGGCGACCGCGCGTCATCGGTGCCGCGCATCGCCAGTTCGTGGTGGCGCAGCGGCGCCGTGAGTGCCGCGGGCACGCCGTCGGCGGCGTGCGGCTGCGCCTCGGACCAGTGGAAGGCGACGCGGAACGCCGCGCAGCACGCGCCGCAGCTCAGGCAGGGATGTCCGGCCATGGCCTGCCGCGCGAAACGCTATTGGACCAGGAAGCTGCGCGTCTCGACCACGCGGCCATTGATGGTCACGTCCACCTTGTAGCCGCCGGTCGGCCACGGTTCGGGCTGGGCGATGCTGAAGGTGGTGACGGTGGGCGTGCTGGGACTGAGGCTTTGGCCTGCGGACGCCACCTGCGTGCCGTCGGCGGTGGTCCAGCGCGCCGCCAGCGTCAGGCCGTCGCTGCTGCCCACGCTGATCACCGCGGCGTAGATCTTGTCGCCGGGCGCGAAGCTGTCCTGCGCCTGGCGCACCTGGCCTTCGCCGTCCACGGCCTTGCCCAGCGTCAGCGAAGTGATGCGGAAATCGCCGGTGGGCATCGGCGGCAGTTCGGCGGGCGCGTCCTCGCCGGGCGCTTGCGCCGCGGTGGCCTGGGGCGCCGCGGCCACCGGGGTGGGCTTGTCGTCGCCGCCGCAGGCGGCCAGGGACAGCGTGATCAGCAGGGCGGTGGCGAGCGTGGTCAGGCGCATGGCGGTTCCCGGGGTCAGGCTGGAGGGTGCGGGTTTACTGGCGGGCGGTGCGCGGGTTGCCGGGCAGCGGCAGGCCCGGGGTGGCGCGGAACGGGTTGATGTCCAGGCCGCCGCGGCGCGTGTAGCGCGCGTACACGCCCAGGCGGGTCGGCGCGCACTGCTGCATCAGGTCCATGAAGATGCGCTCGACGCACTGTTCGTGGAAATCGCTGTGGTTGCGGAACGACACCAGGTAGCGCAGCAGGCCGTCGCGGGCGATGCGCGGCCCGGCGTAGCGGATCTGCAGGCTGGCCCAGTCGGGCTGGCCGGTGACCGGGCAGTTGGACTTGAGCAGGTGCGACACCAGCACTTCGTCGGTGCGCAGTTCCGGGTCGGACGACAGGAAATCGGGGCGCGGCGGGCCGTAGTGGCTGATCTCGATCGGCAGGTCGTCGATCAGGTCGCCTTCGAGCGTCTCGATCAGCGCGGCATTGGCCGACGCGGCGGGCGTCAGCACCACGCTGACCGGCGCACCGGCGGCTTCCGACAGGTCGCGGATCATTTGCGCGCGCAGGGCGTCGGTGTCGCCGAAGCGCGATTGTGCATAGCTGCCCAGGTACAGCTTGAAGCTCTTGGATTCGATGATGTTGGGCGACGCGGCCGGCACCCGGAACTCCGCCAGCGCCACGCGCGGCTTGCCGCGGCCGTCGAGCCAGCCCAGCTCGTAGGCGTTCCAGAAATCCACGCCAACGAACGGCAGTTCGTCGCCCAGGCCCAGCAGGGCGCGCTGGCTGGCGCGCGCGATCGGGAACAACAGGGCCGGGTCGTACGACTGGCCGTAGTCGACGGCTTTGCCCAGCGGGCTCAGGTCAGGGGAGTTCATGGGCGCCATTGTCTCACCCCCAGCGCCCGCCCGGCGCCCGCGCCAACGAAAAACTGATGTTTGCCTAACGTGCGGCTAACACCGGGCTAATGCCGGCTTAATTGCCCCAACCCAGCATCCTTCCCATGCCAAGACCCACGCTGGCCACGGGCGCCTCGACGCGCTTCCACACGCCCCCCCCTGATCGAGGCCGGCCCTCCTGAGCGGTCCGAGGTGGAAGCCTTCATCGCCCAGGTGTGCGCCGAACGCCAAGGCGCCCTGCGCGCCACGGACACCCTGCCGGCGGCTTGATCGGCGGATTCAGAGCCCGCGGCGGCGGGAAACGAACGGACTGGGCAGGATCGACAGCAGCGCACCGGCGATGCCGACCACCAGCACCGCGGCGACATGGTCGAGCACGCGCGGCGGGGCTGACCTCAAGACCTCAAGCCAGAACACGAAGGCCAGGCAGAACAGCGCCGCCCAGGCGAACGCGAACAGGGCGCCGGCGCTGGTGGACGCCGCGCCCAGCGGCACGCGGCGCTGCTTGCGCAGCCCCGACACCGAGATCGGGCCGGCCGTTCCAGCCAGCGCCAGGAACACCGCCAGCGCCAGCGCCGGGTCGGTCGGCAGCGCAAACAGCGTGCGCAGCCCGGCCAGCACCAGCGCCAGCACCACCGACAGCAGCGCGAAGCGAAACGCCAACCGCAGCGAGGCGTCCAGGTAAACCATGGTCGGGATGTGTCGGGGTCTGAGCATCGGCAGCGGCGTAGCGAAAACGGCCGCCATTATCGCCCGAACCGACCCGCCTTTTCAGAACGCCGCGTCGAACGCCACCTCGCCCTGCACGCCGACCTGGTAGGCCGACACGCGCCGCTCGAAGAAGTTGGTGAGCTCCTGCACGTCCTGCAGCTCCATGAACGGGAACGGGTTGCGCGCGCCGAAGTGCTTGGGCAGGCCCAGCTGCGCCAGCCGCTGGTCGGCGCAGTACTCCAGGTACTGGCGCATGTCGCGCGGCGACAGCCCCGCCACGCCGCCGCTCAGCACGTCCTCGGAGAACAGGCACTCCACTTCCACCGCCTCCGACAGCATCTGCACGACCTGGGCCTTGAGCTCGTCGTCGAACAGTTCCGGCTCTTCCTCGCGCGCCGTGCGGATCACCTCGAAGGCGAAGGCCATGTGCCCGCTTTCGTCGCGGAAAACCCAGTTGGTGCCGCCCGCCAGCCCGTGCAGCAGCCCGCGCGAGCGCAGGTAGTACACGTAGGCGAAGGCGCCGAAGAAGAACAAGCCTTCGATGCAGGCCGCGAAGCAGACCATGTTGAGCAGGAACTGCCGGCGCTGGGCCGGGGTGTCGATCCGCTGCAGCGCCTGCACGCTGTCCATCCACTTGAAGCAGAACTCGGCCTTGCGGCGGATGGACGGGACGTTCTCGAGGGCCGCGAACGCCCTGGCCCTTGCCTCCGGCTCGGGCAGGTAGGTGTCGAGCAGGGTGAGGTAGAACTGCACGTGCAGCGCCTCCTCGTACAGCTGGCGCGAGAGGTACATGCGCGCCTCGGGCGCGTTGATGTGCTGGTAGAGGTTGAGCACCAGGTTGTTGGACACGATTGAATCGCCGGTGGCGAAGAACGCCACCAGCCGCTCGATCAAGTGCCGTTCGGCCGGCCCGAACTTGTTCTTGAGGTCGTTGGTGTCCAGCGAGAAGTCCACTTCCTCCACCGTCCAGGTGTTGCGGATGGCGTTGCGGTACATCTCGTAGAACTGCGGGTAGCGCATCGGGCGCAGGGTGAGGTCGAAGCCGGGGTCGAGGAGTTTCGGGGTCGTCATGGGGGCTCTTTTGCCACGGATTTGCGCGGATGAACGCGGATGAAACCGGAGCCAATGGGTGGAAGGGAAGGGTTCGCGCCAGGAAGAACAACTGAACGCTCTATCCGCGTTCATCCGCGTGAATCCGTGGCGAAAAAACTACTGGCAGGCCTCGCAGGACTCCGGGTTTTCAAGCGAACAGACCACCGCCGCCGTGGCGTCCGGCGCATTCACCGTGGTCTTGGTGATCTTCGTGGCGGGGCGCGAGCGCAGGTAGTAGGTGGTCTTGATGCCCTGCTTCCAGGCGTACATGTACATCGAGGACAGCGCGCCGATGTTGGGCGACTCCATGAACAGGTTCAGCGACTGGCTCTGGTCGATGTAGGCGCCGCGGGCGGCGGCCATGTCGATCAGGGAGCGCATCGGCACTTCCCACACCGTGCGGTAGACGGCGCGCAGCGCCGCCGGGATCTCGGCGATGCCCTGCACCGAGCCTTCGGCCAGCTTGATGCGGTCGCGCATCTCGGGCGTCCACAGGCCCAGCTGCTTGAGCTCCACCACCAGGTGTTTGTTCACCTGCAGGAAATCGCCCGACAGGGTTTCGCGCTTGAACAGGTTGCTGACCTGCGGCTCGATGCACTCGTAGCAGCCGGCGATTGAGGCAATGGTGGCCGTGGGCGCGATGGCGACCAGCAGGGAGTTGCGCAGGCCGTGCTGTCCGATGCGCTCGCGCAGGGCGTCCCAGCGCGCGCTGTCTTCGGGCACCACGCCCCAGGCGTCGAACTGCAGCTCGCCGTTGGCGGCGCGGGTCTCGTCGAAGTTCGGGTGCCGGCCGCGCTCCTGCGCGAGTTCGCAGCTGGCTTCCAGCGCATGGAAGTAAACCTGTTCGGCGATGCGCGCCGAGAGCGCGCGCGCCTCGGGTGCGTCGAAGGCCAGGCGCAGGCGGAAGAACACGTCCTGCAGGCCCATCACGCCCAGGCCCACCGGCCGCCAGCGCAGGTTGCCGCGGCGCGCGGATTCGATCGGGTAGAAGTTCAGGTCGATCACGCGGTCGAGCTGGCGCACGGCCAGGCGCACGGTTTCGGCCAGCTTGTCGAAGTCGAAGCCGTCTTCGCCGAGGTGCTGGCCCAGGTTGATCGAGCCCAGGTTGCACACCGCCGTCTCGTCGTCCGAGGTGACTTCCAGAATCTCGGTGCACAGGTTTGAGAGGTGGATGACGTTGCCGGCCTTGGCGGTCTGGTTGCTGGCGCGGTTGCACTTGTCCTTGAAGGTCATCCAGCCGTTGCCGGTCTGGGCGAGGGTGCGCATCATCTTTGCGTAGAGTTCGCGGGCGCGCACGGTCTTCACCGCGCGGACACCGGCTTCGGCCTGCTCGTACGCAGCGTCGAAAGCGGGGCCGTAAAGGTCCGTCAGCTGCGGCATGGCGTGCGGGTCGAACAGCGACCAGTCGCCGTCGGCCTCCACCCGGCGCATGAACAGGTCGGGGATCCAGTTGGCCAGGTTGAGGTTGTGGGTGCGGCGGGCGTCGTCGCCGGTGTTGTCGCGCAGCTCCAGGAATTCCTCGATGTCCGCGTGCCAGGGTTCGAGGTAGACGCAGGCGGCGCCTTTGCGCTTGCCGCCCTGGTTCACGGCAGACACCGACGAATCCAGCGTCTTCAGCCACGGCACGATGCCGTTGGAATGCCCGTTGGTGGACTTGATCAGCGACCCGCGCGAACGCACGCGCGTGTAGCTCACGCCGATGCCGCCGCTGAACTTGGACAGCTGGGCGATGTCGCCGTACTTGCGGTAGATGGATTCGAGCGAGTCCTGCGGCGAGTCGAGCAGGAAGCAGCTGGAGAGCTGCTCATGCGTGGTGCCGGCATTGAACAGCGTGGGCGAGCTGGGAAGGTAGTCCAGCGAGGCCATGCGCTGGTACAGCGCCAGCGCCTCGGGCACGTCCTGGCTCAGCGCGCAGGCGATGCGCAGGAAGAACTGCTGCGGGGTTTCGATGACGGTGCGCTTGGTCGGGTGGCGCAGCAGATAGCGGTCGTACAGCGTGCGCAGGCCGAAGTAGTCGAAGCGGCGGTCCATGGACGCGTCCAGCGCGTCGTTCAACTTGCGGGCGTTGGCCTGCACGAAGCCCAGCAGGCGGTCGTTGATCAGGCCGATCTCGTGGCCGCGGGCGATGGACTGTGAGAAGGCGTGGATTTCCTGGCCCGCCACTTCCTTGGCGATGAAGTCGGCCAGCAGGCGCGCGCCCAGGCGGCCGTACTCGGGCTCTTCGGCGGTGAGCAGGGCGGCGGTGCGGATCGACAGCTCATCCAGCTCGCGCGTGGTGGCGCCGTCGTACAGGCCCGAGATGGTGCGGGTGGCCACGCGCATCGGGTCCACGGCGTAGAGGTCGTCGCAGCTGCGCATCACGGCGCGCACGATCTTGTTCAGATCCACCGGCTCGCGGCGGCCGTTGCGCTTGGTCACGGTCATGCCGAGCGCAGTGGCGGGCGGGGTGAGGGCGAACTGCGGCGAATCATCGGCCGCGCCGGGCGCGTCGAGGGTGGCATGGGTCATGGGGCTCTCCGGTGCGTGGCGCACGTTCGCCGTCCCTCCCTCGGGGGCGGCGCGCGGAGACGAACTGCGGCGACGCCAAACGGCGCCGTCGCGGCCATGCCCCCGCGGGCATGCGAAGTCAGACGGAGGATGGAATGCGGGTGTCGCAGGGACCGAGACGCGGCGCCACGACACCGGCGCCGCCTCCCCCCGGAGACTTCTGGGCCGGTCACCGCGCGGTGTGCTTCGCGCGGGTGTCGGCAGGTCTTCGGACTCGTGGACTTGAAGCTTGCGCTTCGCCTACTAACCATCGCTTCCCAGTCCCCAAAAGGTCCCAGTGCGTAAGACGGCGTTCGTTTCCACATACCGCTGCGGGGCAGTGCCGGAGTCACACCGGCTTCCCTATTAACCCTTCCGCGTTGCCGCGGCCGGGACCGACGGACACAACATATAGGGGTCAGGCGGGTTGGTCAACGCCAGATAGGAGGTTTTTCCCGCGCATCGCGCATCGACAACGTCGCGAGCGGTTTCGGGCTACTCGTCTGCTCCGTCGCTGCAACGCAGGTCGGTGGTCGCGTTGCCTGCCGACAACCACTCGGCGAGGTGCGCCACCGGGATGGAGAAGCGCGGGTAGGCGTGGGTCTGATCCACGCGGAAGAACGCCGGGTCCCAGCCTTCGTCGTAGCGCGGGTGGTCGGCAAGGGACAAGGCCGCGGATTTCGCCAGCGCGTCGTCGTTGATCGGGCTGACCAGGGCGGAAATGCCGCAGGGCAACCAGGAAACGGTGTCCTCGTCCCCGACGACCAGATGAAATGCGCCGAGCGAATCGCGGAAAACATTCGCGTTCGAATAGCGCGGCATCACCAGCGAGTCGCCGTCGCTGGCCAACACCATGAGCATCGGCACGGGCGGTTCGCCTTCGGCGGGTCGAAGCGTGGGCCCGTAGTGGCTGGTGGTGGCGGCGAAGAACACCACCGGCGGCGCATCGCCGTGCACGCGCTCGAGCAGTTTGGCGCGGAACCAAGTGGGCGGCGGATCCATGCAGACCACGTCCGGCTGGCCGCAGGCGTCGAACGACGGCAGGTAGTCCTGTTCGACCACCTCGGCTACCACCAGCAAGCTTGTCACCCGGTCTTCGTCAAGCTGCGGGAAGCCGGGGAAGGGCGGCGCCGTGGCGGCCGAAGCCAGCATCAGCGACAGGGTCAGGATCGAGCCCACGGGCCACTCCCTGCCGGGAATCCGGCGCTGCCGGTTGACCCAAGGACTTGCGCGACAGCGCTCAGTTGCCGGCCTGCTGGTAATCCAGCGCCACCTGCAGCATCGCCCGCGTGCCCACCTTCAGCGCCTCCTCGTCGAGGAAGAACTCCGGCGAGTGGTTGGACGGGGCCTTGATGGCGTCCTTGTCCCGCGGCG
>JANOJQ010000119.1:0-3482 GCA_031418815.1 Lysobacteraceae bacterium
GCCCGCAGTACATCCCGGCCCCCGAGGCCGCCTGAGTGAATCGCAGCCTGCGCTTGGTCGGCAACGTGGTTGGCTTCCAGGCGGTCTGGCTGGCCAGCATCGCCGGTGCGGGACAGGGCCTGGCGTGGACCGGGCCGCTGGCGGCCGTACTGTTCGTGGCGGCCATGCTGGCGTTTGGCGGCAAGGCCCGCCAGGACCTTCGGATGCTGGCGATCGCCCTGCCGATCGGCTTCCTGCTCGACAGCGCGTTCGCGGCTTCGGGCTGGCTCCGCTACGCCGAGCCGGTGCCCTGGGCGTCCGCGGCCCCGGTGTGGATCTGGTCGCTGTGGGCGGGCTTCGCCCTGACGCTGAACCACTCCATGGACTTCCTGCGCGCGCGCCCTTGGGCGTCGGCAGCATTCGGCCTGGCAGGAGGTCCGCTGGCCTACTGGACGGCCGCTGGAGCGTTTGACGCGGTGGACTTCGGCGTCCCTATGGCCTGGGCCTTGGCGGCGCTGGCGATCGGCTGGGCGGCCGTGCTGCCCCTTGTCTACGGCCTGGACCAACGCCTGGCCTCGCTGCAGCCGGACAAGGCCGCGGCATGAACCTCTGGCTGGCGCTGGCGATCATCTGGCTGGCCTCGGCACTGGGGATGACGGCGCTTTGGGCCTTCTCCATGCGCGTGCGCAACATCGGCTACGTGGACGTGGGCTGGGCCGGGCTGATGGCGCTGGCCGCGCTGTTCGCCGGCGCGGTAGGCGAGGGCTCGCCGATGGTGCGCAGCCTGGTGGCGATGTTCGGCGCGGCCTGGGGCGCGCGGCTGTGCCTGCACCTGCTGCACCGCGTGCTGAACGAGGAAGAGGACGGCCGTTACCGCACGCTGCGCGAAGCCTGGAACGGCAGCCCGGCGCGCTTCTTCGCCTTTTTCCAGATGCAGGCGGTGGTGGTGGCGCTGTTCGCGCTGCCCTTCCTGGCCGCGGCCGCCAACCCGGAGCATCGCGTCACCGTCTGGGTGGTCCTGTCCGGCGTGGTCTGGCTGGCTTCGATCGCCGGTGAAAGCCTGGCCGATCGCCAGCTCGCGCGCTTCCGGGCCGACCCGGGCAACCGCGGCAAGACCTGCCGCGTCGGCCTCTGGTCGTGGTCGCGGCACCCGAACTATTTCTTTGAATGGCTGCACTGGTCCAGCTACGTGCTGCTGGCGGTGGGAAGCCCGTGGTTCTGGCTCAGCCTGCTGGGCCCGGCGGTCATGTTCGCCTTCCTTTACCGCGTCAGCGGCATCCCCTGGACCGAGGCACAATCCCTGCGTTCGCGCGGGGAAGACTATGCCCGCTACCAGCGCGAAGTGAGCGCCTTCTTCCCCTGGCCGCCGCGCCGGGAAACCTGATCCACGGAGCCTTTGAATGTCCCTGATCGACCTGTGCGAACGCGGCCTGGTGCCCGATGTCCTGACCCGTCACGGCATCCGCCGCCTCAGCGCCCAGCGCCTGCAGGATGAAGGTGCGCGTGACCTGGACGCCGCCGACCGGCGTTTCCGCATGCTGCTGGAGCAACTGCGCCAAAGCCCGATCGCGATCGAGACGGCCGCCGCCAATGAACAGCATTACGAAGTGCCGACGCGCTTCTTCGAGCTGTGCCTGGGCAAGCGCCTGAAGTACTCCAGCTGCTTTTACGCCGACGGCAGCGAGGACCTGGACACCGCCGAGGAGGCCATGCTGGCGCTGTACGGCGAACGCGCCGAGCTGGCCGACGGCCAGCGCATCCTGGAGCTCGGCTGCGGCTGGGGCTCGCTGACGCTCTGGATGGCGCAGCGCTTCCCGAACGCCCGCATCACCGGGGTGTCCAACTCCCGCACCCAGCGCGAGCACATCCTGGCGCAGGCGGCCAAGCGCGGCCTGGGCAACGTCGAGATCATCACCTGCGACGTCAATCGGCTGGAGCTGCCCGAGGGCACGTTCGACCGCACAGTCTCGATCGAGATGTTCGAGCACATGCGCAACTACCAGCACCTGCTGGGCAATGTTTCGCGCTGGCTCAAGCCGGGTGGGAAGCTGTTCGTGCACATCTTCTGCCACCGCAGCCTGATGTACCCGTTCGAAACCCAGGGCGACGACAACTGGATGGGCAAGTACTTCTTCACCGGCGGCCTGATGCCGTCGGCCGACACGCTGCTGCATTTCCAGCGCGACCTGAGCATCGAACAGCGCTGGCTGCTGCCGGGCACGCACTACCAGCGCACGGCCAACCAATGGCTGGAGAACCAGGACCGCAACCGCGAGGAAGTGATGTCAGTGCTGGTCCAGGCCTACGGCGCTGCCGACGCAGCGCGCTGGAACCAGCGCTGGCGCATGTTCTGGATGGCCTGCGCCGAGCTGTTCGGCTACGCCGGCGGCAACGAGTGGCTGGTGGCGCACTACCGCTTCAGCAAATAGATCCGACGGATTTACTGCGAGCCTGCCGCCGGAACCGGCGCGACCGCGGCCGGAGCTGCGGCCGGGGTGTCCGCCTTGCCGGTGGCGACGCGGATGCCCTTGGCCTTCATCCACGCGTCGAACTCCGTGGCCGTCATGCGGCGGCCGTTCTGGTTCATGTCGAAGCGCCACGGGCTGTTGTCGTGCTGGGTCTTGGGCACGTAGGCGGTACCGGTGGCCGGAGCCGCCGTGGACGCGGGCGCCGCCACTGGCTGGCGCAGACGCTCGGTGAAGGAAAGCAGGTTGACGCAGCTGGCCAGGGCCGGCGCGCTGTGCAGCATCTCGGGCGTGGGCACCGAGGACGGCATGGGCGCCAGCAGCGGCGTGCCGCAGGGCGAAGCGGCGGCGGCGAGCGCCGGCAGGAAGGCCAGGGAAACGATTGCGCTTCGGATCATGGTGCACCGGCAAGGTCGGGGGATGCCGGAAGCTTAGGCCCGGCCGGCGCGCCTTGCAAACGCCAATGCCCCGACGCCACAAAAGCGAAGCCCGGCGCTAGGCCGGGCTTCGGGTCTTGCCGTGGAACTGAAGGATCAGTTCTGCACGTTCAGCTCGGTGCGGCGGTTGCGCGCACGGCCTTCGGCGGTGTCATTGGTGTCGATCGGACGGCTCTCGCCGAAACCGTTCGGACCGACCAGGCGGCCAGCGTCGATGCCGGCATTGGTCAGGTAGTTGTACACCGTGGCGGCGCGACGCTCCGACAGGCCCTGGTTGTACTGCTCGGTACCGACGGAGTCGGTGTGGCCGGCAACCTCAACCTTCAGCTGCGGGTACTTCTGCAGGATCGACACGGCCTCGGCGAGGATCGCTTCGGCGTCCGGACGCAGGGTGTCCTTGTCGAAGTCGAAGTTCACGCCCTTCAGGTCGATGGTCAGCGGCACCGGGCAACCGTCCGGACCAATCGCTTGGCCGGCAGCGGAAGTCGGGCACTTGTCGTCGCAATTGTTCACGCCATCGCCGTCGTCATCCATATCGGCGCAGGTCTTTTGCGGTTCCGGCATCGGCTCGGGTTCCGGCGCCACGACCGGCACAGCGGCT
>JANOJQ010000120.1:0-4350 GCA_031418815.1 Lysobacteraceae bacterium
CGCCGCGAGGTTAAGAACACCCGTGACGGAATCGGAGTTGCCAAAATCAATTATCTTCTGCCAAAGAGTCTGAGCGAGCTCCAAGTCAATTCCGAAAGAACCCGACTTGAAGCTCGCATTCACATTGACAACGACGCGAGCCTGCTGCCCGTTTATTAGTTCGTTGGTTCGTTCAACAAGATCGCCCATCGCAAGAAGTGCCGGAGCCAAAGCGCGCACGTCCATTTTGTGCTGCTCAAGAGCTGGGCCATCGTATACAAGCTGAAATTTTGCGTGGGACATTTCCATAGCATAGAGCCCTAAAGTCTCACGGAGTTAGATTCGGAAGATTTGTCCACAATGAACTTTGTTGGGACACTAGTCGGAGGAGCCAGTTGTCTGGTAATCCAGCGCCACCTGCAGCATCGCCCGCGTGCCCACCTTCAGCGCCTCCTCGTCGAGGAAGAACTCCGGCGAGTGGTTGGACGGGGCCTTGATGGCGTCCTTGTCCCGCGGCGTGGCGCCGACCATGAAGAAGAAGCCCGGCACTTCGTTGGCGTAGCGCGAGAAGTCCTCGGCGCCCATCACCAGGTCCATCACCACGACGTTCTTCGCGCCGACGGCACGCTCGAGGCTGGGCAGCGCTTTCGCGGTGAGCGCGGGGTCGTTGTTGGTCACCGGGTTGCCCTGGGTGTCGGGCGCCTGCACCACGGCGGTGGCGCCGTGGGCGGCGGACACGTGTTCGGCCACGTTCTTGAGGTCGGCGAACACGGCCTGGCGCATGCCCTCGTCGAAGGTGCGGATGGTGCCCACCAGCTCCACGCTGTCAGGAATGATGTTGTAGCGGATGCCGCCCTTGATGGCGCCGAAGCTCACCACCACCGGCAGCTTGCTGATGTTCTGGCGGCGGCTGACGATCGTCTGCGCGGTGCCGATGACGTCGGCCGCGGCGACGATCGGGTCCACGCCGCCCCAGGGCCGCGAGCCGTGCGTCTGCCGGCCCTTCACCACGATGTTGAAGCGGTCGGACGCGGCCATGAACGGGCCGCTGCGGTAGCCGACCTGGCCGGCGTTGAGCGTGCTGAACACGTGCAGCCCGAACACGGCCTCGGGCTTGAAGCGCTCGAAGATGCCCTGCCGCAGCATTTCCTCGGCGCCGCCGGCCTCGCCGTCCGGCGGGCCTTCTTCGGCGGGCTGGAAGATGAAGAGGATTTCGCCGGGCAGGTCGGCTTTCATTGCCGATAGTGCCTCTGCGACGCCCATCAGGATGCCGGTGTGGGCGTCGTGGCCGCAGGCGTGCATCACGCCGGTGGTTTCACCGCGAAAAGTGGCGGTGGCCTTGGATTCGAAGGGCAGGCCGCTGCGTTCGGTCACCGGCAGCGCGTCCATGTCGGCGCGCAGCGCGATGCGCGGGCCGGGCTTGCCGCCGCGCAGCACGGCGGTGACGCCGGTGGTGGCGATGCCGGTGCGCACGTCGTCGAAGCCCAGCGCGCGCAGGTGGTCGGCAACGAGCTTGGCGGTGCGGACTTCGCGATTGCCCAGTTCGGGATGCTGGTGGATGTCGCGACGCCAGGCCTGCACCTTGGCGTCCACGGCGGCGGCCAGTTTCTCGACGTCGGGCGACTGCGCGGCAGCGGGGCCGCAGAGCGCGGCGGCAAGGGCGGAAACCAACAGCAGCTGACGCATGAGGACACTCCGTGGCGGACTGCCCCCGATGCTAGCACCGCCCCGGCCCGCCTCCTGCAGGAGCGCTTCAGGTCCGCCGCTGTCCGGCGAAGGGGTTCGGGCGTGAAGGCGCACCCGCACGGTTCTTGCCAGCGGTGCTGAGGAGGATCAGGGACGCCAGCGTGGCCAGCACGGGCCACGCCAGGTAGCGGAACTCGGCGCTGCCCGACGCGAGCGCCAGCGGCAATGCGTAGGCCAGCGACGACGCGGCTACGGCGGCGGCCAGGCCGGCGCGCGGGTGGCGCGCCATGCGCCATGCGCCGGCAAACAGCACCATCGCGCACACCAGCAGGTAGATCCACCCGGCGAACAGCGGCGTGTCCACCAGCGACTGCAGCGCGGCCAGCACGCGCGCATGCAGCGCACTGGACTGCGGCGGCACCGGTGGGTTGTCGCTGTATTGATGCAGGCCGGGCATCAGCACCAGCCCGTCGGGCAGCGCGGCGCGGTCCCAGCCCAGCAGCAGCTGCGTGAGCCGCCAGCGGTGGGCGAAGTAGGCCGGCGCGTGGTCGCGCGGCAGCGACCAGGCGAGTGCATCCAGAGCCTCGCGCTGCGCCGGCGTGTAGGGCCCGTCGAAACTGTGGCGCAGCTTGCCGGTCTCGTACACCGAGGTGTTGCTGTAGTCGACGAACTTGCCGCGCAGTTCGTCCAGCGTAAGGGTCGGGTCCACCAGCGCGGGCGGATACACCAGGGCGCCTTCGGCCAGCGACACCGCGGCCGCGTCCCACAGCGTCACCACCGACCACACCTTTTCGGTCTGCTTCACGCGCGCGTCCAGCGAAGGCAGCGAAGCCAGCGCCCACACCGGCACGGCCAGCGCCAAGCCCAACAGCAGCGCTTGCGCCGCGCGTGTGGGCCACGCGCCGCCGGGGTTGCGCAGCGACAGTTCGCGCCAGCCAACCCAGGCCAGCAGCGGCAGCGCCCCGGTGATGGCGTTGTGGCGGAACGCACAGGCGAACGCCAGCGCCAGCAGCGCGCCCGCGCGCCAGCCGCGGTGCGGCGCGCGCAGGTCCTGCGCCAGCAGCGCCAGCGCCCAGGCGAAACCCGCCAGCGTCCACAGGTCCTTCCAGACGTGCGGCAGCAGCGCGAACAGCGGCGGCCACAAGCCCAGCCCCAGCACCACCGCGAACCGCACGCCCGGCCGCAGCGGCAGCGCCGCCGCGAACATCGCCAGCGCCGACCACAGCAGCGTCGCCTGCAGCGCGAACATGCCGCCCGGGCCTTCGACCACCCGGTCGCTCAGCTGCCAGATCATCGCCATCAGCGGCGGGTGCACGCTGTCGAACGAATCCTGCCGCGCCTGCCACCACTGGTAGGCCGAATCCCAGCTCATGTAGCCGGGCCAGAAAACCAGCAGCGCCGCGGCCAGCCCCAGCAGCGCCGCCAGCCAGGGCGCCAGCCGGCTCACGGGCGGTGCTCGCGCGCCATGAATTCAGCGGTGCGCATCTCGACCAGGCGCGACGCGGTGCGCTCGAACTCCTGCCGCAGCTTGCCGCCGCCGTACAGCGCCGTGGGCTCGGCGCCGGCGCTCAGCAGCAGGTTCACGTTGCGGTCGTAGAGTTCGTCCACCAGGTGCACGAAGCGGCGCGCGGCGTTGTCGCGCGCCAGGTCGAACACCGGCACGCCCGACAGCAGCACGGTGTGGAAATCGCGCGCGATCTCGATGTAGTCGGCGGCCGCGCGCGGGCCCTCGCACAGCGCCGCGAAATCGAACCAGGCAATGCCTTCGGCCAGCGACCGCACCGCGATCGAGCGGCCGTTGATCGCCAGCGGCCCGTCCTCGCGCGGGCAGTCGGCCGCCAGCACCCGGAAATGCTCGGCCAGCGCCTGTTCGGACGCGGCGCCCAGCGGCGTGAGGTAGGTCTTGGCGCGGGTGAGCTGGCGCAGGCGGTAGTCCTGCGCGCTGTCCAGGTGCACCACCGCGCAGTGCCGCTCGATCAGCGCGATGGCGGGCAGGAAGCGCGCGCGCTGCAGGCCGTCGCGGTAGAGGTTCTTCGGCTCGGTGTTGGAGGTGGTGACCAGCACCACGCCGCGCGCGAACAGGCGCTCGAGCAGCCGCCCCAGGATCATCGCGTCGGCGATGTCGCTGACGATGAACTCGTCCAGCACCAGCAGCCGCATTTCGTCCGCCAGCGCATCGGCCACCACCGCGACGGTGTCGGCGGTGCCGTCGGGCAGGGCCTGCATGCGGTCATTCACCTCCACCATGAAGCGGTGGAAATGCCAGCGCCGGCGCGGCAGGTCGCCCAGCTGTTCGAACATCAGGTCGTTGAGGAAGGTCTTGCCGCGGCCCACGCCCCCCCACAGGTACACCCCGCGCACGGGCGGCGGCGGCAGCAGCCGCCACAGCCAGCGCTGCAGCGGCGGCTTGCGCAGGCGCGCGGGCAGCTGGCGGTGCACGCGGTCGAGCTCGGCCAGGGCCTGCTGCTGGGCGGGGTCACGCTGCCAGCGTCGCGAGGTGACGCCGTTGGCATAGATCGCCGACGGCGGCAGGACCGCCGGATTGCTAGCCATTGCTAGCCATTGCGCGGCGGGGGCAGGTTCTTGCGCACGCCGTTCTTGATCGCGCCGCGCAGGTCCATCAGCCGCCGGTGGAAGAAATGGCCGGTGTCGGGCATGCGCACGAAGGTGGGCTTGTCCTTGAGC
>JANOJQ010000121.1:0-10881 GCA_031418815.1 Lysobacteraceae bacterium
TGCAGCAGCGGCTTGAGTTCTGCCGCGGCATCGAAGTAACCACTCTCCTTCCAGAAAAGGATATTGGAGGCAAAGACGGAGACGGCAAGCAGGCTTTGCGAGAAGTCCTTCAGGTCATTGGGGCTGAGCCACATCCACGCAAAGGGCAGGCAAACCGCCATCACCACGAAGAGGGCGGGAAGAATCCGGCGTGCCCGGCGCTCATAGAAGCCCACCAGGGAAAACTTTCCCGAATCTTTCTCCGCAAGGATGATCGAAGTGATCAGGAAGCCACTGATGACGAAGAAAACGTCCACCCCGACGAACCCGCCGCGGAAGGCGTCGAAGCCGGCATGGAACAGCATGACGGGCAGCACGGCCAACGCGCGCAAACCGTCTATCTCTCGCCGGTAGTCCAAGCTGCCTTCCCTGAGCGTTTGCCAGCATAAATTCAAGTGCCGACTATACAAGGCGCCCGAGCGGCGGTGGTCCAGGCGATTCAGCCGGCCGCTTTGGCGGCATGTTCAGGAGAGGATGCGCAGCAGGTCGTCGACCAAGGCGGCGGCGGTAACGTCGGCACCCGCGCCGGGGCCCTGTATCTGCAGCGGGCGTTCGCGGTAGCGCGTGCTCCAGATGGCGACGCGGTTGTCGCAGCCGCGGCCGACCGCGATCGGGTCGTCGGGCGCCAGCGCCTCCAGGCCGATGCGTGCGCCGCCCGCGTCGAAGCGCGCCACGTAGCGCAGCACCCTGCCATCGCGGGCGGTGCGCGCGGCGCGCTCGGCCAGCGGGCCGTCCAGCGTCGCCAGCGCGGCGTCCAGGCCAGCGGCGTCCGCCGCCTCGATGGCCGGCGTGAGCAGGGAGTCCACCCGAACCTCGACGTCCTCCAGCGGATAGCCCGCCGTGCGCGCGAGGATCAGCAGCTTGCGCCGCACGTCTTCGCCCGAGAGGTCCACGCGCGGGTCGGGCTCGGCGTAGCCCTGCGCCACGGCGGCCCGCACGCGCTGGGAAAAAGGCTCGCGGCCGTCGTAGCCGTCGAACAGCCAGGCCAGCGTGCCCGACAGCACGCCCACGATGGCACCGATGCGGTCGCCGCCCGCGCGCAGCTCGCGCAGTGTGCGCAGCAGCGGCAGTCCGGCGCCGACGGTGGCGGCGTCGCCGTAGTGGCGGCCCTCGGTGGCCAGCGCGCGGATCTCGTGCTGGCGCAGCAGCGGGCCGCCCAGGCCGAGCTTGTTGGCGCTCACCACGTGCAGCCCCTGGCGCAGCCAGCGCGGGTGCCACGCGGCCAGTTCGGCGCTGGCGGTCGCGTCCACCACGATGTCGCCGGCACGGAAGTCGTCGGGCAGCGCGCCCGAGCCGTCGTGGCGCTCACCCGCGGCAAGCCGCGCCGCGAGCCCCGCCGGCGCCAGCCCGCCGGCGGCGAACGCGCGCTGGCGGGAGTTGGCCGCCAGGCAAAGCGACAGGCGCGGATCGGCCAGCGCGTCGAGCCGCGCCAGCAGCGCGCGGCCCACCGTGCCCACGCCCAGCAGCGCGACGCGGCGCACCTGCGTTGGGGCAGCGCGCACCGGCAACGGCTGCCCGCTCATTTCGCCAGCTCGCTGGCGGCGGGCGCGGTGGCCTGCAGGGCGCGATCCAGGGCCGCGGCGATATCGGCTTCCAGGTCTTCGAGCGCCTCGATGCCTACCGACAGGCGCAGCAGGCCCTCGCCGATGCCGGCGACGCGGCGCGCATCGGCCGACATCGCTGCATGGGTCATGGTCGCCGGGTGGGCCACCAGGCTTTCCACGCCGCCGAGCGATTCGGCCAGCGTGAAGTTCTCCAGCCCATCCACGAAGGCCTGCACGGCCGGCAGACCGCCGGCGAGGTCGAAGGAAATCATCGCGCCGAAGCCGCGCTGCTGGCGGGCCGCCAGCGCATGGCCGGGGTGCGCGGCCAGGCCCGGGTAGTGCACGGCCGACAGCGCCGGGTGGCGCTGCAGTCGCTCCGCCAGTGCGCCGGCGTTTTCCTGGTGCACTCGCAGCCGTGCGTCCAGCGTGCGCAGGCCGCGCAGCGTGAGGAAGCTGTCGAACGGCGAGCCGGTTAGCCCCAGCGCGTTCGCCCACCAGGTGAGCGATTCGTTGAGCGCCGCATCGCGCGACACCACCGCGCCGCCGACCACGTCGCTGTGGCCGTTGATGTACTTGGTGGTGGAGTGCAGCACCAGGTCGGCGCCGAACTCGATCGGCACCTGCAGCGCCGGCGACAGGAACGTGTTGTCCACCAGGGCCAGCGCACCGGCAGCGTGCGCGGCCTCGATGACGTGGCGCAGGTCGGTGATGCGCAGCAGCGGGTTGGACGGCGTCTCGATCCAGACCAGCTTGGTGGGCTTGGACAGCGCCGCCGCCAGCGCGCGCGGGTCGGCCAGGTTGGCCAGCACCAGTTCGAAGCGCCCCTTGCGCGCCAGCGCGTCGAACAGCCGCCAACTGCCGCCGTAGCAATCGTGCGTCACCACCAGGCGGTCGCCCGGCTGCAGCAGCGCCTCGAGCACCAGCGTGATGGCGGCCATGCCGGTGGCGGTGACCACGGCGCCGGCGCCGCCTTCCAGTTCGGCCAGGGCCTCCGCCAGTTGGTCGCGCGTGGGGTTGCCGCTGCGCGTGTAGTCGTACTTCCGCTTCTGGCCGAAGCCGGCGAAGCTGAAGTTGCTCGACAGCACCAGCGGCGGCGTGACCGCGCCGAACGCGGTGTCGGCGTCGATGCCGGCGCGCACGGCGGCGGTGGCGGGGCAGCGCGCGCTCATGCCGCACCGCCCTTGCAGCCGGCCAGGGCTTCTTCGAGGATGCCGGCGACGGCGGCGTCCTCCTTCAGGAACGCGTCGTGGCCGAAGCGCGAACGCAGCACGCGCAGGCGCGCCGGCGCGCCGAGCGCCTCCACCAGCGACTGCAGGTCCGACAGCGGCACCAGGCGGTCTTCTTCGATCGCGACCACGGTGGTGGGCACGCGCACGTCCGCGGGGTCCACGCGGTGCAGGTCGATGGATTCGGACAGGCGCAGGAAGGCGGTGCTGGTCCAGCGCGCGGCGTAGCGGCGGCCGCAGCTTTCCAGGTAGTCCTGGGCGGCGCAGCGGGCGATGCCGGCGTCGTCGAGCACGGCGGGCGCGTCGAAGCGTTCGGCGAACTCCTCGGGCGTGCGGTAGCTCAGCATGGCCCACTGCCGGGCCAGCGCGAGACCCTGGCTGACCGCGCCTTCGCTGCGGCCCAGCGCCACGCACTGGCGCTGCAGGGCGCGCCAGGCGCTGGCGTAGGGATGGGCGCGGTGTGCGCCGGAGATGGCGACCAGGCGGTCCAGCCGCGCACCGTGGCGTGCCGCGAACTGCAGGCCCACCATCGCGCCGTAGGAGGCACCGACGAAGGCCGCGACGCGATCCACGCCCAGGCGGTCGAGCACCAAGGCCAGCACATCGGCCTGGTCGGCGCTGTCGATGGCCGCGTCCAGGGTGCCGTCGGCGCCCAGCCAGTCGATGGCCAGCACGCGCAGCTTGGTCGTGTCGATCGCGCGGCCCGGACCCACCTGCGATTCCCACCAGCCCGTCTCGGCGTTGTTCGGGCCCGCCGCCACGTGGCGATTGGCCGAAATGCCACCGGCCACCAACACCAGCGGGGCGTCCACCGGGCCCAGCCATTCACCGCGCACCACCACGCCGCGCGTGCCGGCGTGGCGGAGCGCCAGCCGCAGGTCGAGCACGAAGCGCCGCGCCGGCGCCGCCGCCGCGGATTCCTGCAGGAGGGCCTTCAGGCCCGACAGCTCTTCGGAAACATCGGTCGGGCCTGAAGGCCCTCCTACGTTGAAGGCAGCGCCGGAATGGGTCTGGAAGCTCATCGCATGACTCCTGGTGGGCGTGGGGCCCAGCGAGTCCATGCGGTCGAAAAGCCGGCGTCGAATGCCCCCGGTGCCTTGGGGAGCGATACGACCCATCTCTCGGCGGACACAAGGTCCCCGCAGGAATTGGCACCTTCACGCAGGATTGCTCCTGCATGGGTTGCCCCGGCTTCTTCGGGCCTATCCCCTCAGCCGGTCTCGATGGGTGTTGCGAGGCCAAGACTGCCCGGGCTTTCGCCGCCTGTCAATCCCTTCATGCGGATGAAGCGATGGATCGATCCCGGGCCGCCGCCTCGGCGGGGCACGGCTGCGGCATAATGCCGACCCATGAATCCCCACTTCCCGCGCCTGATCGCCCTGTCCCTGGTCCTGCTGCTGGCCGCCTGCGCCGGCCCGGCCACCCGCCCCGACAGCTCTTCGGCCCCGCTGCCCGACGCCCCGGAAAACATCCCGGCCATCTCGGTGGCGGAAGCGTTCATGACCGCGCCCATGGTCGAACACGAAATCGACTCGGTCGCCGCCTGGAACACGCCCGAAGGCGACACCTGGCTGATCGCCACCGGCAAGGAAACCAGCCAGTTGGTGGTCTATGACGGCGACACGGGCGCCTTCAAGCGCACCGTCGGCGGCCCCGGCGACAAGCCCGGCCAGTTCAACCGGCCCAACGGCATCGCGGTGTACGCCGACCTGGTGTTCGTGGTGGAGCGGGACAACCAGCGCGTGCAGGTGCTGCGCCTGCCGGACTTCGAACCGGTGGCGCAATTCGGCCACGGCGAGCTGCTCAACCCCTACGGCCTGTGGCTGCGCGAGACTGCGCCCGGCAAGCTCGAGCTGATGGTCACCGACAGCTTCATGGCCGACTTCCGCACCGAACTGGTGCCCCCGCTCGACCAGTTGGACGGGCGCGTGAAGCGCTACCGCGTGCAGCTCGACGGCGATGCGCCCAGGGCGACGCTGCTGGGCCAGTTTGGCGACACCACGCAGGCCGGCGCGCTGCGCATGGTCGAATCGATCGCCGGCGACCCGCTGCACGACCGCCTGCTGATCGCCGAGGAAGACACGCGCGTGGGCACCACGCTGCGCGAGTACCGCATGGACGGCACCTACACGGGCCGCGACCTGCCGCCCGATCGCTTCCAGGCCCAGGCCGAAGGCGTCGCGCTGTGGGCCTGCCAGGACGGCAGCGGCTACTGGATCACCGCCGACCAGTCCGCCGACCGCACGGTGTTCCACCTGTTCGACCGGGTGACCCTGGACTTCCGCGGCAGTTTCAAGGGCAATGCGGTGGCGCTGACCGACGGCATTTCGCTGCACTCGGTCGCCACGCGTCGCTTCCCGGAAGGCGTGCTGTACGCGGCCCACGACGACCGCGGGGTCGGCGCCTTCGACTGGCGCGACATCGCCAGGGCGCTGGACCTGCGCCAGAACTGCGCGATCCACTGACATGCCCGACCACCTGATCGAAACCCGGCGGCGCCGCACGTTCGCCATCATTTCCCATCCCGACGCCGGCAAGACCACGCTCACCGAGAAGCTGCTGCTGTTCGGCGGCGCGATCCAGATGGCCGGCTCGGTGAAGGGCCGCAAGGCCGCGCGCCACGCCACGTCCGACTGGATGGCGCTGGAGAAGGAGCGCGGCATCTCGGTCACGTCCTCGGTGATGCAGTTCCCGTACGAAGGCAGCATCGTCAACCTGCTCGACACCCCGGGCCACGCCGACTTCGGCGAAGACACCTACCGCGTGCTCACCGCCGTGGACTCGGCGCTGATGGTGATCGACGTCGCCAAGGGCGTCGAGGAGCGCACGATCAAGCTGATGGAAGTGTGCCGCCTGCGCGACACGCCGATCATGGGCTTCATCAACAAGCTCGACCGCGAGGGCAAGGAGCCGATCGAGCTGCTGGACGAAATCGAAAGCGTGCTGGGCATCCAGTGCGCGCCCATCACCTGGCCGATCGGCATGGGCCAGCGCCTGCGCGGCGTGGTGCACCTGGTGTCGGGCGAGGTCCACATCTACGAACAGGGCCGCAACTTCACCCGCCAGGACTCGACGATTTTCGCTTCCATCGATGCCCCGGGCCTGGCCGAACGCATCGGCGCGCAGATGCTGGCCGACCTCAAGGACGAGCTGGAGCTGGTGCAGGGCGCGTCGCATTCGTTCGACAAGGACGCGTACCTGGCCGGCAAGCAGACGCCGGTGTTCTTCGGCTCGGCGGTGAACAACTTCGGCGTGCAGCCGCTGCTCGACTTCTTCATTGAACATGCGCCGGGCCCGCAGGCGCGCGGCACCACCAGCCGCATCGTCGCGCCGGAAGAGGAAACCATCACCGGCTTCGTGTTCAAGATCCAGGCCAACATCGACCCGCAGCACCGCGACCGCGAGGCTTTCCTGCGCGTGTGCTCGGGCACCTACGAGGGCGGCATGAAGGCCTACCACGTGCGGCTGGGCAAGGAGGTCAAGCTGGCCAATGCGCTGACCTTCATGGCCAGCGACCGCGAAATCGTCGAGACGGCCTACCCCGGCGACGTGATTGGCCTGCACAACCACGGCACCATTTCCATCGGCGACACCTTCAGCTCGGGCGAAGTGCTCAGCTTCACCGGCATTCCGAATTTCGCGCCCGAACTGTTCCGCCGCGCGCGCCTGCGCGACCCGCTCAAGCTCAAGCAGCTGCAGAAGGGCCTGGCGCAGCTTTCCGAGGAAGGCGCGACGCAGTTCTTCCGCCCGCTGATGAGCAACGACCTGATCCTGGGCGCGGTGGGCACGCTGCAGTTCGACGTGGTGGCCTACCGCCTGAAGGACGAGTACAGCGTGGACGCCAGCTTCGAACCGATCACGGTGTCCACGGCGCGCTGGATCAAGGGCGGCACGGCCAAGAAGCTCGAGGAGTTCCGCGAGAAGGCCGCCATGAACCTCGCCCTCGACGGCGCCGGCCAGCTGGTCTACCTCGCCCCCTCGCGCGTGAACCTCCAGCTCACCCAGGAACGCTGGCCCGACCTCGAGTTCGCCGCCACCCGCGAACACGCCCAAACCCTCGCCCTCGAATAAAAAAATGGGGTCAGAGAATATATTCGTTTGAAACGAATATATTCTCTGACCCCATTTTTGGGGCCCCATTTTTGGATCGCGGATTGGGATGATGACCGAGTACGAGCACGACCACGAATCGCCACGCGAAGAGCGCGCCAACGCCATCAGCCACGGCATCGGAGCGCTGGCGGCGCTGGTGGGCGGCAGCGTGCTGGTGACGCTGGCGGCGGCGTATGGCAACGGCTGGCAACTGGGCAGCGCCATTGTTTTCAGCATCACGCTGGTGCTGCTCTACCTCGCGTCCACGCTCTACCACCTCAGCCAGGACCGGGTGGTCAAGGGCCGGCTGAAGGTGTTCGACCACTGCGCCATCTTCCTGCTGATCGCCGGCACCTATACGCCCTTCACCCTGGTGGGGCTGCGCGAGGACGGCGGCTGGTGGCTGTTCGCGGCTACCTGGACGCTGGCGGTGGCGGGCGTGGTGTTCAAGCTGTTCTTCACCGGCCGGTTCAAGGGCGTGTCCACGCTTATCTACATCGGCATGGGCTGGATGGCGGTGATCGCCATCAAGCCGTTCCTGCGGCAGATCCCGCCCGAAACGCTGGGCTGGCTGCTGGCCGGCGGCCTGTCGTACACGCTGGGCACGGTGTTCTACATGAGCAAGCGCATCCCGTTCGCGCACGCCATATGGCACGGGTTCGTGCTGCTGGGCAGCGCCTGCCACTTCGTGGCCGTGACGCACCAGGTCACCGCCAGCCTGTAGGAGGACCTAAAGCAGCGGGTTAGCTGGTGATGTACTGCTGCAGCTGGGCGATTTCCTGGCGCTGGTCCTCGATCACCGCCTTCACCAGGTCGCCGATCGAAATCAGGCCCAGCAGCTGGCCGTTCTCGACCACGGGCAGGTGGCGGATCTTGCGCTCGGTCATCAGCGCCATGCAGGTCTGCGCGGTGTCGGTGGGCCCCACGGTGACCACGGGGCTGGACATGACCTGCGCCACCGGCGTGTCGGCCGACGAGCGGCCCTGAAGGATCACCTTGCGGGCATAGTCGCGCTCGGTGGCGATGCCAACCAGTTCGTCGCCCTGCATCACCAGCACCGAGCCGATGTGGTGTTCGGCCATCAGCCGGATGACTTCAAGCACCGGGGCTTCCTTGGGCACGGCAACGATGCGCACGCCCTTGGCTTCGAGGATTTGGTTCACGTTGCGCATCGCGTCGCCCTCCGCTTAACTCGCTCCGATCATAGACCCGTCCCGCGGCCAGCGGGAGGGGGCTGGGCCGGGCCGACGGTCTCGCTGACGAGGTACAGCGGCCGCTGCTTGGATTCCACGTACAGGCGGCCGAGGTATTCCCCGATGATGCCCAGCGCCACCAGCTGCAGGCCGCCCAGGAACAGCACCACCGTCATCAGCGACGGCCAGCCCTGCACCGGGTCGCCCCACAGCACGGTGCGGGCAATGATCCAGACGCCCCAGCCAAACGCCGCCAGCGCCGTGAACACGCCGAGGTAAGTCGCCAGGCGCAGCGGCACCGTGGAGAAGCTGGTGATGCCCTCCAGCGCCAGGTTCCAAAGGCGCCAGTAGTTGAACTTGGTGTCGCCGGCCAGGCGCGCTTCGCGGTCGTAGGGCAGCGCCACCTGGCGGTAGCCCACCCACGTGAACAGGCCTTTCATGAACCGCTGCCGCTCGCGCAGCAGGCGCAGGGCGTCCAGCACGCGGCCCGACATCAGGCGGAAGTCGCCGGTGTCGCGCGGGATGTCGGTCTGCGACAGCCAGCTCATAACCCGGTAGAAACCGGCGGCCGTGAGCTTCTTGAGCCAGGTCTCGCCATCGCGGCGCGTGCGGGTGCCGTAAACCACGTCGTAGCCCTCGCGCCACTTCGCCACGAAGGCCGGGATCAGCTCGGGCGGGTCCTGGCCGTCGGCGTCGAGCACCATGGCCGCGTCGGTGTGCACCTGGTCGAGGCCGGCGGTGAGGGCGAGTTCCTTGCCGAAATTGCGGGCCAGCCGCAGCAGCGACACGCGCGGGTCGGCCGCGGCGATCTGCAGCAGAACGCCCCACGTGCCGTCGCGGCTGCCGTCGTCCACGTAGAGCACGCGGCAGTCCAGGTCCAGGCCATCGAGCACTTTGCCAAGGCGCGGATGCATCACCGGCAGCGCCGACTGCTCGTTGTAGGCGGCGATCACGATGGTCAGGGAGGAGAGGTCGGCCATGGGCCAATCTTAGCCGCAGCCCGGCGCGGTGTACCATTTGCGCATGCCCAGACTCCTATTCGTGTGCGTTCAGAACGCCAACCGCAGCCAGATGGCCGAGGGTTTCGCCCGCTTCCACGGCGGTTACCAGGTCGAAGCGCTCAGCGCCGGCTCCCAGCCCCTGGGCCGCACCGACCCGCGCGCCATCGAAGCCATGGCCGAGTTGGGCATCGACATCAGCGCCCAGGCCAGCCGGTCACTGGACGAGATCACCGGCGAGTTCGACGCGGTGGTGACGATGGGCTGCGGCGACGCCTGCGCCCGCATCCCGGCGCGCGTGCGCGAGGACTGGCCGGTGAAGGACACGGCCGGCCGCAGCGACCAGGCCTACCTCGACATCCGCGACGACATCCGCCGGCGCGTCCAGGCCCTCATCGCCCACCTGCGCTCGCACCGCCAGTAAAACCGGGGTCAGGGCTCGAGGTAGGCGGGGCCGCCGAGGTTGCGGGCGTTGCGCTGGATCCAGGCGGCGCGCCGCTGCACGTAGGGGCCGGGACTGCGGGCGCTGTATTTCTTCGGGTTGGGCAGCACCGCGGCCAAGCGTGCGCTTTCCGATGCCGTGAGCGCGCCTGCGGGCTTGCCGAAGAAGGCCTGCGCCGCCGCTTCCGCGCCGTACACCCCGTCGCCGAACTCGGCGATGTTGGCGTACACCTCCAGGATGCGCTGCTTGGACCACATCGCCTCGATCAGCACCGTGTACCAGGCCTCCAGCCCCTTGCGGAAATAGCCGCCGCCGCCCCACAGGAACAGGTTCTTGGCCACCTGCTGGCTGATGGTGCTGCCGCCGCGCACGCGGCCGCCGCGGGCATTGCTGTCGAGCGCCTTGTCGATGGCCTCCATGTCGAAGCCGCCGTGCTGCGGGAATTTCTGGTCCTCGGCGGCCACCAGCGAGATCGGCAGGTGTGCCGATATCTGGCCGTAGTCGCGCCACTCCTGCCGCAGTTCGAAGCCGTCCTCGCCGATGCCGTCCAGTTGGCGCCACACCATGAAGGCACTGGTGGGCGGGTCGATGAAGCGCAGCGTGCCGACCTGCAGCACCGTGATGGCCAGCAGCACGAAGGGCAAAAGAAGCAGGCGCCGCAGCCAGCGGCGGCGCGGACGCGCGGGCGCTCCGGTCGGTTTGCGGACGGCCTGGATCATCGCCTGCGCCGCGACTCAGTCTTCGGAGTTTTCGTTTTCGGAGTATTCGATCATCTCGTTCCACTCCTGCTCGGCTTCGGCATTTTCAGCGAAATCCACGTAGGGGCGGTAACTCGGCGAGGCCAACCACGCGTCCAGGTATTCCGGGGCGGCCGCCTTGCACTGGCTTTCGAAGGGCTGGGAGAAGTCCGGCGCCCACACCGCCACCACATAGGCGGTTTCGTAGTTGAAGTTATTGCCGTTGGGCGCTATCACGGCATGGGCGAACCGCGCCGACGTCCCGGGCTCCACCACGAAATTGTGCGTCGTCACTTCCGACGACTGCACCGTGTTGCCCCGCACGGCGCCCTTGGGGCGAACGCACCAGGGCTGTGACGTGGGATTGAGGATCATCACCACCATCGTGCCGGCGTTGTTCGAGTTCGGGTCTGCCTGCCGCGGCTGCACCCAGCCGATGTCGACGACCAGGCCTTTGTCGACGGTCTTGGTCCGCGAACTGATCTCGGAGCCGCTGGCGATGTCGTAGTCGGTGAGGCCCGTGGCCCGCAGGCCCTGGTGGATGAACTGTTCGGACGTCTGCTGGCCCAGGGCCGGGGCCGCCGTGAACAGCAGGGCCAGCATCGCAAGG
>JANOJQ010000122.1:0-17189 GCA_031418815.1 Lysobacteraceae bacterium
AAGTGCGCACCGTGCGCTGGCCGCTGTCCCTGCGCGCCGCCCGCACCGCCGCAGAATTGCACCGGGGTCTGGTACACTTCTTTCCGCTAACGGTTGTTAGCTAAAATAAGTGACCCTGACCCCGTTCTTTTGTTACTTGGCGGCGGGTTTTTTGGCCGGGGCTTTCTTGGCGGGGGCTTTTTTCGCGGGCGCCTTCTTGGCGGCGGCGGGCTTGGCGGTGGCCTTCTTGGCCACGACCTGCTTGGACGCGGCCTTCTTGGTCGCCGGCTTGGCGGCGGCCGCGGCCTTGTTGCGCTTGTTCACGACGTACACGGCGGCGCCCACCGCGGCGAGGGCCGCGGCGGTGACGGCCGCGCCGACCGGGTGCTTCTTGACGGTCTTGACGGCGGCGGCGCCGCCCTTCTTGATCGCGGCCAGGCCGGCGCCGGCGCCGACCAGGGCGCTCGCCTTGCCGGCGAGGTCGGAATTCTTCCAGGCCTTCTTGGCCATCGCCGTGCCATCGTTCAACGTGGCCAGCGCGGTGGAAACGATCTTGCTCGACTTGCTCATGATGGACTCCGGGTGGATGGAAACGGGCGTGGAGCAGTGCTGCATGAACAGACTAACTCCAAAGACATGAACGCAGCACCTTGCACTCGCCGGCCTCAGGTGCCGCGCGGCTTGGCCCGGTGCGTCGCGGTGGCGGTCCAGGGGTCGTCGGGCCAAGGGTGGCGCGGGTAGCGTCCCTTCATTTCCTTGCGCACTTCGGGGTAGGTGTTCTGCCAGAAGCTGCGCAGGTCCTGGGTCACCTGCAGCGGCTTGCCGCCCGGGGAAAGCAGGTGCAGGGTCAGCGGCACGCGGCCGTCGGCGATGCGCGGGGTGTCGGCCAGGCCGAACAGTTCCTGCAGTTTCACGGCCAGCACCGGCGCGGCGCCGTGCGCGTACTCGATGCCGCGCTCCATGCCCGAAGGAACCGTGATGCGGCGCGGCGCCAGCGCGTCGAGCTTCTGCCGGAGCGGCCAGTCCAGGCCTGACTTCAGCGCCTCGCCCAAGGCTTCCTCGTCCAGCGCATCAAGCCGCGTCTTGCCGGTGAAGGCGGGCTTGAGCCAGGCGTCGCGCGCGGCCAGCAGCGCGTCGTCGGACAGGTCGGGCAGGCCCAGTTCGGGCAACCATTCGCGCAGGCAGCGCACGCGTTCGAGCCACTGGCGCAGGCCTTCGGTCCACGGCAGCGCGTCCAGCCCGAGTTCGCCCACGGCGTCGCACAGGGCCTGAGCGGCGAGCTTGGGGTCGGGGCGGCCGGCGGGTTTGCTTTCGAGGGTGATCTTGTCGAAGCGGCGCTCGCGCCGCGCCACCAGGGCGCGCGCCGCCGGGTCCCAGCGCACGCTGTCGCCTTCGAAGAAGCGCTGCGGGAAGTCGCGCTGCAGCCGCGCCTCGTCCACCGGCGCAGCGCGCATCACCAGCGAATCCTTGGCCTCGAAGCGCAGTTCGCTGGCGACGATCCAGGGCTCTCCGAACAGCGCGCTGTCGTCGAAAATGCGCGCCATCCGGCCGTTGGCCAGCTGGTAGCGGCGCGGTTCGGTCGGGTGCTGGCGGGCGATGCGTTCGGGGAAGGCGTGCGCCAGCACGTCGCCCAGCAGGTGCGCGGGCGCGTCGCGCGGCGGCAGCGTGTCGCAGCGAACGCGGCGGCGCCACTGCTTGGCCGCGGCGTCGATGGCGGCCAGCGCGCCGCGGTTGGCTTCCGGCGGCACGCGGCCATGGCGGAAGGCGGCGAGCGCCTGCCAGCGGCTGGCGATGTCGTCTCTTCGCCCGCGCAGGGGATCGCGCGCTTCGACCAGTGCGGCGAGGTCGCAGGCCAACGCGCGTTCGGAAGGATCGCGCGGCGCCTTGAGCATGGCGGCCAGCCGCGGGTGCGTGCCCAGGGCCAGCAGCTCGCGTCCGAAGGCGGTGATGCGCGCGTCGGCCTCGATCGCGCCCAGCCGCTGCAGCAGTTCGCGGGCCGCGCCCAGCGCGCCGGCCGGCGGCACGTCCACGAAGCGCAGGGTGGATTCGCCCCAGGCCGCGAGCTCCAACGCGAGCCCGGCCAGTTCGACCTGGGCGATTTCCGGCGTGCGCATCGGCTCCAGCCGCTGGGACGCCGGCCACAGGCGGTAGCACCAGCCTTCGGCGACGCGGCCGGCGCGGCCCGCGCGCTGGTCGGCAGAGGCCTGCGAGGTGGCCACGGTTTCAAGCCGGGAGAAGCCCGAGTTCGGGTCGTAGCGCGGCTCGCGCGCCTGGCCCAGGTCGATCACCACGCGCACGCCGGGCAGGGTGACCGAACTTTCGGCGACATTGGTGGCCAGCACGATGCGGCGGCGGCCGCCGGGGTCGGGCGACAGCGCGGCCGACTGCGCGTCCACCGGCAGCTCGCCGTGCAGGGGCAGCAGCACCGCGCCGTGCTGGCCGGCGATTTCAGCCAGCGATACCAGGGCATCGCCGATCTCACGCTGGCCGGGCAGGAACACCAGCAGATCGCCCGGATGTTTCGCCAGCGCCTCGGCGGCGCAGCGGCGCAACTGGGCCATGGCCGGCTCGTCGCGGCGCGCCGGGAAATACGCCGTGGTGACCGGGAAACTGCGGCCCGCGCTGGTGAGCCGCGGCGCGTCGAGGAAGCGCGCCAGCTTCTCGCCGTCGAGCGTGGCCGACATCACCAGCAGGCGCAGGTCTTCGCGCAGCTGCGACTGCACGTCCAGCGCCAGTGCCAGGCCGAGGTCGCCGGCCAGGTGGCGTTCGTGGAATTCGTCGAACACGATCGCCGCCACGCCCTCGAGCGTCGGGTCGTCCTGGATCATGCGGGTGAGGATGCCTTCGGTGACCACCTCCACCCGCGTGCGCGAACTCACCTTCGACTCGAAGCGGATGCGGTAGCCCACGGTGTCGCCCGGCGCTTCGCCCAGCTGCGCGGCCATGAAGCCGGCGGCGGCGCGCGCGGCCACGCGGCGCGGCTCGAGCATCAGGATGCGGCCGTCGCCGCGCCAGGGCGCCGACAGCAGGGCCAGCGGGACCTGGGTGGTCTTGCCGGCGCCGGGCGGTGCTTCCAGCACCAGGCGCGGATGCGCCGCAAGGCTGTCGAGCAGGCTCGGCAGCAGTTCGGCAATCGGGAAATCGGGGCGCGTCGGGGCGGGTTTCACCCCGCTAGGCTAGAGAGCGCGGCGCGTGGCGTCGAGCGTGGGCCGCGTGGGGGGCGCGGTTTTCGCGGGCCGTGCGGGCCGCGACGGCGCCGCGACGGGCGCCGCAGCCGGTGGGGACACGGGCGGCTTGGCGACGGAGTTCGCCCGGCGCCCGAAGTCGAGCTGCCGCAGGCACAGGTTTTCCAGCGCCGTGAGGTCGTCGCGCATCAGGCCGCCGTTGCCCAGCACCACCAGCACGCCGCTGCTGCCGTTGCGCCAGTCCACCCACGGCGTGAAGCCGAAGGCGCCCGGGCTGGACACGCGATACGTAGCGCCGGCGGCGTCCTTGGCCTCCACCCACTGGCCGATGCCGTAGCCATAGCCCGGCACCGGCGTGTTGGCAACCACCAGGCCCACGGTGCGGTCGAGCGCCATCGTCGCGAGAGTGTCGGCGCGGAGGAAGGACTGACCTTCGTGCAGTCCCCCGGCCAGCACCATGTCCATGACGCGTCCGTAGTCGTCCAGGGTGGAGCGTGCGCCGCCGGCGATGCGCGGATTGAAGTTGCGCACGTAGCCGGCGCGGGTGGAGCTGGCGGTCCAGTCGGTTTGGTCGAGCCCCAGCGGCTGCGCCATCTGGGCAATGAACAGGTCGTCCCAGGACTGGCCGGCGGCGATCTCGGCCATCGCGCCGGCCACGTGCATCGAATTGCCGCCGTAGGCGAACGCCGTGCCCGGTGCCGCCGCCAGCGGCACCGCGAGGATCTCGCTGGCGCAGGCCTGCAGGGACTTGAACCGATCGGAAACGCAGGGCACATCCTCCACCCCCATGCCGCTGGTGTGGGAGAACAGCTGGGTCAGCGTGATCGAACGCACCGACGACGGCGCATTGGGGAAGTACTCGCCCACGGTGCTGTTCCAGCGCAGGTCGCCGCGCTCGACCAGCCGCGCCAGCGTCAGCGCCGACAGCCACTTGCTGGCCGAGGCGATGGCCAGGCGCTCGTTGCCGGTGTAGCCGCCGTAGGTTTGCCGATGCACCACGCCATTGCCGCGTGCCAGCCGCAGCGAGGCCCCGGGCAGGCCGTACTTCGCCACCAGCCGCTGCGCCTCGGCGTCCACCGGGGCCAGGTCGTACGCCGGGCGCGCCGCGACGCCGCCGGCGAGCGCGAGCAGGGCTCCGAGGACCAGGGCGTAGGGGCGTGCCATG
Source organism: Lysobacteraceae bacterium (assembly GCA_031418815.1). Taxonomy (GTDB): domain Bacteria; phylum Pseudomonadota; class Gammaproteobacteria; order Xanthomonadales; family Xanthomonadaceae; genus Arenimonas. Next base: position 4,330 of record JANOJQ010000122.1, read on the forward strand.
GCCGTAGTAACGCACGCCTGCGGCCAAGGTTGACCGGCCCCGGGTAACATGGCCGCCTTCACGCCCGGAACCCCGCATGGACCTGATCGACATCGGCGCCAACCTGGGCCACGAAAGCTTCGACGCCGACCTGGACGCCGTGCTGCAGCGCGCGGTGCTGGCCGGCGTGTCGCAGCTGGTGGTCACCGGCGCCAGTCGCGTCGGCTCGGTGCGTTCGCTGGAACTGGCCCGCGCCCACCCCGGCCTGCTCTGGGCCACGGCCGGCGTGCACCCGCACCACGCGGTGGAGTACACGGACGAGGCCGACGCCGAGATGCGCGCCCTGCTGGCGCAGCCTGAAGTGGTGGCCGTGGGCGAGTGCGGCCTGGACTACCACCGCGATTTCTCGCCGCGGCCGGCGCAGCGGCGCGCCTTCGAGCGCCAGCTGCAGATCGCCGCCGACACCGGCAAGCCGCTGTTCCTGCACCAGCGCGACGCGCATGCCGACTTCATGGCGATCATGAAAGGCTTCGACGGCCGCCTGGCCCCGGCGGTGGTGCACTGCTTCACCGGCACCCGCGAGGAGTGCTTCGAGGCCCTGGACGCCGGCTACTGCATCGGCATCACCGGCTGGCTGTGCGACGAACGCCGCGGCCAGCACCTGCGCGAGTTCGTGAAGCACATCCCGGCCGACCGCCTGATGGTGGAAACCGACGCGCCCTACCTGCTGCCGCGCACCGTGCGCCCGATGCCGGCCCACCGCCGCAACGAGCCGATGTACCTACGCCACATCGTCGAGGAGCTCGCGCGCGACCGCGACGAATCCTTCGAAACCACCGCAGCGGCGACCACGGCGGCCGCCCGCAACTTCTTCCGGCTGCCGGGCGTGAGCCCATGACCCATTGGCTTCCCGCGGCCTGGCGCCGCCTGCGCCGCCCCAGCGGTGCGGCCATCGGCAACCCGCGCTGGCGCGTGTTCGCGGCCTCGTGCGCGCTGCTCGGGCTGGTGGCGCACCTGGGGCTGCTGCCGTGGTTCCTCTGGCGCGGCATTCCCGAACTGGTGTGGTACAGCCTGCTGACGCTGCCGGTGTACCTGTTGGCGCTCTGGGTTTTCGTGCTGCAGACCGGGCTGTCGCGGCGCTGGCACCTGGCGGGCACGCTGGGCGTGGGCCTGGAGCTGCTGGGCCAGGGCACGCTGGCCACCTGGCTGCTGGGTTGGAGCGCGGGCTTCCACTACTACCTGCTGCTGGTGCCGCTGGTGATCCTGTTCTCGCCGTTCGGCAAGCCCAGCCAGCGCGCGCTGCTGTCGGCGGCCGTGGGCCTGGCGTACCTGGCGCTGTGGGATGCCAGCCTGCGCCACGCGCCCGTGTACGCGCTGGGAGAAGGCGAACTGCGCGGCTACCTGGTGGGCAACTTCGCGCTGGTGTTCGTGGTGGTGATGGCGATCGGCTTCCTGTTCGAGCGCGCCGCCACGCGCATGGAGCGTGAGCTGGAACACGAGCGCAGCCGCTCCGAGCGCCTGCTGCTCAACACGCTGCCGGCGGCCATCGCCCAGCGTTTGAAGGATGCGCCCGACGAAGCCATCGCCGAGCGCCACGCCGAGGTGTCGGTGCTGTTCTGCGACATCGTCGGCTTCACCCAGCTGGCCGAGCGGCTGCCGGCCGAAGACCTGGTGGCCATCCTCAACCGCGTGTTCACCGCCTTCGACGACATCGCCGACCGCCACGGCGTGGAGAAGATCAAGACCATCGGCGACGCCTACATGGTGGCTGCCGGCCTGCCCGAACCACGTGCCGACCACGCGACGGCGCTGGCGACGGTGGCGCTGGAAATGGTGGCGGTGGTGCAGGCGCTGCGCGACGAACTGGGCAGTGGCCTGGACGTGCGCGTGGGCATCCACAGCGGGCCGGTGGTGGCCGGCGTGATCGGCCGCCGAAAGTTCGCCTACGACCTGTGGGGCGACGTGGTGAACACCGCCGCGCGCATGGAGTCGCACGGCGTGCCGGGCGCGGTGCAGGTCACCCAGGACACCGCGCGCCTGCTGGACGCGCGGTTCGTGCTCGAGGCGCGCGGCGAAATGCAGGTCAAGGGCAAGGGCGCGATGAGCGTGTTCCTGCTGCGGAGCGGCGCGGCCTGAGCCCGCGCGGGCATCGGGTGGCGCGCCGTGGCGCGCCACCCTCCCCGCATGCGGCGCCTAGTGGCCGGTGCTCGGGCGCAGGGAGACCTGGTGCACGAAGCGCCCCACCCGCTCGCCCTGGCGAAGCCCGTGCACGCAGCCGGCGCGGAAGTGCATGCCGCCATAGACACGCGCATTCACCACGTCTGTCCCGGCCTCGGTCAGGGTGGCAAAGCTTCGGGTGACGCCGGCGGCGGTTTGCGTATACGGCAGCGCGTCGGTGCGGAAGTAGCGACGCAGCACCTCCATGGCCGCGCCGCTGATGGTGGGCAGGCCGCAGGTGAAGTCCGGATACGGCGGCGTGGGCATGTACGAGGTCCAGGTGGCGTCGGCCGCCGTGGCCGGATTGCCGTCGGTGTCGGCGGCGCGGATGGCCGTCACCGGGCGCCAGAAATTGTAGGTGTACTTGGTCTCGAACACGCTGATGGTGGCGTCGAACATCGCCACGTTGAGCAGGGCGAAAAGACGCGCATGCTGCCAGCGGTCCAGGCCGCGGCCAGCGGCGATGGAGCGCGCGGGCGTATTCCAGTTGGCGCCACCGCCGGGCCAGAAGCGCGCGGTGCGGCTGGGTTCGGAATCCGGCGCCGCCGAACGCACCGCGGCGCTGCCAGCCTGCCTGACCTCGTTGAACTCGCGGGCGTACTCGCGGCTGCCCACGTCCATCATTTCAACCGGGTCCGAGCGGAACTGCGCGGCATAGCGCATCACGAACGGCGGCAGCTCGGCCCAGCCGCCGAACTGCGGCGCCGGCGATCCCGGCGTGCGCTGGTACACGCCGGGCACCAGCGGCGCGGCATAAAGCCGGTGCGGAGTGGCGGAGCCGTCGGCGGTGCGCTCGGCGAGGATGGCGGCGGCGGCGGCCGTTCCGGCATCCACGCCGTCCTGCACGCAGGTCGGGTACGCCGGCGGGCATGGCGGCAGTTCGGCCAGACGGTTGCCGTAAAGAAGTATCAGGTTGGCGGCCTGGGCCGGCACCAGTTCGGCCAGCACGCCCACGGTGGCGGCGGCCACGGCCGCGTCTGCCGAGGCGCCCGGCGCCGCGGGGGCAGGCGCGAGGTAGGGGTCGAAGCGCGGATCAATGGCGTTGAGCGCATCGTGAACCGCCACCTGGGTGATGGCCAGCAGCCGGAACTGGACCGGCGGCGGACCGGCGGTCAGCGCTGTCTGTTCGGCCACCGCATTCCATTCGGTGACCGAGTCGGCCAGGGCCGGCAGCGGCAGGGACGCGGCGAGGGCCGCGATGGCGAGGGCCAGGGGTGGACGGCGCGGGGCGCAGGGAGCAGGGGTCATGGCGGTCTCCGGTAAGTGCCGTCGGGCCGGGACGGCCGCAGCGGCGGGCGCACAAGCTCGCGCCACGGCGGGCGCGGGCTCACGATGGATAAACGAGGGTTCGCCGAGGGCGGGGCGATCACCGCCACCGCGCGCCAACGGCCGCCGCAGGCGCGCGCGTTCGGTCAAGGCCTCAGCGCCGCACGAGCTGAAGAACGGGCTCGCGCCGGCCGGCCTGCTGGACCACCCGCACCAGTCCATAGCCGCGGTGGCAGGCCCGCACCGCGCCCACCCACGCCTTGCTGCGCTGCTGGTAGGCCTGGTGGGCGTTGTCGATGCCCGACGCGGCCGAGAAGGCCTGCAGCGTCGGGCGGACGCGGTGGCTGCAGTCGATTTCCATCAGCACGCGGTCTCCGGCCAGGGCCGGGGTGGACAGCAGCACGGACAGCACCAGGGCGGAAAGTATCTTGGCGTTCATGGCGAGGCTCCTCGGGGAAGGCCACGCGCCGGATGGCGTCGTTGGCGTGGGCTCAGGGTCGCGCCGCCGGTCCGGCGGTGTCCCGAGGACGGCCCGAGGATTCGCTCAGGTTGTGCGAGGCTGCCGCGAGGGCGCGGCGAGGCTTGGCGAAGGCTTGGCCCGGCCGGGCCGGCGGCAGCGTTTTCCAAGGAGTAGGCTCCGCCTTGGAGGTGGCAACGCATGTCCGTGCCCGGCACCGGTCCGCAAGTATTGGCGTTCGACGACATCGTGGTCGACTTCGACGCCCATCGGCTGTGCAAGGCCGGCGCCGACGTGGCCCTGGAACCCAAGGCCTTCGCCGTGCTGCGGACCATGCTGGAAAGGCCGGGCCATGCCTTCGGCCGCGACGAACTGCTGGACGCCGTATGGGGCCACCGCCACGTTACGCCCGGCGTGCTCGTGCGGGTGGTGGGGCTGATACGGAAATCGCTGGGCGATGACCACGAACGCTACCTGCAGACGGTGCACGGCGTTGGCTACCGCTTCGTGCTGCCCGCCGGGCGCGCCGGCGCCGACGTGCCGCTGCCTGCCGCAGCGCTTCCTGCCGTAGCGCCTGTCCCGGCGGCGAGGCGCGTACTCCATGAGCGCCGCGTCGGCCCGAGACGCCACTCGCTGGCACGCCTGCTGGCGCTTTCCACACTGCTGCTGGTGCTCGCAGTGGCCTGGTCGTGGCGGGATGCCGGTGCACCGCCGACCGCCGACGACGACGCCGCACCGACCGCCGCACCGGCCGCCGTGTCGCCGCCCGCACTGCTGGCGGTGCTGCCGCTGCGTGCGCTGGGCGACGATCCGCGGGGCCAGGATTTCGCCGACGGCCTGAGCGAGGAAATGATCACCACCCTGGCCCGCATCGACGGGCTGCGCGTCAGCGCGCGCTCGGCCTCGTTCCGCTACCGCGAGGCCGCGCTGCCGCTGGTCGAAGTGGCCCGCCGGCTCGGCGCCAGCCACGTACTGGAAGGCAGCGTGCGACAGGACGGCGCGCGCCTGCGCATCGCGCTGCGCCTGGTGGACGTGGCCGCGGACCGCGCGGTCTGGTCGGAGAGTTTCGACCGCCGCGTCGAGGACCTCTTCGCCGTGCAGTCGGAAATCGCCCAGGCGGTGGCCGAGGTGCTGCGGCTGCGCATGGTGCTGCAGGCCTCGCCCACCGCGTCCGAGGACCCGGCGCTGTACCGGCGCTTCCTGCTGGCGCGGCAGCTGTCCGCGAACGCGGCGGGCAACGACCTTGTGCCGGCCGCGAAGGCCGAGGCGGCGCTTCGCGCCCTGGTGGCCGATCACCCGGACTACGCGCGCGCCTGGGGCGCCCTGGCGGTGCTGCAGTTCGACCGCTCGGTGCGGCCGCGCGCGGGCAACGATGCCCTGCTGATGGACGCCGAACGCCTGGCCGCCCGCGCCCTGGCGCTGGACCCGGCGCAGCCCGACGCGCTGGCGGTGATCGCCGGCCAGGCCTGCCGCGAACAGCGCTGGTCGGACTGCCTGGCGCAGTCGCGCCGCGCGGTGCGGCTGGCGCCGTCGGACGTGGGCAGCCGGCTGCGCCTGGCGCTGCGCCAGGCGCAGATGGGCTACGTGGAAATGGGCCTGCAAGAACTGCAGGGCGCCCTGGTCATCCACCCGGATTCGGGCGGCCTGTACATGGCGCAGGGCCGCCTGCTGGACACCCTGGGCCGCCATGACGAGGCGCGCGTTTCGCTGGCGCGCGCCTCGCCGGCCCGCTCACGGACCGCCCGCGTGCTCAATGCGTTCTGGCGCGAAGACTGGGCCGACGCACGCGCCATCTCGCTGTCCCATCCGCGCGACGACCACTGGCGAGCGTCGCAGCTGGCGACCCTGGACGCCATTGCCGATCCCGCGCGCTGGCCCGCAGCCCTGTCGCTGATCGAAGTGAGCGAAAACACGGCGTCGTCCGAGGGCGAGCGCGTGTCCTACAACTTCATGCGGATGTGGCTGCCCGAGCGCGACTACGCGCGCGACGTCGCCGGCCTGGACCAGACCCAGAAGGCGGGTTTCTCCAGCTACCAGCTGGTGTTCTGGCAGCCCGGGCAGGGCGCGCTGCGGCAGAGCGCGCCGTTCCGGACCTACGTGCGCGAGAGCGGCTTGCTTGCGCTGTGGCGCGCCGAGGGCTGGCTGTCGATGTGCCGCGCCGAAGGCGCGGACGACTTCCGCTGCGACTAGCGACCCGCGACGCGCGGACGTGCCGCGCGCCGGTCGGCGGTGGCGTAGCCGGCTTCCTTCAGCGACGGGTTGGCGTCACGGGTTTCGCCCTGCATGTCGGCCGGCAGTTCGGTGTAGTCGATCTTGGCCGCGTCGGCGTCGGAGACCTGGCCTGCCTCGCTCCAGGTCAGGATGACGGCCCGGCTGTGGTCGGTGCCCAGCACGCTGTCGTCCTCGGCTCCCCGCGGCCCGCAACGCGTCACGCGCGGCCGCGCATTCGCGCAAGACCCCGCCGGCGGAATCAGCTGCGCAGGCCGACGCCGCGCTTGAGCAGCCACAGGCCCAGTGCACCCAGCGCCACCACGAAGAACAGCATCAATCCGAACGCCGTCACCATGGACACGTCGCTCTGGCCCAGCAGGCCGTAGCGGAACGCGTTGACCATGTAGAAGATCGGATTGAGGTGGGTGGCCGCCTCGGCCCAGTCCGGCAGCAGCTTCACCGAATAGAACACGCCGCCCAGGTAGGTGAGCGGCGTGAGGATGAAGGTCGGCACGATGGCGATGTCGTCGAACTTCTTGGCGTACACCGCATTGACGAAGCCCGCCAGCGAGAAGATCACCGCGCCCAGGATCACCGTGGCCAGCGTGATGAACGGGTGCGGCATCCGCACCGGGGTGAAGAACATCGCGATCACCATCACGATGGCGCCCACCATCAGCCCGCGCAGCACGCCACCGGCGACGTAGCCGCCCAGGATCACCCAGTTGGGCATCGGGCTGACCAGCAGCTCTTCGACGTGCCGGCCGAACTTGGCGCCGAAGAACGACGAGCTGATGTTGCCGTAGGCGTTCTGGATGATGGCCATCATCACCAGGCCCGGCACGATGAAGTCCATGTACGAGATGCCGTCCATGGTGCCGATGCGCGAGCCGATGAGGTTGCCGAAAATGAGGAAGTACAGCGTCATCGTGATGGCCGGCGGCACCAGGGTCTGGCCCCAGATGCGCAGGATGCGGGCCACTTCGCGCCGGGCGATGGTCCTGAGGGCGATGAGGTTGGGGTTGCTCATGCCACCACCTCCGGCTGGCCGGTGAGCCGCACGAACAATTCCTCGAGGCGGTTGGACTTGGTGCGCATCGAGCGCACCGGGATGCCGGCCTCGTTCAGGGCGGCGAACACGCGGTTGAGGTCCATCTCGCGCGGTTTCTCCACGTCCAGGGTGTGGTCGTCCTCGCGCACCAGGGTGACGCCTTCAATGGCGGGCAGCACCTGCGGCAGCACGCCTTCGACGTCCAGCAGGAAGCCTTCGACATCGAGCTTGGCCAGCAGCGCCTTCATCGGGCCCTGCTCGATGATGCGGCCCTTGTCGATGATGGCCAGGTTGCGGCAGAGGCTTTCGGCCTCTTCCAGGTAGTGCGTGGTGAGGATGACCGTGGTGCCGGCGGCGTTCACTTCCTTGAGCGTCTTCCACATGCCGCGGCGGATCTCGATGTCCACGCCGGCGGTGGGCTCGTCCAGGATCAGCAGGCGCGGGCGGGTCATCATGGCGCGGGCGATCATCAGCCGGCGCTTCATGCCGCCCGACAGGGTGCGCGACATGGTGCGGGCCTTTTCCCACAGCTGGGCGCGCTTGAGCTCTTCCTCGGCGCGCACCTGGGCCTCGGCGCGCGCCAGGCCGTAGAAGCCGGCGTAGTTCACCAGGATGTCGAAGGGCGTCTCGAACATGTTGAAGTTGATTTCCTGCGGCACCAGGCCGACCTGGCGCATGGCCTCGGAGCGGTGGGCATGCAGGTCGATGCCGAACACCTTCACTTCACCCGCCGTCTTGTTCACTAGCGAGCTGACGATGCCGATCAGGGTGGACTTGCCGGCGCCGTTGGGCCCGAGCAGGGCGTAGAAGTCACCGGGGGCAACGCTGAGCGAGATGCCCTTGAGGGCTTGCACGCCGGTGGCGTAGGTCTTGCGGAGATCGGTGATCTCCAGGGCGGGCTGGCTTTGCATGGGGCTCCTGGACCGCGACGGCGCTGCGCCGGGGGTCTGTGGGGCTTATTATATGGCGCTTCCCGCCCCGGCCTCCGGCGGCGCGGCGGCACAGTGTTTCCCACACCGGAGTCTTCGTTTGGCCATCGTGCACTTCCCGCTTCGCCTGGTCGGCAGCCGCATGCTGGCGCCCACCGTCCGCCACCTTGCGTTCGCGCGCGACGACGGCCAGCCGCTCGACTTCATCCCGGGCCAGTTCGTGCAGGTGCACTTCAACTATCCCGACGGCACGCCCACCAAGCGCAGCTACTCGCTGGCCACCATGCACGACCACGCGATGGCACCCGGCGAAGCCATCGAGATCGCGGTGAGCTATGTCGCCGGCGGCGCCGCCACGGCGCTGTTCGAGGCGCTCGACGAGGGCCAGCAGATTCAGGCCAGCGGTCCCTACGGCCGCTTCTGCCTGGTGCCGGCCGACACCAACCGGCGCTATATCCTGATCGGCACCGGCACCGGCATCACGCCCTACCGCGCCATGCTGCCGCAGCTGCATGCGCTGATGCAGTCGCGCGGCGTCGAAGTGGTGCTGCTGTTCGGCGCACGCACGCCGGCCGAACTGATCTACGGCGAAGACTTCCGCGCGTTCGCCGAGGGCCATCCCGGCTTCCGCTTCGTGCCGTGCTTCAGCCGCGAGCTGCCGGAGAACCCGCACCCCGACGTGCGCCAGGGCTACGTGCAGGACGTGCTGGCGGAGTTCGCCCCGGACGCCGAAGGCGACATCGCCTACCTGTGCGGCAATCCCAACATGGTGGACGCCGCGTTCGAAGCCCTGAAGACGGCCGGCCTGCCGGTGCCGCACATCCGCCGCGAGAAGTACGTCAGCAGCAAGTGACGCCGGCTGGCCGCGGCGACCGCCGCCAGCGGCCTTCCTTTCCAGCGCGCACGCTTGGCGCCGCCGTGGCGGCACCAGGCGCGTGCCCTGCCGCGTGCCCGGTCTTTGCGGACCGGTCTTGCGGGCCGACCCCTGTCACCTTTTCCGCGCAGACTCGTCTATTGGAAAAGTCAGCCCCTTCCACACCGAGGTCGCCATGCGAACAATCCTGCCCCTGGTCCTGCTCTTGGCGACGCTGCCCGCGTCGGCCCGGACGCTGGGCAGCCTTGAATTCACCGACTGCGAACTGGCGCAGCCGGGCACCGGCGCCACCACGCGCGCCCAGTGCGCCACGCTCGAGGTGCCCGAGGACCCGACCAAGCCTTCAGGCCGCAAGATCGGCCTGAAGGTGGCGCTGGCCGCGGCCCGCGCCGCCGAGCCCGAAACCGACGTGGTGGTCTTCTTCGCCGGCGGCCCGGGCCAGTCGGCGACCGAGTCGTATGCCTCGGTGGCCGGCGGTTTCGCCCGCCTGCGCGACAAGCGCCACCTGGTGTTCATGGACCAGCGCGGCACCGGCGGCTCCAACCGCCTGGCCTGCGCCTTCCCCGAAGCCTTCGACGCCAGCGAAACGCCCAGCGAAGCGCTGCAGGTCCAGATGGCGCGCGACTGCCTGGCCGGCCTGGACGCGGATGTCAGCCAATACACCACCACCGTCGCCGCCAGCGACGTCGAGGCGCTGCGCCAGGCGCTCGGTGCGCCCAGGCTCAACCTTTACGGCGGCTCGTACGGCACCCGCATGGCGCAGGAATACGCGCGCCAGCATCCCGACGCCGTGCGCAGCATCATCCTGGACGGCGTGGTGCCGCCGGACCTGGTGCTGGGCAGCGAACACGCCATCAACCTCGAGGCGGCGCTCAAGCAGGTCCTCGGCCAGTGCGCCGACCAGGCCGGCTGCGCCAAGGCCTTCGGCGACCCGTTCGCCACGCTGCATGCCCTGCTCGACCAGGCCCGTGATGCGCCGATGCCGGTGGCGATGCGCGACCCGGTGACGAATGCCGCGCGCGACGTGCGCCTGGACGAGGGCACGGTGGCGCTGATCGCCCGGCTGTTCGCCTACGCGCCGGAAACCGCCGCGCTGCTGCCGCTGCTGCTGGACGAAGCCGCCAAGGGCCGCCCGCAGTCGCTGCTGGCACAGGCGGCACTGGTGTTCGATTCGCTCACCGGCCAGATCAACCACGGCATGCAGCTGTCGGTGGTCTGCGCGGAAGATGCGCCGCGCATGCAGGCGCGGCCGCAGGACAAGGACCTGGTGCTGGGCGACAGCCTGGTCAGCGTCACGCTCAGCCAGTGCAGCGTCTGGCCCAGGGGCCCGGTGTCGAAGGACTTCAACCAGCCGCTCACCACCGACATCCCGACCCTGCTGCTGTCGGGCGAATTCGACCCGGTGACGCCACCACGCTATGGCGAGCAGGTGCTCGCTTCGCTGGGCAAGGCGCGCCACCTGGTCGGCAAGGGCCAGGGCCACATCCTGCTGGCGCGCGGCTGCACGCCGCGCCTGGCGGCGGAGTTCGTCGACAAGCTCGACCCGAAAGGCCTGGACGCCAAGTGCCTGGAGCCGATGGGCAGCACGCCCTTCTTCATCAACTACAACGGAGCCGAGCCATGATCGAGGTCCGCAACCTGCACAAGGCCTTCGGCAAGGTCAAGGCCGTGGACGGCGTCAGCTTCACCGCCAACAATGGCCAGATCACCGGGCTGCTGGGCCCCAACGGCGCCGGCAAGACCACGTCCCTGCGCATGCTCTACACCCTGATGAAGCCCGATTCGGGCCAGGTGCTGGTGGACGGCATCGACGCCAACGTCGACCCGCAGGCGGTGCGCCGCCGGCTGGGCGTGCTGCCCGACTCGCGCGGGCTGTACAAGCGACTGAGCAGCCGCGAGAACATCCGCTACTTCGGCCGCCTGCACGGCATGGACGACGCGCTGATCGCGCAGCGCACGGAGGCGCTGGCCACGGCGCTGGAGATGGGCGACATCATCGACCGCCGCACCGAGGGCTTCTCGCAGGGCCAGCGGGTGAAGACCGCGATCGCCCGCGCCCTGGTGCACGACCCGCGCAACGTGATCCTGGACGAACCCACCAACGGGCTGGACGTGATGGCCACGCGCGCCATGCGCCGCTTCCTGCACCAGCTGCGCGACGAAGGCCGCTGCGTGCTGTTCTCCAGCCACATCATGCAGGAGGTGGCGGCGCTGTGTGACCGCATCGTCATCATCGCCCGCGGCCAGGTGGTGGCCGAAGGAACGCCCGACGAACTGCGCGAGCAGACCGGCGAATCCAACCTCGAGGACGCCTTCGTCAAGGCGATCGGCACCGAAGAAGGACTGATGGCATGAACCCGGCACTGACCGTCTTCCTCAAGGAAGTCACCGAGAACCTGCGCGACAAGAAGACCGTGGTGAACGCGCTGGTGATGGGCCCGCTGCTGGGGCCGATCTTCTTCGCGATCATGATGGGCTTCATCATCACCAAGCAGCTCGACAGCGCCGAGAAGCCGCTGGAAGTGCCGGTGGTGGGCGCCGCCAACGCGCCCAACCTGGTGGCGTGGCTGGAGCAGCAGGGCATGGTGGTGCAGCCCGCGCCGGCCGATGCCGACAAGGCCATCCGCAACCGCGACGCGCGCGCCGTGCTGGTGGTGCCCGCCGACTACGCCACGCACTGGCGCGCCGGCGAGACGGCCCAGGTGGAAGTGCTGTTCGACAGCTCCGACCAGGACAGCCGCGCCCCCGTGGCGCGCCTGACCGGGCTGCTCGATGGCTACGGCCGGCAGCAGTCGGCGCTGCGGGTGGCCGCGCGCGGGATGCATCCTGCGGCGCTGTCGCCAATGGTGGTGGCCGAGCGCGACATCGCCAGCACGCAGCAGCGGGCCGGGCAGCTGCTGAGCTTCCTGCCCTACCTGCTGGTGCTGGGCGCGTTCCTGGGCGGCATGTACCTGGCCATCGACACCACCGCGGGCGAGCGCGAGCGGCAGTCGCTGGAGCCGCTGCTGGTGAACCCGGCCTCGCGCGCCGAGATCGTGCTGGGCAAGCTGGGCGCCACCTTCGGCTTCGCCATGGTGAGCATGATGCTGAGCCTGGTGGCGTTCGCAATCGCGTTCCAGTACATCCCACTGGACCGGCTGGGCATGAAGGTGGACTTCGGCGCAGGGCTGATCCTGCGCGCGGGGCTGCTGATGGTGCCGCTGGTGATGGTGTTCGCAGCGCTGCAGACGATCGTGGCGGCCTACGCCAAGTCCTACCGCGAAGCGCAGACTTACCTTTCGCTGCTGATGCTGCTGCCTATGCTGCCCTCGGTAATCCTGATGATCAACCCGATGAAGGGCGAGCTGTGGATGTCGGCGGTGCCGCTGCTGTCGCAGAACGTGCTGATCATGGCCTTGGCCCGCGGCGAGGCGGTGGCACTGGTGGACTTCGCGCTGAGCTTCGGCGCCAGCCTGCTGCTGGCCGTGGCGCTGGTGTGGATCGCGGTGCGCATCTACCACCGCGAACAGCTGGCCGTATCCGCCTGAGGACGCGGGCGGGGCGGAACGAAAAAGGCCCGGCAATGCCGGGCCTTTTCTTTGCAGCCCTTGCCGCCGGTTACGGGCGGAAGGTGAAGGTGCGCGTCAGCGTCGCCGGGCGGTCCATCGGCTCGAACTGCCAGCCGCGCACGGTGGTGAGCACGGCCCGGTCGAACTGGCCGCGCGGCTGCGCGCGGATGACCCGCACGTCGGTGACCGTGCCGTTGGCGGCGATGCTGATCTCGACCGTCACTTCACCGGTGACGCCCGAACGGGCCGCTTCACGCGGGTAGCTGGGCTGCGGGGTGCGCACGCCCACCGGCGTGGAGCTGCGTGCGACCGGGGCCGGCGTGGCCGC
>JANOJQ010000123.1:0-5834 GCA_031418815.1 Lysobacteraceae bacterium
GGCGCTGGGCGCGATCATGTTGGCCTTGATGCCGCCCTCCACCCGCCCGATGTTGAAGCGCAGGCCGGTGAGACCGCCGAAGCGCAGGTGGTCCTGCGACTCGACGAAGTCCATCGCCCGGCCGCCCCAGCGGATGGCCGCGTGCAGCGCGCTTTGATCGCGCGCCTGCTGGCCCGACGCGTGGCCGGCCTGGCCGCGGAACTTCACCAGCACCGAGCTGATGCCGCGGTGCGCCAGCACCGCTTCGCCCATCGTCGGCTCGGCCACGATGGCTTCCTCGAAGCCGTGCTTCCCGGCCAGGAACGCCGCAATGCAGCGCGGATCGTTGGCCTCTTCATCGGTGGTGAACAGGAAGGCTGCGTCGCCCGTGGTCACCCGTGCGGCGGCCACCAGGCCCGATGCGGCGCCCTTGATGTCGCAGGCGCCCAGCGCGATGGCGCGGTCGGCCATGACGCGCAGCACGTGCGGGTCGGCGGTCCAGGCCGGCGAGCTGGGCACGGTGTCCATGTGCACGTTGAACACGCGCTTGGGCGCGCCGCGCACCGCCAGCATGGACACGGCGCCGGCGCCATGGTCGGTGACGGTGATCTGGAAGCCGGCCAACTGCGCGCGCAGGTAGTCGAAGATGCCGCCCGTGCCAATGTCGCGCGGCGGGTTGCGGGTGTCGAACGACACCAGTTTTTCCAAATGGCCCAGGACCTCGGGCAGCAGATCGCTCATGTCAGTCCTTTCGGTTCACTTCGGCCCACAGGGTGCTGCTCATGCCGAACAGGCGGATGAAGCCCTCGGCCTCGGCCACGCCCCAGTCCGCGGTCTGGGCGTAGGTCGCGCCCTTGGCGTTGAGCAGGTGCGGCGAGCGCACGGCCACGGCGTCCACGCGGGCGCCCTGGGTCTCGATCACCACCTCGCCGTTGACGCAGGCCTGGCTCGAGCGCAGGAAGGCCTCCAGGTCGGTCTTGAGCGGGTCGTTGTAGAAGCCTTCGTACACCAGCTCCACCCACTTGCGCGCGACCTCGGGCTTGAAGCGGTTCTGGTGCTTGGTGAGCACGGCCTCCTCCAGCGCGCGGTGCGCGGTGAGCAGCGCGGCCAGGCCCGGGGCTTCGAAGATGATGCGGCCCTTCAGCCCGATTGTGGTGTCGCCGGTATACATGCCGCGGCCCACGCCGTATTTCGCGAACAGGCCGTTGAGCTTGGCCAGCAGCGCCGCACCCGGCATCGCCACGCCGTCCATCGCCACCGCCTCACCGTGCTCGAAGCGCAGCGTCACGCGCAGCGGCGCGGCCGGCCATTCGGCCCGCGGTGCACACCAGCCGCGGGCGCCCTCGCCCGGGGCTTCCCAACGGTCGATCTCGCCGCCCGACATGGTCAGGCCCAGCAGGTTTTCGTTGATGGTGTAGGCCTTCTGCTTGGCCCGCACCTCGAAGCCGCGTTCCTCCAGATAGGCCTGCTCGTAGGCGCGGGTCTGGGTATGTTCCTTCTGGATCTCGCGGATCGGCGCCACGATCTCGTAGTCGCCGGCCGACTTCACCGCCAGGTCGAAGCGCACCTGGTCGTTGCCCATGCCGGTGCAGCCGTGGCCGATCACGCGCGTGCCGATTTCGGCCGCGCGCCGCAGCGCCGCGTCCACGATCAGGTAGCGGTCGGACACCAGCAGCGGGTACTGGCCCTGGTAGCCCTCGCCCGCCATCACGAAGGGCTTCACGAAGCCGTCCCAGATCGCCGGGCCGCCGTCCACGGTGACGTGGCTGGCGGCGCCCAGTTCGGCGGCGCGCGCTTCGATGTAGGCGCGCTCGTCGGCATCCACGCCGCCGGTGTCGGCAAAGACCGTGTGCACGGCCCAGCCGCGCTCTTGCAGCCACGGGATGCAAAAGCTGGTGTCGAGGCCGCCGGAGAAGGCGAGGACGATGTCTTTCTTGTCGGTCATTTCAGCGGATTCCCGGGATTATTGATTGGCGAGCGCAGCCATGATTGCCTTCTGCACGTGCAGGCGGTTCTCGGCTTCTTCGATGGCGATGCAGTACGGCGCGTCCATCACGCCATCGGTGGCCTTGACGTTGCGGCGCAGCGGCAGGCAGTGGCTGAAGACGCCGTGGTTGGTCAGCGCCATCTTGGCTTCGTCGACCATGAAGTGGCGGTGCGCATCGCGGATGGGCTTTTCCTGGTCCCAGCGGCCGAAGTAAGGCAGCGCGCCCCAGCTCTTGGCGTACACCACGTCGGCGCCGGTGTAGGCGTCGGTGGGGTCATGGCTGATGCGCAGCGAGCCGCCGCTTTCGGCCACGTTGTCGGCGGCCCAGCCCATGTAGCGCTCGTCGAGCACGTACTCGGGCGTCGGGCACAGCAGGGTCACGTCCATGCCCATGCGCGTGGCGATGGTGAGCGCGGAGTTGGCCACGGCGGTGTTGAGCGGCTTGGGGTGGTAGGTCCAGGTGAGCACGAACTTCTTGCCGCGCAGGTCCGGGGTCTTGAAGTGCTCCTGCAGGGCCATGGCGTGGGCGAGTTCCTGGCAGGGATGGGTGATGGTCTCGAGGTTGATCACCGGCACCGTGGAATACTTGGCGAAACCCCGCAGCACGATGTCCTGGCGGTCCACCGACCAGTCCTGGAACTTGGGGAAGGCCCGCACCGCGATCAGGTCGGCATAGCGCGACAGCACCCGGGCGACTTCGGCGATGTGTTCCTCGGTCTCGCCGTCCATCACCGTGCCCAGGTTGAACTCGATCGGCCAGGCGTCCTTGCCGGGCTGCAGCACCACCGCGTGGCCGCCGAGCTGGAAGGCGCCAAGCTCAAAGCTGGTGCGCGTGCGCAGCGAGGGATTGAAGAACACCAGGGCGATGGCCTTGCCCTTGAGCTGGTCGCCCAGCTTGGAGCGCTTGAACCGGGCGGCCTGGGCCAGCAGCTCGTCGAGATCCGGGCGGGTCCAGTCCTGGGTGTTGAGGAAATGCTTCATTCCGGGGGTCCTGATCGTGGGTCGAAGGCCGAAAACAAAAAAGCCCAGCGCGAGGCTGGGCTTTTCCGGTGTGAAAATGATGGCGTCCGGGTTACCCAGCTGGCGTGGAGGGTTCCGGTCGGCGCGCACGCGAGGTCATTCCCGCCGCCATGTAGGCAGAGGTCAGGATGTCGGCGTTGGCGGCGAGAGTCGTCATTTCGGGCTTGATTATGCCGGCGAGGGCGCCGGGCCGCAACTCAGCGGACGGCGGTGGCCGAATCGTCCGGCATCACCGAGACGCGGATGCGCAGGCGGTTGCCCGGGTCGTACGGCAGGCGGGACATGTATTTCTCGCCCTTGTACATGTACTCCACGTCGTAGCCCACCACCACCGGGGCTTCGCGCTCGACCTCGACCAGGCGGCAGCCAGCGGACTGGACCTCGACCCGGTTGCGGGCGATGTTGTTGCCAATCACGCCGCCGGCCACCGCGCCGGCCACCGTGGCGGCCTTGCGGCCGTCGCCGTCGCCAACCTGGTTGCCCAGGGCCGCGCCGACGATGGCGCCAATGACCGTGCCGCCGGTGGTCTGGCCGGACTGGCGGCGTTCGACGTCGTCACAGCGCTCTTCGGTGGTGCGGGTGCGCTGGACTTCCACGACCTCGTCGGCGCGCAGGACCTGCGCGTAGCCGAAGCTGACGTTTTCCGGCATGGGCGACACCTGGTAGCCGGCCGGGTCTTCATACGATTCGCCGGTGTACTGGGCCAGGGCCGGACTGGAAAGGACAATGAGGAACATCGGCAGCAGGCGGGTTGCAGCGGTCATCGAAGGACTCCGTTGGGGGCTGGCACGGTGGGAGGGACCTCCCCGGTCCGACCCGCGGACCCCGGGCACTGGGCCGGTGCCGACGGCAGGATTCAAACATCCGGCGGCTGAACCCAAGCCTAAGATTTTCGTTAAACGCAGCGGCGGGGCTTGCTAGACTTGCATTTTGCGCCAGCCTTCCCCCATGGACCTTCGCCTCTACAACAACCTGCACCGCCAGCTCGAGTCGTTCGAGCCCCAGGACCCGCAGCGGGTCACCATGTACGTCTGCGGCCCGACGGTCTACAACTACGTGCACATCGGCAACGCCCGCCCGCCGGTGGTGTTCGGGGTGTTGGCCAACCTGCTGCGCCGGCACTACCCCAGGCTGGTCTACGCCCGCAACATCACCGACGTGGACGACAAGATCAACCACGCGGCGCGCGACCTGGGCGTGCCCATCAGCGTGATCACCGACAAGTACGCGGCCGCCTACCACGACGACATGGCCCGGCTGGGCGTGGCGCCGCCCGACGTGGTGCCCTACGCCACCGCGCACGTGCCGCACATCATCGCCATGATCGAGCGGCTGATCGACAGCCAGCATGCGTATGTCGCCGACGGCCACGTGCTGTTCTCGGTGGCCAGCTTCCCCGACTACGGCAAGCTTTCGCGCCGCGACCCCGACGAAATGCTGGCCGGCGCGCGCGTCGAAGTGGCGCCCTACAAGCGCGACCCGGGCGACTTCGTGCTCTGGAAGCCGTCCACGCCCGACCTGCCCGGCTGGGACTCGCCCTGGGGCGTGGGCCGCCCGGGCTGGCACATCGAATGCTCGGCCATGGCCGAAGCGCACCTGGGCGACACCATCGACATCCACGGCGGCGGCGTCGACCTGCAGTTCCCTCACCACGAGAACGAAGTGGCGCAAAGCACCTGCGCCCACGGCGGCCAGGTGTTCGCGCGCTTCTGGCTGCACAACGGCATGCTCAACCTGGGCGGCGCCAAGATGTCCAAGTCGGTGGGCAACGTCAGCCTGGTCCACGACCTGCTGGACCAGCACCCGCCCGAGGCGCTGCGCTACGCGCTGCTGTCGGCCCACTACCGGCAGCCGCTGGACTGGTCGGAAGCCCTGATCGAACAGTGCGTGCGCACGCTCGACCGCCTGTACGGCACCCTGCGCGACCTGGCCGACGTGCCGGTGTCCGCGCCGCAGGTGCCGTTCGAAGTCGAATCGGCCCTGTGCGACGACCTCAACACCCCGGCGGCCCTGGCCGAACTGGCCCGCATCGCCGGCGAGGCGCGCAAGGCCACCAGCCCCATCTCGCGCGCCAGCCTGAAGGCCGAATTGCTGGGCGGCGGCCAGCTGCTGGGCCTTTTGCAGCAGGATCCGGCGGCGTGGTTCAGCCGCGGCGCGGTGGACGGCGACGACGCCCGCATCCAGGCCCTGGTGAACGAGCGCGATGCCGCCAAGCGCGCCCGCGACTTCATCCGCGCCGACGCCATCCGCCGCCAGCTGGCCGAGGAAGGCGTGCTGCTCGAGGACACCGCGCAGGGCGTGCGCTGGAGGCGCGGCTGATGCGCCCCATGGAAGCGTCACCGGCCGAGGCGCAGGCGGCCATCGCCGAGGAATTCGGCTACTTCAGCGACTGGTCCGAACGCTACCAGTACCTGATCGACCTCGGCCGCAAGCTGCCGGCCTTCGCCGAGGAGTGCAAGACCGAAGCCCATCGCCTGCACGGCTGCCAGTCCATGGTCTGGATCATGGCCGAGGGCGACGCGGACGCGCTGGAGTTCCACTCCATCAGCGACTCCACCATCGTCTCGGGTCTGATCTACCTGGCCCTGCGCGTCTATTCGGGGCGCAGCGCGGCCGAAATCCTCGCCACGCCCGCCGACTACATCAGCGGCATCGGCCTGTCCAAGCATCTCTCGCCGACGCGCAGCCAGGGCCTCGCGGCCCTGCTGCAGTTCATCCAGGACACCGCCCGCCGGCAGCTGCCGGCGCAGGAGTAAGCCCATGTTGCCCACCCGCCGCCTGCTGGCGATCGCCCTGGCCGCCACGCTCGCGGTGCCGGCGGCGCTGCCGGCCCAGGGCGACACGTTGG
>JANOJQ010000124.1:0-9882 GCA_031418815.1 Lysobacteraceae bacterium
CGCCAGCGCCTTCTCCACCAGGTAGCCGGTGATGTAGAGCGTCACCGCCTCCCAGGCCCTGGCCTCGGGCGTGGGCAGCCCGGCGATCTGCGGGTCTATCGCATTCTCGCCGCCATAGCTGTAGTAGATCCACCACACCGCCACGGCCCACAGCAGGCCCAGGCTGATGTAAAGCGCGGACATCCAGAGGCTTTCCTTAACCTCGATCTCATGGGCTTCCTTGTGCAGGACGCCGAGATCGAAGACCAGGATGGCCAGGACGGTGAAGATAAACGCCAGCCATACCCATACGGGCATGCCCAGCCAGATACCGGTGAAGATTTCCACGGACGATTCTCCAGGCAGTCAGCGTTTCCATGCCTGGCGTCGCCCGCGAATCGGAGGGATCAGGAGCGGGCCATGGCAAGGTATGTCGACTCCGACATCGTCATGCATTGCGCATGACCAGAGGGGCCCGCAGCCGGAATCAACGCTAGCGACGCGGCCGTGAAACGTTCGTGAAGAAGGGGGTCGCGGGCCCGTCAGAGCCCGCCGGCCGCCTGCGCGACCGCGCGGAACAGCGCGCGGCCCTTGTTGAGGGTTTCCGCCCACTCTTTCTCGGGGTCGGAATCGTGCACGATGCCGGCGCCGGCCTGCACGTGCAGGCGGCCGTCCTGGATGACGGCGGTGCGAATGGCAATGGCGGTGTCGGCGTCGCCCCACCAGTTGAGGTAGCCCACGGCACCCGAGTAGATGTTGCGCTTCACCGGCTCGAGCTCGCGGATCACTTCCAGCGCGCGGATCTTCGGCGCGCCGCTGACGGTGCCGGCCGGGAACGTGGCCTTGATGACGTCGGCGAAGCCCACGCCCGCCTGCAGGGTGCCGCGCACTTCGCTGACGATGTGCATCACGTGCGAGTAGCGTTCGATGATGAAGCGGTCGGGCACCTTCACGCTGCCCGGCTCGGCCACGCGGCCGACGTCGTTGCGGCCCAGGTCGATCAGCATCAGGTGTTCGGCGCGCTCCTTGGGATCGGCCAGCAGCTCGGCTTCCAGCGCGGCATCGGCCTCGGGCGTGTCGCCGCGCGGGCGGGTGCCGGCGATGGGCCGCACGGTGATCTCGCCGTCCTTCAGGCGCACCAGGATCTCGGGCGAGCTGCCCACCACCTGGGTGCCGCCCAGGTCGAGGAAATACAGGTACGGCGACGGGTTGATCGCGCGCAGCGCGCGGTACACGTCCACCGGGCGGGCGCGGAACGGCACGCTCATGCGCTGGCTCAGCACCACCTGGAAGATGTCGCCGGCGCGGATGTATTCCTTCGACTTCTCCACCGCGGCCAGGAAACCTTCCTTGGTGAAGCCCGAGACGAAGTCCTGTTCGCTCAGCAGCGAGGGGTCGAGCACGTCGGGGTAGCTGCGGCCGGAGTGGCGCAGGCGGTACACCAGCTCATCGAGCCGGCGCAGGGCCTTGGCATAGGCCTGCGGCTCGGCCGGGTCGGCGTGCACGATCAGGTACAGGCGGCCCTTGAGGTTGTCGAACACGGCCACTTCTTCGCTCAGCATCAGCAGCGCGTCGGGCGTGCCGAGCTGGTCGGGCTTGTCGCCACCGGCCAGGCGCGGCTCGATCCAGCCAATCGTCTCGAAGCCGAAGTAGCCCACCAGGCCGCCGGTGAACGCGGGCAGGTCGGGCATCCGGGGCACGCTGACGCTGGCGCGCAGGCGATCGACTTCGGCCAGGGGGTCGGCCAGTTCGCGGGTCTCGGTGAGTTCGCCGTGTTCGCGCACTTCCAGCGTGTGGCCGCGGAAGGTGTAGGTGCGGCGCGCCGGCAGTCCGATGATCGAGTACCGGCCCCAGGTCTCGCCGCCCTCCACGGACTCGAACAGATACGTGTGCGGGCCGTCCGCCAGCTTGAGGTAGACCGACAGGGGGGTGTCGAGGTCCGAAAGGACTTCGCGCACCACGGGGATGCGGTTGTGGCCCTCGCCCGCGAGGCGCTTGAACTCTTCGGCAGAAATCACGTTGACGACCCGATTTTGGCTGGCTCGCAGTATATCTGCGCCCCTGCGGCGCCGTCCCCCGGGGCGCGTGCACCCCTGGGCCACGGCACGGGGCGTCACGGCAGCCTCATGACAATTGCCGGCCCCGCGGGTCCGTTCTAACCTCTTGGCAGATCATCGGGTTGCCGGCGACCAACGGGTACGGCGACGGGATGTTTCACCGGACCATGGCGTCCGCAATGACGGCAATGGGGACTGCATGAAGTTTGCCCTCGTCCAATGCGACAGCTCCGGGGTTCCTGTTGAGCACATTCCCGTGCTCCCGGCGGAATTGACTGCAAACTGCACGGCCACTGCCGATCTGTATCGGCGTGTTGGCTATCAACCACCGTGGGTAGGTTATGTCGCCGTCGTCGACGGACGCGGCGTGGGCGGCGGGGCTTTCGTGGGGCCGCCGCAGGATGGCCACGTCGAGATTGCCTATTACACGCTCAAGGAACACGAGGGACTGGGCTATGCCTCAAGGACTGCCGCATCCCTCGTGGACATTGCCCGCAGGCATGATCCGCAGGTGAAGCTGCTCGCGTTCACGCTGATGGAGCAGAACGCATCCACGCGGATTCTAGGCAAGTTGGGCTTCCGCCTGTGCGGCACGGCGCAAGATGCCGATGCGGGCGAAGTGCTGGAGTGGCGAACCTGACCAAGGCGCGCACGGACCATGACATGGGGCGCGGAACTGGCGTGAGGACGGGACGGCGCCCGGCAAGTACCTAGCGACAAGGGCGCCCATTGCGGGGCGTCCAGGCCTCCGCCGCTTCACCGCAGGCGGCGAACCGGATCGGAACCGAATCGACGCCGTCCGGACCCAGCGCCATGGCGACAAGATGAAGGTGGGCGCGGTCGCCGGATCCGGAGTGCCCTACCCGGGCGATCGGTTGGCCGCGGCGAACGCGCGTACCCGCCTCGACGAGGATCGACTCATTGAAAAGATGCCCCAGCAAGAGGGTCACGTCGTCGTCCGTCACCAGCATCAGGTTGTTGGCGTACGCACTGTGCGAAACAAAATCACAGGGCACATCCGGGCTTGCGTCATAGGCATGGGCAACCACGCCATCGGCCGGCGCGAGAATGAGCGTGCCCAAGGGCGCGTCGATGTCGACCGCTTCAGATTGCCCGCCCCGTTCTGCCGTGTGGCTAGGCGAACGCATGAAGCCCGCGCCGTCCCGGGGCGTTTGCGAGAACGTCGCGACCTTTGGGTCCACCGGAAAAAGCAGGGTCACTGACGGCCTGAGCTTGCCGACAGCCGGCATCGCCCGCGTGAAGGCAATACTCGGAAGCGCAAGTTGCAGTGAAGTGACGCTGGTGGGCCTCTTCCCCGCGAAAACAACTTTTCGACCGCCCGGTTCGATCTGCAGCAGCGGCGCCGTGGCAAGACCACTGGTGTCCAGGCTCACATCAATGACCAGCGGCAGATGACCGGGGTTGAACTTGCTGATGGTCCATTCGCGTACATCTTCGCCGACGACCCTGCTGCTGGTCTCAAGGGCAAACAGCGCAGGCGGCGGCAGCTGCAGGATGGCCTTGCACTCGGCCGACATCTGGCGATCCTTGCAGCCCCCCAGAAAGAGGATGGCCAAGAGGGGTAGCCATCGATACCACAGGTGCTTTTTCATTCCTGGCCTCAAGGCATGGATCGGAGGTGGAGGGTGAACTCGACGCCGTCGCCGTTAGGGAGGTTGTGGACCTGGGCGTGGCCGCGGTGGAGTTCGGCGACCAGTTTGACCACGTAGAGGCCAAAGCCCAGGTGCGTGGCGCCCTCCAGGCGCTGCGGCTTCTCGCGCAGGCTGACCAGCGAATCGAACAGGCGCGCCCGCATGGCCTCGGGCACGGGCGGGCCCTGGTTGGCCACCCCGATGCGCGCACCGTCGCCCTCCGGTGACAGCGACAGCCGCACCCAGCCGTCGGACGGGCAGAAGCCACGCGCGTTGTCGAACAGCTTGTCCAGCGCCTGAGCGACCAGGTCGGGCGAACCGCGCAGGCGCAGCGGCGCGGCCGGCAGCTCCACGCGAAGCTCGCGCGGCAGAAGCAGGCCGCGGTGGCCCTCGGCGTAGTCGGCGATGAGCGCGCGCAGGTCGAACACCTCGGCTTCGGCCGACTCGATGGCGTGTTCGATGCGCGTCACCTCGCTCATCGTGCGCACCAGCGTGGCCATGCGCTCCACGCCGTCGCGGGCGCGGGCCAGGTAGGGCTGCGTGTCGGCCGGCAGCGCGGCGGCGTCGAGGTTGTCGAGTGAGGTGCGCACGATGGCCAGCGGCGTGTTGAGCTCGTGCGAGAGCTTGCCCGACAGCGAGCGCAGGTAGTCGGTGTAGGCCGCCACCTGGTCGAGCAGGCTGGCGAAGCTGCGGGTGAGGTCGCCCACTTCGTCGCGCGCTTTCGTCACCGGGAACGGCGTGACGCGGCCCTCGCGGTCGAGCGCGCGCTCGGCCGCGTCGCGCAGGCGGCGGATGCGCGCGCCCAGGCGTGAGGCGAACAGGAACATCACGCCGCCCGAAGCCAGGAAGGCAATCAGGCTGACGCCCAGCAGGCCCGAGAACGCGCGATCGGTGAGCAGCAGCACTTCCGAGTTCGAGCGCTCCAGCAGCAGCGCCGCGCGCACCTCGCCGTCCACGGTCACCGGCACGGCGGCCGACAGCAGCAGGCGCGCGCCCGACGGGTCGCGACGCCAGGCGGTGCCCGAGCGGCCGGCGATGGCGGCATCCACTTCGGCGCGCGCCACGCGCCGCGCGTCGGGCGCTTCGTCGGCTGCCGGCAGGGTGTCGCGGAACAGCAGCGCGCGGTAGAGGCCTCGGCGCCAGGGCAGCAGGTCTTCCTCGCTGGCGTCGGCGCGGATGCGGCCGGCCCGCGCGATCACCCACGCCTCGCGGTCGGCCAGCAGCACGCGCATGCCCGGCGGCGCCAGGGCCAGCAGGGCCGGCTCCAGCGCGCCGGCGTAGCCGTGCAGCGGCCAGGCCCGGATCGCGGCCTCGCCGGCCACGGTGCCGGCCAGGCGGCGCTGGCCGGCGGCGTCCAGGTCGCGCGCCTCGATGCCCAGGCCGCGCACGGCGTAGGCCTGCGGCAGCGCGAGCTCGATCGTGTAGCCCTGGTCGTGCTCGCGCCAGAACCCTTCCACGCGGATCGGCGGCGGCAGACCGTCTTCGCCCGCCACCAGCAGCTCGCCGCTGCCGCTGTTGGCCAGGCGCAGCACCAGCTCACCGCCGGGACCGAGCAGGCGCAGGCGCACGCGGTCGAACTCCAGGTCGCCGGGCCAGTGCGCTTCGCCGCGCTGGCGGCTGGTGTCGTCCACCTGCACCAGCAGGTGCAGGCGTTCGTTGGCGCGGCCCACGCTGGCACGCAGCCAGGGCGCGCCGGCGCCGAACGCCGCGGGCTCGGCGCCCGATGCCCGCCAATCGCCGTCCTCGCCGTCCAGCCGCGGCGCGAACGCCAGCCGGTGCACGAACCAGCCCGGCCCCGACGCCGGCAGGTTCGCCGGCCGCACCGCGATGCCGCGCGCCAGCGCTTCGGCCGAGGCCAGCAGGGCCTGTTCCTGGCCTTGGCGCAGCAGCACTTCGAGCTGCTGCACGAACTGCCAACCCGCCCACGGCAGCGCCAGGATGGACAGCGAAAGCAGCAGCAGCTTGCCGCGCAGGGTCATGGGCGCGGCTCAGGCACGCCAGCGGTAGCCGGCGCCGTGCACGGTGTCCACCTCGTCGAAGGAAGCGTCGAGCGCCTGGAACTTCCTGCGGATGCGCTTGATGTGCGAAGTGATGGTGGCGTCGTCCACCACCACCTGGGCCTCGCGCATCAGCTGTTCGCGGGTTTTTACATGGCCGGGGTAGCGCACCAGCGCGTGCACCATCCAGAACTCGGTGACGGTGAGCGCCACCTCGGCGCCGTTCCAGCTCACGCGCATGCGCTCGAGCTCGAGCGTCAGGCCGCGCAGCCGGAACACCGAATCGCGCGCCTGCGGCGCCGCCAGTGAATCGAGCCGACGGAACAGCGCGTGGATGCGCGCGGTCAGCTGGGGCAGGCTGGTGTCCTTGCTCAGGTAATCGTCGGCGCCCAGCCGCAGGCCCGAGATCACGTCGAAATCGGAATCGCGCGCGGTGAGGAACAGGATCGGCAGCGTCGCCGAGCGCGCCCGCAGGTCGCGGCACAGGTCGAAGCCGCCCTCGGGCTCGTCGCCCAGGCCGACGTCGATGATGACCAGGTCGGGCAGCTTGAGCGCGAACGCCGCCTGCGCCTGGGCGCGGCTGGCGAGCGGCTGCACGCCGTAGCCGTGGCGGCGCAGCGCCTCGGTGGTGTTGGCGAGCAGGGCGGGTTCGTCTTCGACGATGGCAACGGTGCGTGACATGGCGGCCAGCCTAGGCCAGCACGGCAGGCCGCGGCAACGTGCTGCCCGCAAATCGCCACAACTGGTCAGCCGGCTGCCCGGAACCAGCCCGGCTGCCGGCTCCGCGTGGCCCTGGAATGGCATCACCACCCAGGAGACCGACATGCACGTCCGCGAGACCCGCAAGCCCCGCCTCTACCGCACGCCCCGCGTCCCGCCGCGGCTGCTCCTGTGGTTCCACCTGCTGCTGACCCTGGTCGTGGCGCTGGCCTTCGCCTGCGTGCCGGCCCTGGCCAGCGAGCGCGACGACAGCGAAGACCCCGAGCCCGAAGGCCTGATGCTGCGCGAAGGCGACCGCTGGGTCGCCACCCTGGCCATGGACACCACGGTGGACATGCAGGTGCGCGGCCTGCTGGCCGAAGTGAGCGTGCGCCAGACCTACCGCAACGACAGCGCGCAGTGGCGCGAGGGCCGCTACCTGCTGCCGCTGCCGGAAGACGCCGCCGTCGGCGCCCTGACCCTGCGCATCGGCGACCGCCTGATCGAAGGCGAGATCCGCGAGAAGGAAGCGGCCAAGGCCGCCTACGTGGCCGCGGTCGCCAACGGCCAACGCGCCAGCCTGGTCGAGCAGAACCGGCCCAACCTGTTCCAGACCGCCGTGGCCAACATCGGCCCGGGCGAGGAAATTGAAATCGAGGTGCGCTACTGGCAGCCGGTCGCCTACCGCGACGGCACCTTCTCGCTGAACCTGCCGCTGACGCTGACGCCGCGCTACACGCCGGCCACCAGCACCGCCTTCGCCATGCAGGAAGTCCGCAATCCGGCCGAGGCGCTGCCCGCCGTGGCCGCTGCGAACGACGCCGGCAGCGCGCTGCCGCCGTCGGTGGTGCTGACCGCCGAGATCGAGCCGGGCCTGCCGCTGGCCTCGCTGACCAGCCCCACCCATCGCGTCACCGTCATGGCCGAGGGCTCGACCTATCGCGTCACGCTGGCCAACTTCGCTGAAGCCACCGACCGCGACTTCGTGCTGCAGTGGCAGCCGGTGCCGAGCAAGGCCCCGCGCAGCGCCGTGTTCACCGACCGCATCGGCGGCGAAGACTTCGCCCTGGTGATGCTGGTGCCGCCGACCCTGCCCACCGCGCCGCTGCCGCGCGAACTGATCCTGGTGATCGACAATTCCGGCTCGATGTCGGGCGCATCCATGGAACAGGCCATCGAGGCCGCCGACCGCGCCCTGGCCCGCCTGCGCCCCGGCGACCGCTTCAACGTGGTGCGCTTCGACGACACCTTCGACCTGCTGTTCCCTGCGCCGGTGCCGGCGCAGCCGGGCAACGTGGCCCGCGCGCGCAGCTTCGTGCGCGCGCTGACCGCCGACGGCGGCACCGAGATGCTGCCGGCCCTGCGCGCCGCGCTCGCCGGCTGCGCGCCGGCCGGCTACCTGCGCCAAGTGGTGCTGGCCACCGACGCGGCCGTGGGCAACGAGGACGAACTGCTGCAGATGATCGAAACCGAGCGCGGTGAGGCGCGCCTGTTCCCGGTCGGCATCGGCAGCGCGCCCAACGGCCACTTCCTGCGCAAGGCGGCCGAAACCGGCCGCGGCACCCAGACCGTGATCCGCAACGTCGAGGAAGTGACCGAAGTGATGGACCGCCTGCTGGCCAAGCTCGACCGCCCGGCCATGCGCGACATCCAGCTCGACTGGCCGGGCGTGGCCGAGATGTACCCGGCCCGCGTGCCCGACCTGTACGAAGGCGAGGCGCTGCAGGTGGTGGCCCGCCTGGACAAGCTGCAGGACGCGGTGACCGTGCGCGGCCTGCGCCCGCAGCCCTGGGTGCGCCGCATCCCGCTGGGCGGCGACAACGCCACGCCGTCGCCGGGCATCGGCCGGCTGTGGGCCCGCGCCCGCATCAATTCGCTCGAAGACGAGCTGCGCCGCGGCGGCAGCACCGACACCATCAAGCCGATGATCGTGGACGTGGCGCTGCGCCACGGCCTGGTCAGCACCTACACCAGCCTGGTGGCCGTGGACCGCACGCCGGCGCGTCCGAAGGACGCGTCGCTGGGCAGCACGCAGATGATGAACAGCGCGCCCGATGGTTCGCTCGAGTTCGCGCAGGGCAGCACCGGCTGGCTGCGCGAGCTGCTGCTGGCGCTGGTGCTGGCGCTGTCGGCCTTCCTGCTGCTGCGCGTGCGGAGCTGAGCCATGGCCGCCCGCCTCGTTGCCTGCCTGTTTTGCCTCCTGATGCTGATCCTCCTGCGCGAACCCGCGCAGGCCTGAGCCCACCAAGGAATCCGCCATGGTCCTGATCGTTGAACGCCGCGACACCGCGCCCCAGCCCACCGCGCTCGACCCGGGCCCGCGCTCGGTGGACCGCGCGCTGCGGCACATGCACTGGCACTTCGTGCCGGCCGAGGCCAGCCCGCTGATGCAGCGCCGGCCGTCGCCCCTCGCTTCCTCCTGGACGGCGCAGGAGGCGCCGTGAACTTCAGCACGTCGCGCACGGGATCAGGGACGCACCCTCGGGGCAAGGAAGCCCCACCCTCGCCGCCCTCCCCTGGCGGCGCGGCAACGGGTCCCGCGCACGGCCGGGGCAGGGACGCCCCACTTTCCCCGCTGCGCCGCTGGCTGGGCCGCGGCCTGATGCTGGCGGCGCTGGGCCTGGCGGTACACGCCGCCTGGCTGCCGGCCAAGGCACAGGTGGCGCAGCAGCTGCTGCAGTCGTCGTGGTCGCAGAGCGTGCTCGACGGCCGCGCGCACCGGCCCTGGCCCTGGGCCGACACGCACGCAGTGGCCCGGCTGGTGCAGCCGCGGCTCGGCATCTCGCAGGTGGTGCTGGCCGGCGACAGCGGCCGGCCGCTGGCGTTTGGCCCGGGCTGGGCGGAAGCCAGCGCCGCGCCCGGCAACGCGTCCGGCACCACGATCATCAGCGGGCATCGCGACACGCACTTCGCGTGGTTGCGCGAGCTGCGCCGCGGCGACGCCCTCACGCTGGAAACGCCGCAAGGCCCGCGCGAGTTCACCGTGGCGGCGATGCAGGTGGTGGACTCGCGGATCCACCGCATCGCCACCGGCGCCGCCGATGGCCAGCTGGTGCTGGTGACGTGCTGGCCCTTCGACGCCGTCGCCCCGCGTGGGCCGATGCGCTACGTGGTCACTTTGGCGAGTGCTGACTAGAGCTTGTTGGCCACGGATTTACGCGGATGAACGCGGATAAGGGCATGGGACTTCCTAATGCCATCCCGGCATTCAAAAGACAGGCCCTTCGCTGAGCGACAACGGAGATGCGCGTGATCATGAAGTATTTGAAGAAAGCGTTCCTTGGACTGGTCCTGTTCGTGCCTGTCTATCTTTTGATTGTTTTTCTCTGGGCCAACTCGGTCGTTGACGAGCTGCTGGCACAGGCGCCTCACCGTGGACAGGTGATCCAACTCCAGTCTTGGCATGCCAATGCACTCATAAGGATAGAAGACCCCACCTTCCACGAGCACCGCGGATGGGACATGTCCAATGGCCAAGGGGTGACCACGATCACGTCG
>JANOJQ010000125.1:0-17581 GCA_031418815.1 Lysobacteraceae bacterium
AACACGCAACGCGCAACACAGAGAAAGAAGTGCAGCTGTCGCCCAAGAGCTAAAGGCAAGACCGCCCCGTGCGCGGAGTTGACGGGAGTTTCCTTACGGATTGGTTAGACCGCATTGGCAGCCTTGGGAATAATAAAGTAACCGATGTAAAACAACGGGGGTATCACGGCAGCGAGAGCAAGATTGACCGCGGCAATAAAAGTTACTGCGAAGGTCTTAGTCTCAGTTGGGCGGTCGCTCCGCCAAAAGTAAAGCCCCGCAAAAAGGGACACCACTCCCGCACCTGCCAAGTAGAACGGGTACCTAGGGGCTGCACGGATGATCTCTTGAGTAAACATCGGCGCCTTTGGGCCTAGATGTGTCGCTTCCAGCGGTGAGTAGATCTCGAGCGCAAGATTGAGATGACCCGCGCTCACCGCAAGTGCGATGAGGCTCGACAGGTAGATCCAGATGGTCAGGCCGGTCCTCAGCTTCATTGGTCTAACTACTTGTAGTGGTTGATATGAGCATCTAGCGGCATGGTACCAACTGCCGGACGATTTGCCAGTGGGCGAAATCTCACCCTGGATCAACGCATTGGCCTACGGCGGAGGCGTAGGAGCGGTCGGTAGCCTCTGCCGATATGGACGGCAAACGACCTGATAGCACCAAAACGGCAGCGGATGGCGGTGTAGCGCCGGGTGATACTGCGGAGAGGCCGCCGCGGCTGTTGGAGGTGGTTCGCGGCAAGCTCCGCGCCAATCACTACAGTTTGCGGACCGAGACGGCGTATATCGGCTGGATACGGCGGTATATACAGGCCAACCGCATGCGGCATCCACGGGAGATGGGTGGGCCGGAAGTGGAGGTGTTCCTCACCTACCTGGCCGTGCGCGGGCAGGTGGCGGCCAGCACGCAGAACCAGGCGCTGTCGGCGCTGCTGTTCCTTTATCGGCAGGTGCTCGGGGTGGACCTGCCGTGGATGGAAAACGTGGTGCGCGCCAAGCGGCCCAAGCGGCTGCCCACGGTGCTGACGGCGGGGGAGGTGCGGTCGCTGCTGGAGTTGATGCCGGCGCGGCCGCGGCTGCTGGCGGCGCTGCTTTACGGTACCGGCATGCGGCTGATGGAAGGTTTGCGGCTGCGGGTGAAGGACGTGGACTTCGCGCGGCGCGAGATCATCGTTCGCGACGGCAAGGGCGGCAAGGACCGGCGCACGATGCTGCCCGACAGCCTGCAGCCAGCGCTGCGCGAATCTCTGGCCCACGCGCTGCGGCTGCATGCGGTCGACCTGGCCGCCGGCCATGGCCGGGCGTGGCTGCCGCATGCGCTGTCGCGCAAGTACCCCAATGCCGCCGCGGAGCCGGCGTGGCAATACCTGTTCCCGGCCGACGCGCTGTCCCAGGACCCGCGCGACGGCAGCGTGCGCCGGCACCACGTGGGCGACGAGGCGCTGTCGCGGCACATCAAGCACGCGGCGCAGCGGCTGGGGCTGGGCAAGCCGGTCAGTGCGCATACCCTGCGCCACAGTTTCGCCACGCACCTGCTCGAATCGGGCTACGACATCCGCACGGTGCAGGCGCTGCTGGGCCACAAGGACCTGGCCACCACGCAGATCTACACGCACGTGCTGGGCCGGGGCGCCGGGGCGGTGCGCAGCCCGCTGGACTTGGCACCCTGAGGCCCGCTGGGGCCCGCTGCGGCCCTCTTCATGGCGCCGCTATACTCGCCCCACCCCCGCCCGCACGCCCAGGACACCGACATGGCCGACGAACGCATTGAATGGACCGGCACGCCTTCGCAGATGCAAAACCTGGGCTGGTTCATCGCCTGCCTGCTGCTGATTCCGATCCCCTGGGCGATCTGGCGCTGGCTGGTGACCCGCAACACCGTCTACACGCTCACCGACCAGCGGCTGGGCATCCGCCGCGGCGTGTTCAACCGCGTCACCGAAGACCTCGAGCTTTACCGCGTGCGCGACACGCGGCTGGAGCAGACCTTCTTCGAGCGCACGTTCGGGCTGGGCGAGGTGATCCTGTTCACCTCCGACGCGTCGACCCCGGAAATCCATCTGCCCTGGCTGAAGGACGCCGAAGCGCTGCGCGAAGCGGTTCGCCGCCTTTCCGAAGCGCGGCGCGACGCCAAGCGCGTGCGCACGCTGGAATCGGGCGGCGGCGGCTTCGACGACCAGGGCGGCCACGCCGCGCTGGACTGAACCTCAGCCCGCCGGGCCGCTCTCGAGCACTTCCTCGAGCACCCAGCGCAGCGACGGCGCATCGGCCGGCGGGTTGGCCACCGGCAGTTCGCGCACGCGGATGACGTATTCGGTGCCCGACTGCCAGTTGAAGCCCTCGATGTCGGAATAGTGCAGCTGCCACGCCGCGCCCGGCTGCAGGCGCACCTGCAGGCAGAGCATCGGCGCCACGCCTTCGCAGGGCGCGCGCTGGCCGGCGACGTTGACGATCAGCTCGCGGCCTTCGGGCGGCACGGCCGCGCGCTCCGGGGCCGCGGCCGTCGATTCGGTGGCGACCCCTTCGCTGGACGACGTGGTGGCACAGCCCGCGAGCCCCAGCGACAGGGCGGCCGCCAAGGCCAGGCAAGGACGGTGGAAGGACATGGCGAACTCCGGGACCGGGGCGGCCAGTCTAGCGCCGGCCGCGGCGGGGACGCGCACCGCGGGTGCGCACACGGCGGACCTGCCCGCGGTGCTTTTCAGCGCCGCCGCAGCGGAATGCGGTCGGCCGGGAAGCTGGCCAGGTCGCCGCCTTCGCCGCGGCGCGGGGCGCCGGGCGCCGGGCCCCAGGCCTGGGCGGTGATGACTTCCCAGGTGCTGGGCAGCACGCCGTCGCGGCGCTGTAGTTCGTAGGCGGCGGTGACTTTCTGCAGCCGGGCACGGCCGCCCAGGCCGCGGCGGCGGTCGCTGCGCGCGTCGCCGGCGCCGATCGCGCGCAGCTCGTGCATCAGCGCGCGCAGGTCCGGGTAGGTCAGCGTGTAGCGGTCGCGGTCGAGCACCGGATCCTTGAAGCCGGCCGCCAGCATCGCGTCGCCCACCTGCTGGATGGCGGCGAACGGCGACAGCGGGGGCACTTCGCCGGCGGCCTGGTAGGCCTCGCGCAGCTCCAGCAGGGTGTCGGGCCCGAAGGTGGAAAACAGCAGCAGGCCGTCGGGCCGCAGCACGCGCCGGAACTCCGACAGCACCGCCGGCAGGTTGTCCAGCCACTGCAGGCACAGGCTGGAGAAAATGACGTCGGTGCACTGGTCGGCGAACGGCAGCTGCGACACGTCGGCGCACACGCGCCGCACCGGGCGCCAGAAGCGCGTGTGCCGGGGCACTTCGCGCAGCATCGGCAGCGCGGCGTCCAGCGCGATCACTTCGGCCTTCGGCCAGCGCTTCTTCATCGCGCCGGCGGCGCGGCCGGGGCCGCTGCCCAGGTCCAGCACGCGCTGCGGCACGCGGTCGTCGAGGTAGTCGAGCTGTTCGAGCAGGCGCGCCTCGACTTCGCGCTGCAGCGCGGCGACGGCGGCGTAGTTCGGCGCGGCGCGGCCGAACGAGCGGCGCAGCTGCCGGCGGTCGAACAGGCCGCTCACGGCGCCAGCTCCGCGGCGAAGTCCCGCAGGGCCGCCGTCACTTCATCGGCGTGGGTGAGGAAAGGCGCGTGCCCGCCGCTGCCGATCTGATGAAAGCGCGACGCCGGCGCGAGCGCGGCAGCGGCCTGCATCGCGGCCGGCGATACCAGGCGGTCGCGCCGGCCGGCAACCCACAGGCTGGGCATCGCCAGGCCGGGCAAGGCGGCGCGCAGGTCGCTGTTTTCCAGCAGGCCCAGGCCGTCGCACAGCACGTCGGCGGCGGGTTCGCCGTGCGCGAACACTTCGCCGCGCAGCAGGCGCAGCTCCTCGCGCACGTGGTCCGAGCCCTGGGCCTCGAGCATCAGGAAACGATCGAGCGTGCCGCGGTAGTCGCTGCCGAGCGCCTTGGCGAAATCACGGAAAACCGAAGCGTCCATGCCGTGCGGCCAATCGTCGGCGCGCACGAAGCGCGGACTCGCCGCCACCATCACCAGCCCGCGCACCTGCGCCGGCCGCGTGGCCGCGGCGTGCAGCGCCACCAGCCCGCCCAGCGACCAGCCCAGCCACAGCGCGCGTGGCGGCACCACGGCCGACACCTGCGCGGCGGCGTTATCGAGCGTCAGTGGAAGTCCGGCACCTGCGCTGCGGCCATGGCCGGGCAGGTCCACCCGATGCAGCGTGAAATGCGGCGCGAGGCGTTCGACCAGCGGCGCGAAGATGCCCGCGTGCATCGCCCAGCCGTGCAGCAGCACCAGGGCCGGGCCCTGGCCGTGCACTTCATGGAACAGGCTCATGCCGGGATGGGTTCGGGCCGTGCCTTGACCGCTTCGGCCAGCGCGGCCAGCAGGCCGTCCACGTCGCGTTCGCCGTGGTCCACCGACAGCGTGATGCGCAGGCGCGCCTGGTCGGCGGGCACGGTCGGCGGGCGGATCGCGGTGACCAGGTAGCCCTGCGCTTCCAGCGATTTCGAAACGGCCAGCGCGCGGGCGTTGTCGCCCAGCACGATCGGCTGGATCGGCGTGAACGATTCCTGCAGCGGCAGGCCCAACGCCGAGGCGCCGCGGCGGAAGCGCGCCACCAGCGAGGCCAGCTTCGCGCGGCGCCAGGATTCGCTGCGCACCAGGCGCAGGCTGGCGCGCATGGCCGCGGCCCTGGCCGGCGCCGGCGCGGTGGAGAAAAGATAGGGGCGGGCGGTTTCGGCGATGTGGCCGATGACGCTGTCGCTGCCCAGCAGCATCGCGCCCTGGCCGCCGAAGGCCTTGCCCAGCGGCACCAGCAGCAGTGGCACTTCGCGCGCGCCCAGGCCCGCCACCGCCAGGCTGCCGCGCCCTTCCGGGCCCAGCACGCCGATGCCGTGCGCGTCGTCCACGTACAGCATCGCGTCCTGCGTGCGCGCAACGAGCGCGAGATCGGCCAGCGGCGCCTGGTCGCCGTCCATGCTGAAGACGCCGTCGGTGGCGAGGATGGCGGCGCCTTCGCGGCGCGACATCAGCTGGCGCATGGCGGCTTCGACGTCGCCGTGCGGGTAGCGCTTGAGTTCGCAGCCGGCCAGGCGGGCGCCGTCGATCAGGCAGGCGTGGTTGAGTTTGTCCTGCACGCAGGTGTCGCCTTCGCCCAGCAGCGACTGCATCACCGCCAGGTTGGCGAGATACCCGCTGCCGAACAGCAGGCCGCGCTCGTAGCCCAGCCACTGCGCCATCTCGCGTTCGAACGCGGCGTGTTCGCCGTGGTGGCCGCTGACCAGGGCCGAGCCGGTGCTGCCCACGCCGTGCCACGCGGCGGCTTCCTGCAGCGCGCTCACCACGTCCAGGTGCTGGCTCAGGCCGAGGTAATCGTTGCCGCAGAAGCTGGTGAGCTGGCGGCCGTCCACCAGCACTTGGGCGCCTTCGCGCGCTTCAACTTCGCGGCGGGTGCGGGTGGCCGCGCCGGCCGCGCGCTCGGCGCGGGCAAGGGCAAGGCGGTCGGCGAGGCGGGTGCGGGCCACGTCAGGCGGCGCAGGTGGTGGCGGGGACGACGATGTCGGCGTGCACGGTGTTCGTGTCCGACTCCTGCACCAGCGGCATCGGGCTCAGGCCCAGCCGGGCGAACAGCGCCTGGTCGGCCTCGACGTCGGGGTTGCCGGTGGTCAGCAGCTTCTCGCCGTAGAAGATCGAGTTGGCGCCGGCCAGGAAGCACAGCGCCTGCAGCTCGTCGTTCATCTCGGCGCGGCCGGCCGACAGCCGCACCATGGCGGCCGGCATCAGCAGCCGGGCCACGGCAATCGTGCGCACGAACTCGAACGGGTCCAGCAGCGCGGTGCCCTTGAGCGGGGTGCCTTCCACTTGCACCAGGCGGTTGATCGGCACCGAATCGGGGTGCGCCGGCAGGTTGGCCAGCGCCTGCAGCAGGCCGGCGCGCTGGGCGCGCGATTCGCCCATGCCGACGATGCCGCCGCAGCAGGTCTTCATGCCGGCGTCGCGCACGTGTTCGAGGGTGTCCAGGCGGTCCTGGTATTCGCGGGTCTGGATCACTTCGCCGTAGAACTCGGGCGCGGTGTCGAGGTTGTGGTTGTAGTAGTCCAGGCCGGCGTCGCGCAGGGCCTGCGCCTGGCTGCCCTTGAGCATGCCCAGGGTGGCGCAGGTTTCCAGGCCCAGGGCCTTCACCCCGCGGATCATCTCGGCCACCTTGGGGATGTCGCGGTCCTTCGGGCTGCGCCAGGCGGCGCCCATGCAGAAGCGGGAGGCGCCGGCGGCCTTGGCGGCGCGGGCCTTGTCCATCACTTCGTCCAGGTCCATCAGCTTCTGGGCCTGCACCCCGGTGTCGTAGCGCGCGGCCTGCGGGCAGTAGGCGCAGTCCTCGGGGCAGCCACCGGTCTTCACCGACAGCAGGGTCGAAACCTGCACCTGGGTCGGGTCAAAGCGCTCGCGGTGCGTCTCGCCGGCACGCGCCATCAGCACGGGGAAGGGCAGGTCGAACAGGGCGATGACTTCGTCGCGCGTCCAGTCGTGGCGGATGACAGCAGGCATGGCGGAACCCTGACGGCGGGGGGCGGTGGGACGACGCAGTCTGGTGAGCATGCCCACCCCTGTCAACCAAACGCGCGCCGCAAAGGTTGACGCCCGTCACACTCGCGGCCTCGCGCTTTGGCGGGCCCGTTGCGCTGCCCGCTGATGCGGTGGGCGGCGCTCGGGCAGCGGCTCGGCCTGGCCCTGCTGCCGGCGCGCTGCCTGGTCTGCGCGGAGGCGGGCTATCGGGGCCAGGATCTGTGCCAGGCCTGCCGCGAGGCCCTGCCGTTCAACCGCGTGGCCTGCCTACGCTGCGCGCTGCCGCTGGCCGCGGCCGGGGTCTGTGGCACCTGCCTGCGCATGCCGCCGCCGTTCGCGGCCAGCCGGGCCGCCTTCGTTTATCGCTTCCCGGTGGACCGCCTGCTGCCGCGCCTGAAGTTCCGCGACGACCTGGCCGCGGGGCGGCTGCTGTCGCAATTGATGGTCGAAGCCTTCGCCGATGCGCCGCGGCCGCAGGCGGTGGTGCCGGTGCCGCTGCATCCCTCGCGCCTGCGCCAGCGGGGCTACGACCAGGCGCTCGAGCTGGCCCGGCCGCTGGCCCGCGCTTTAGCCCTGCCGCTCCGGGCCGGCACGCTGCGCCGCGTGCGCGCCACGGCCGCACAGTCCGAGCTCGACGCCGCCAGCCGCCGGCACAACGTACGCAGCGCCTTCTTCGCCGGCGCCGGCCAGCTGCCGGACCACGTGGCCCTGGTGGACGACGTCATGACCACTGGCGCCACCCTGGCCGAGTGCGCGCGCGCCCTGCACCGCGCCGGCGTCGCGCGCGTGGACGTCTGGGTCGCCGCCCGCGTCCCCTGAGCCCAGACTGTAGGAGGGTCAGGACAGCGCGTAGTGGACGGCGATACCGGCGAACACCGCCAGGCCCACCCACTGGTTGGCGCGGAAGGCCGTGAAGCAGGCTTCGCGGCCGCGGCCGCGGGCAATCCAGAACTGCGCCAGCACCACCAGCAGCGCCACGCCCAGCGCCGCCTGGTAGGGCAGGCCCAGCTCGGCCCGCGCACCCACCAGCCACATCGCCCAGAAGAAGCACGCATAAATGACGCCCAGGGCCATCAGGTCGGACTCACCGAACAGGATGGCGGTGGACTTGGCGCCCAGGCGCAAGTCGTCGTTGCGGTCCACCATCGCGTACCAGGTGTCGTAGCCCGTGGTCCACAGCAAGTTGCCCAGGAACAGCAGCCAGGCCAGCGGCGGCACCGTGCCCTGCACCGCCGCGAACGCCATCGGGATGCCCCAGCCGAAGGCCACGCCCAGATACACCTGCGGCAGGTAGGTGTAGCGCTTGAGCAGCGGGTACGTGGCGGCCAGCACCACCGCCACCCCGCTCAGGGCCACGGTCAGCCAGTTCGTCAGCAGCACCAGGGCGAAGGCCAGCCCCATCAGCGCGGCGAACAGCGCCAGCGCCTCGCGCGGCGAGACGGCGCCGGTGGCGAGCGGGCGGTTCTTCGTGCGCTCGACGTGCGGGTCCAGCCAGCGGTCGTTGTAGTCGTTGATGATGCAGCCGGCCGACCGGGTCAGCCACACGCCCGCGGTGAAGATGAGCAGCGTGCCGATCGGCGGCACGCCGCCCGCGGCCAGCCACAGCGCCCACCAGGTGGGCCACAGCAGCAGCAGCGTGCCCACCTGGCGGTCGCCGCGCACCAGCTGCCAGTAATGCGGCCACTGGCTGCGCCAGGACTTCGGCGCGCTTTCGGGGATCGGTTGGGCATGGCGTTCGTAGGACATCGGCAAAGCCTAGCAGAGCGCCCGGGTGGCACCGCGCCCGGCCACGGGCTTGAACCGGCGCCCGCGATGCCCCATTTTCCAAGGTGTCACCCCCAGCAGGAACAACGCACCATGAGCAGCGCCCAAGGTTCGACCGGCAACGTCATCGCCGCCATCTGCAGCCTGTTCATCCCCGGGCTGGGCCAGCTGGTGCAGGGGCGCCTGCTGTGGGCGCTGACCTGGTTCGTGCTGGGTGGCGTCGCGTTTGCCCTCACCTGGCTGATCACGCTGAGCCTGCTGCCCTTCGGCTGGTTCGTGGTCAGCGTGCTGTCGTGCATCCACGCGGCGGTGTATTCCCCGCGCCGCTGACCCGGCTGCGGCGGGTCGCCGCGCCGTGGCATAATCCCCGTCCTGGCGCCTGTAGCTCAGCCGGATGGAGTAGTGGCTTCCGAAGGCACTACTCACCCGCCGCCAGCGCCCGGTGAGTCGGCTCAGGGCTTTTACTCCGCCCGGGGTCGATCGGTTCCAGGAAGTGTTTCAAATACGCGCCCGTAGCTCAGCTGGATAGAGTACTGCCCTCCGAAGGCAGGGGTCACAGGTTCGAATCCTGTCGGGCGCGCCAACTCCCCCTGTGACAAATCTGTGCCCTTCGTGTGCCAAACCCGAAGAGCGCCGGCGACCGATTTGAGTAAAGGCGCGCATGACCACGTCGGCCATCCTCCAGCTCCGAATCGAACTCCTCCACATCGAGCCGCTGATCTGGCGCCGCCTGCAGATACCCGGCGACTACAGCTTCTGGGACCTGCACGTTGCCATCCAGAGCGCCTTCGCCTGGAACGACACGCACTTGCACGAGTTCCGCCCCGTAGACCAGCGCGACGGCCACCCGCGCCTCGGGTTGCCGCTGGACGATTTCGACGACCACCCGCCCCTCCCGGACTGGGAGCACCGCGTGGCCGATGTCCTGAGCCGGGCCAACCCCCGCTTGGAGTACGAATACGATTTCGGCGACGGCTGGCTGCACCTGGTCACGCTCGAGGAAGTCCTGCCGGCGGCCCCGGGCAAGAAGTACCCCCGCTGCACCGCCGGCGAGCGCTCGGCCCCGCCGGACGACTGCGGTGGCCCCGGCGGCTACGAAAGCCTGCTCGAGACTCTGGCCGACCCCGGGGTCCCGGACCACGCCTCGTCCCATGTCTGGGCCGCCAGCCAGAAGGGAATCCGCGGCAAATTCGATCCCGAGGCCTTCGACGAACAGCGGGTCAAGTTCGCCAATCCGGCGCCCCGGCTGAAGCGGCTGCTCGCGCACCTCGCGTCGCGGCGCTGATCCCCACGCCTTGGACCGAAGAATACAGCTCTTGTTGCGTTTTTCGATTTAACAGCCTATAAGCTGTTTTCGACGAATACAGTCCAGGATGCGTGAAATGAGCCCGTACACCGTCCGAACCGCCGAGCAACTGCCCGCACTGCTCAAAGCCTTCCGCAAGCAGGCCGGGCTCACCCAGGGCCAACTGGCCATGCGCCTGGGCATGACGCAGCAGACGCTCTCCGCCCTTGAGCGCAACGCCAACCGGGTCAGCGCCGATCGCCTGCTGCAGCTGCTGGGCGTCCTGGGCGTGGACATGGTGCTGCAGCCACGCGGCATCGATGCCAGCCCCCGAAGGCCGACCCCGACGGGAGAGGCCGGATGGTGACCGCCAAGCCCGGAAGAACACCGCGCCGCCAGGCGCTCGGCCTGTGGATGAACGGCGAATTCGTCGGCACCTGGCGCATGGACGCCAGCGCCGGCGACGTCCTCGAATACGACGCAGGCTGGCAAGCTTCGCCGCACGGCCGGCCCTTGTCGCTCTCGCTCCCGTTCACGCCGGGAGGCATGCTGCATCGCGGCGACGTCGTGCGGGCGTACTTCGAGAACCTGCTGCCGGACAGCCAGGAGATCCGCGCGCGGGCCGCGCGCCGCTTCCGCGCCCGGTCAACCCAGGCCTTCGACCTGCTCGCGCAGATCGGGCGCGACTGCGTGGGCGCGCTGCAGATCCTGCCCGAGGGCATGGCGCCCGGCGACGTGCGCACCGTCGATGCCACGGCCCTGGACGACAGCGAGGTCGCGGCCATCCTGCGCGGCACGGTGGCCCCGCCGGCGATGGCCGGAGCCACGCCGCCGGAAGACGACGACTTCAGGATCTCCATCGCCGGCGCCCAGGAGAAGACCGCCTTGGCCTGGATCGACGGCCGCTGGTGCCTTCCCCACGGTTCGACGCCGACCACGCACATCCTGAAGCTGCCGATGGGCCTGGCCGGCAACATGAAGCTCGACCTGACCCATTCGATCGAGAACGAATGGCTCTGTTCCCGGATCCTTGCGGCCTACGGGCTACCCGTGGCCGATTGCGAGCCGCTGCAGTTCGGGGACATGAAGGTGCTGGCGGTCAGGCGCTTTGACCGCGCCTGGCTGGAGAGCCCATCCGGCCCATGGCTGGCGAGGTTGCCGCAGGAGGACTTCTGCCAGGCGACCGGCACGCCCGCGTCCCTGAAATACGAATCGGATGGCGGGCCGGGGATCGAGCGGATCATGAGCCTGCTCGCCACCTCCGAGCAGCCCCAGCCCGACCGGCGAACCTTCTTCCTGGCGCAGCTCGTCTTCTGGATGCTGCGTGCCCCCGATGGCCACGCCAAGAATTTCAGTCTTTTCATCCGGCCCACGGGCGCGTACCGACTCACCCCGCTGTACGACGTGATGTCGGCGTGGCCCCTGATCGGCGAGGGCCCCGGCCTGTTGTCGGAGCACAAGATCCGCCTAGCGATGGCGATCCGCTCCACCAACGCGCACTGGAAGATGAGGGAGATCCACCGCCGGCACTGGATTGCGCTCGGCAAACGGTTCGGCGTGCTGGACGACGCGGATCGGGACATGGAAGCCATCCTCGACACCGTCATCGCACGAACGCCCCGGGTCATCGCCGAGGTTGGAGCCGAACTGCCTTGGGACTTCCCGGAGCACGTGGCCGGACCGGTGCTGCACGGACTGGAGATGGCAGCGAGGCAACTGGCCGGGGGTTGACGCCGCGCCGGGCACAGCCGGCGGGTTGGCCATTACTTCGCGTTTTTCCCTGGGCGTTGGCCTTCATGGCCCATCGCCTGATAGCCAACTACTACGCATTGAACTACTGCTCGCGCTCGCCTTCGTCGCCAACGGCCTTCATCTGTCGATGTTCTTCTGGCGAAATACCGAGCCGCTCCTGAAGCAGGCGCGCAGCACCGCCGGGAGCGCCCAAGGCAAGAACATGCGCATTGGGGCCATGCCGGGTTTGAAATATCTCATGCTCTTGAAAGATGCCTTCCATGCCGCCGACAAAGACGTCGGTCCCGATCGGGCGTGAAAGCATTTATTGGCCACAGTTTTGCGGTGTTGATTGGTGTCAATTGGCTTCAATTTTTCACCAACCAACGTCGTGCTCGGATTCAGGCCAGGGCCGCAGCAGGACATGCTGATCGCTTGCCTGTACTCCCACTGGCAGAGCGATGGCGAAGATCCATGCTCATTCGCCGCGATCACCGACGAGCCGCCGCCGGAAGTCGCTGCCGCAGGACACGATCAGTACGTCGTTCCAATCAAAGAGGAATATCAAATGACGCATTGCCCTCTTTCCCCGCGTCAAATGACGCCACGGTTGTGCATGTGAGATTGTTGTCTCTGCACTGCCAGACATGCAGGCTCCATTCGGCTGCTTCCAGATCATCGCCACTCGAAACCCGGGTTGTCTTTTTTTCGTCCGTGGCAACGACAATAATCTGATTCGCGGCTATGAGCGGTACCTCGCACTTTCCAGCCAAGCCAGCTTTGGCAAGGTAAGCGTCACAATTTTTCAAAACGGCGGCCTTGGCTTCTGCTTGCGTTTTGTTTCCACCGCTTACCCAAACCTTGGCCACCGCCATGCTTCCGGCGTTGACCGCCCAAGCAACCGCTCCATGTAAA
The DNA here is from genome assembly GCA_031418815.1 of Lysobacteraceae bacterium. Classification (GTDB taxonomy): domain Bacteria; phylum Pseudomonadota; class Gammaproteobacteria; order Xanthomonadales; family Xanthomonadaceae; genus Arenimonas. The sequence goes on from JANOJQ010000125.1 coordinate 12,262, forward strand.
TTGCGCGGAACACCGCCAGCCTTTTGTGATGGATCATATAGCTGCGCGTTGTTTGAACCTTGCACAGCACCACCATATTCTTTCCAAGGCGCAGCCGTGACAGTCCTGAGACTGGTGCAGGAGTAGTAGTTTGTTCGACACCATCTATACGCATTGACCTCGGCCTGTGTTTCAGTCTCGCCATAGCTGGCGGAAAGATAGCCCGCGTGCGTGCGCATAGCGACTACTGAGCCATTTCTTACATTGTCCATTACCTGACATCCATCGCCCATCGCGGCCTTGCACGCGTTCATCGCGAAGCTGTCGGCGCCCTCGAAACCGCCTTGTTCGGGGCGCACATTCCACGCGGCCCAGATATCGTTGGCATCAGGATGTCCCACTACCGATGCATAGGAATCAATCCATATTTTCTGAGGTTGTTGCTGTTGCTGCTGTTGCTCTTGCTGTTGTTGCGGCTGCTCATCATTCGTTGGTTCGCACAACAATACGCTGGCAACGCCGTTTCCAGCAGGAGTTTGCCCAACCACTCTGTAGCCTGGGCTTGGACCGCCATAGGGACAAGGTCCAACCTGCGCTTGAGCTGGCTGCAGCCACAAAAAGACCAGCGCAACAGTCGCACCAAGCACCAAAGCAGAGTTTCTTGTAAAAGACAGCCTCATGAAAACATCCTCATCGTCGCTGCCGAACTGTACGCAAAATGTTGCGCTGGGTAACCCCCCCCCGTAAATCAGCAGAGATCAAAAGTGGAATTTTCTCGCAACCCTTCCCGAGGAGATTTCCACGAAAAAGTCCCGATGTTCACGCGCGCTGAGAATCGAGCAGTGAAAGACGATCCTGCGCGTTCTGGGTTGATCAGGCTGTCCGTAGGGTGCTGGTTGTTTACGCCCTGAAGAGCACCTTGGCCTAGCGAGCCAGGGAAGTCGTCTCGCGGCGCGCAGGGCTGGTCAATCCTCGTCGCGCATCAACAACTGGAGCGGGCGGCGAGGCAACTGGCCGGCGGGTGACGCAGCCCCGGGCACGGCCGCCGGGTTGGCCAGTACTCCGCCCATTGTCAGCGCCGTCCCCGGCTAGTCGAACAGGGGCGAGGCCAGCACCTCGGACGACTCGCCGGACGCGCGGGCCGCCGCCAGGCGCAGGTCCTGGAGAGACACGGTTGGCTTCTTCATCAGGTCGCGCACGAGGGTATCGAGGCTGGCCTTGCCGTCGCTGGCCTGGCGTATTTCCTTGTCGAGCTCGCTGAACACCACCACCGCGCGGGCCGTGCGCTCGCGTCGCGACTGCGCGGCGGCAAGGCTTTGCACCGCTTTCCCATGCTCGCGCATCCAGGCCAGCGCGGTGGCGGCCCGTTTGTCCGACAGCAGTCCCGCGCGCCGGTTGAGTTCGATGGAATAGAACTCCGCCAGGCCCTCGGCGATCCAGTCCGCCCCCTGCGCGCCACGTATCCGGGTGACCACGTGGGTCATCTCGTGGGTGAGCGTGCTGGTGCCGTTTTCGCTGATCAGCGGGCGATCCGCATGCAGGAACAGCGACCGCGGCCCGGACAGGCCGCCGTGCCACATCGGATCACCGGCCGTGACCACGAGCAGCTTGGGAGGCAGGTCGCCAAAAGCGCTGCGGTATTGCGGGACCAGCAGGTTGAGGAAGGCCAGGGTGTCCATCCGGCGCAAGTCCTGCCCGATCGGGCCCGCAACGACGACTTGGGTCTTGCCGACGCTTTCCCGCCGCACGCCAACCCGGCCGGCCACCACCCAGCCCATGGGCCGATCGAAGCTGCGTCCGGGCGTCGCTACGACGAAGGTATTGGCCACCCGGCTGCGGCCGTAAGGCGTGTCCACCGTCGGCCAGCCTTCCGGGAGACGGAACACCAGGCGCGCGTTCGCGTCGGAATCCTTGGTGGCGCGGATGGCGGCCGGCGGAATCAGGTCGTCGGCGCGAACGACCGCCCAGTCCGGCGTCATCAGCGCGTCATAGCCACCGCTGGCGCGCTGTTCGTTGATCCGATAGGTGTAGCGCAGCTGCTGCGGGCGGTCGGTTTGCGGGCTCCAGACCACCGTGTCGCCTTCGCGGACAACCGCGCCGTCGCCACTGATCCGTTCATAGCGATCCGCCGGCATCGCCAGGCGCAGCTCGCTGACGCGCCCGTCGCGGGGCGTCACGGCGATCGTCACCTCCGCCACGCCTTGCGCTGGCACGAAGGCTACGGTGTAGATGACGACGTAGGACGGATGATGACGCGGCGGGGCGGCGGGCTTGCGCATCGCGATGCCGATAGCGATGGCCACCACGGCAATCACGACCCCGGCGATGGAAAAATGCAGCGCGGCCCGGCGCTTGGCGGCGCGCGCGATGTCGTTCGTTGCCATTCGAGTCGTCCGGATGCCGTGGAGATGTAGCTTACGCCCCGGTGGGACCACCCCATCCCCTGACAAAAGTCGCGGTTCAGGTTGCCCGGCAGGCCACCCTGCGCCCGACGCCCTGCCCTCCACGCGTGGCCCGCCACCGGGTGCTGGCTGATGACGCCGCAGCGGGCCGCGCCGCCGGCGGCGTGCTATACGGTTCCCACCGTCGCCAACCCAGGATGCGCCATGACCTCAGCCTCCCGCCGTCCGGCCGCGGCCCTGCTGCTCGGCCTGGCCCTGCTGGCGAGCGGCCCGCTGCAGGCCGACTCCGAGCCCGACCCGCGCGCCACCGCACTGATCAGCGAACTGGGCCTGCAGGCCGGCGCCCAGCCCATGCGCGAACGGCCCGGCTGGCAGCGGCCGACGAAAATCGTGGTGGCGCGCGCCGATCCCGGGCAACTGGCGCAACTGCAGGCCACCGTGCCCGGCGTGACCCTGGTTGCCGCGGCCCAGGGCGAGGCGCTGGCCGCGCAGTTGGCCGACGCCCAGGCCGCCCTTGGCCTGTGCGACGCCGCCACCCTGGCCGCCGCGCCGGGCCTGCGCTGGATCCAGGCGTACAGCGTGGGCGTGGAGAACTGCGTGGTGGTGCCGGGCCTGCTCGAGCGCGGCATCGTGTTGACCAACATGCAGCGCACCAGCGGCCCGCCGATCGCCGAACATGCGATCGGCCTGGCGCTGGCGCTGGCGCGTGGACTGCCGCAATTCAGCCGCCGCCAAGTCGCGGGGCAGTGGGACGAAACCAATCCGGGCATGCGCGAGCTCGGCGGCCGCACCCTGCTGGTGGTGGGCCTGGGCGGCATCGGCACCGAAGTGGCGCGCCGCGGCCACGCGCTGGGCATGCGCGTGATCGCCGTGCGCAACTCCAGCCGCGAAGGCCCGGACTACGTGGCCAAGGTGGGCCTGCCGGACGAAATGCTGGCGCTGGCCGCCGAGGCCGACGTGGTGGTGAACGCCGTGCCGCTCACGCCCGAGACCACCGGCATCTTCAACCGCGCGTTCTTCGATGCGCTGCCGCGCGGCGGCTACTTCATCAACGTCGGCCGCGGCCGCAGCGTGGTCACCGACGACCTGGTGGCGGCCCTGCGCAGCGGCCAGCTGGGTGGCGCCGGCCTGGACGTCACCGAGCCCGAGCCGCTGCCCGAAGGCCACCCGCTGTGGGCGATGCCCAACGTGCTGATCACCCCGCACGTGGCCGCCACCTCGGACGTGCAGGGCGCGCGCACCTGGACCCTGGTGGCCGAGAACCTGCGCCGCTACGCCGCCGGCGAGCCGCTGCTGAACGTGGTGGACATCCAGCGCGGCTACTGAGTTTCCCGCATTTCAAACAGGCAGCCGCATGAGCCAAGCCAGCCAGCCAGCCCGCACCGACCGCCCCAGCGCCCTGCAGCAGCTGCTCAGCGTGCGGCCGGACGAACGCACGCTGCTGGCGCTGTCGGCGCTGTTCTTCTTCCTGGTGATGGCGGGCTATTTCATCCTGCGGCCCATCCGCGACCAGATGGGCCTGGCCGGCGGCGTGAAGAACCTGCCGTGGCTGTTCACCGGCACGCTGGTGGCGATGCTGGTGATCAGCCCGCTGTTCTCGCTGCTGGTGTCGCGCTGGCCGCGGCGGCGCTTCGTTGCCTTCAGCTACCGCGCGCTGATGCTGTGCCTGCTGGGGTTCTACTTCGCGCTGGTCTGGCTGCCCGAGGCCAGCGGCGTGTGGGTGGGGCGCGCGTTCTTCATCTGGGTGAGCGTGTTCAACCTGTTCGCGGTGTCGGTGTTCTGGGCGGTGATGGCCGACGTGTTCCAGAGCGAGCAGTCGCGCCGGCTTTACGGCGTCATCGCCGCGGGCGGCAGCCTGGGTGCGCTGGTGGGCGGCGTGATCACTTCGGGGCTGGTGGCGGCCATGGGCGCACCTTCGCTGCTGCTGGTGTCGCTGGTGATGCTGGAGCTGGCGCTGTGGTGCATGTTCGCCATCCATCGGCGGGTGAACCTGGCGAAGCCGCCCGAAGCGCGCACCGAGCCCGAGATCATCGGCGGCAGCGCCGCCGACGGCTTCCGCCTGGCCCTGCGTTCGCCCTACCTGCTGGGCCTGTGCGGCTACATGCTGCTCTACACCATCGGCTCCACCTTCCTGTATTTCCTGCAGGCGCAGATCGTCGAAGCCACCATTGACGGCGATGCCGCGCAGACGGCGTATTTCGCCAACGTGGACATCTGGGTGAACGGGCTGACGCTGTTCCTGCAGCTGTTCCTCACCGGCCGGCTGATGGCGCGCATCGGCGTGGGCCTCACCCTGGCGGCGGTGCCGATGGTGAGCATCGTCGGCTTCCTGGGCCTGGGCCTGGTGCCGGTGCTGGGCGCGGTGGTGCTGTTCACGGTGGCGCGCCGGGTCACCAACTTCGCGCTGTCGCGGCCGGCGCGCGAGGCGCTGTTCGTGCCGCTCACGCGCAGCGAGAAGTACAAGGCCAAGAACCTGATCGACACCGTGGTCTACCGCGTCGGAGACCAACTGGGCGCCTGGACCAACGGCGTGCTGCTGTGGCTGGGCCTGGGCGTGGCCGGCATCGCCTACAGCGCGGTGCCGCTGGCGGCGCTGTGGCTGGGCCTGTCGCTGTGGCTGGGCGTGCGCTATCGCCGCCTGCAGGCGAGTGCGCCGCCGCCCGCCGGCCCACACGAACGCTGACCGCCGGCGCGGCGGCCGCACGTGGGCCGCCGCCTTGGCTGCCGCTACTGCGGCGGGACTGCCGCCGCGTCGGCATCGCTCGGTGCCGCGTCATCGCTGGCGGCCGCGTCCGGCGCCAACACCGTGTAGCCCTGCTTCTCAAGCGCCACCAGGTAGCCGCGTCCGCCCACCACGCGCGCCATCGGCAGCACCGCGAAACTTTGGGCGTGCGTGGCCAGGGCCTTTTCCGCCGCCGCCATCCACGCCGCCTGCACCT
>JANOJQ010000126.1:0-35041 GCA_031418815.1 Lysobacteraceae bacterium
GCTGACGGTGCAGGGCCGCATCGGCAACTTCGACGTCACCTACGCCTACGCCCACCTCGACCGCGACCTGGACACCGAGTCGGACTACACCGATTACGCCTACTGGTACGACACGCTGTTCGGCTACGGCACCTACTTCTACGACGACAACGGCGACCTGATCAATCCGTCGCAGTACATCCAGGCCAGCAACGGCTTCAAGAAGCAGAGCCACGAACTGCGCATCGCCTCCCCGGTCGAGAATCGCCTGCGCTTCGTCGCCGGCGTGTTCTGGCAGGAACAGGACAACGATATCCAGGAGCGCTACCTCATCGACGGCCTGGCCGATTCGCTGTCGACCGCTGGCTGGGAAGACACCATCTGGCTCACGCGCCAGCAGCGCCAGGACAAGGACCAGGCTCTGTTCGGCGAGGTGTCGTTCGACATCACCGATCGCCTGACCGCCACCGCCGGCATGCGCTTCTTCGAGGTCGAGAACAGCCTTCGCGGCTACTTTGGCCTGAGCGCGGGCTACTCTCCCACCGCGAACTACGGCGAGGCCGCCTGCCTTGCACAGAACCTGCCGCCCTACCCGAACGCACCCTGCGAGGTCTTCAACAAGACCGTCAATGAGAACGACTCGCTGGGCAAGGTCAACATCAGCTACGAGATCAACGAAAACGCGATGGTCTACGGCACCTGGTCGGAAGGCTACCGGCCCGGCGGCATCAACCGCCGCGGCACGCTGGACCCCTACCTGTCCGACTACCTCACCAACTGGGAGCTGGGCTGGAAGACGCGCTGGGCGGATGGCCGCCTGACCTTCAACGGCGCCGTGTTCGAACAGTCGTGGGACGACTTCCAGTTCGCGATCCTCGGCCAGAACGGCCTCACCGAGATCAAGAACTCGAACCAGGCCCGCATCCGCGGCATCGAGGCGGACGTCATCTGGGCGGCCACCTACAACCTCCGGCTGTCGGGTGGCGTGGCGATCTACGACGCCGAGCTGACCGAGAACTACTGCGGCTTCACCGACGCCCAGGGCAACCCGGAAACCAACTGCGCCGCGCCACTGGCGCCCGAAGGCACCCGCCTGCCGATCACCGCCGACTTCAAGGGCAACCTGACCGCGCGCTACACCTTCGAGGTGGGTACGTTCGAGGCGCACGTCCAGGGCCAGGTGCTGCACGAGGGCAAGCGCACCACCGACCTGCGCACCGCCGAGAGCGACATCCTCGGCGACCTGGGCGCGTACACGCTGTTCGACCTCACCGCCGGCTTCGGCCGCGGAAACTGGGACGTGGACTTCTACATCAAGAACGTCTTCGACGAGCGCGCCGAACTTTCGCGCTTCGCCCAGTGCGCCGAAGCCACCTGCGGCGAGCAGGCCTACACCGTGGTGGCGCGCCCGCGCACCTTCGGCGTGCGCTTCTCGCAGGACTTCTGACGGTTTGAAAGCGGAAATAAAAACCGGCGCCCTGGGGCGCCGGTTTTTTTTCGCCCGGACTGCGGCGGCGCCTCAGCGCAGCGCGTACCCGAACTGCTGGCGGAACTGTTCGGCGAACCCGTCGTAGTCGAAGCGCTGGTTCTGCGGGCCCAGGTGTTCGATCTTCAACGCACCCATCAGGGACGCGATGCGGCCGGTGGTGGGCATGTCCATGCCGTTCATCAGGCCGAAGATCAGGCCGGCCCGGTAGGCGTCGCCGCAGCCGGTGGGGTCCACCACGCGCATCGCGTTGGCAGCCGGGATGTGCAGTTCGCCGGCCTGGCTGTGGACTTCCGAGCCCTTCGGGCCACGGGTGATGATGTAGGCCTTCACCCGCTCGGCGATGTCCTTTTCGCTCAGGCCGGTCTTGTCCTGCAGCAGGTTGGACTCGTAGTCGTTCACGGTCACGTAGGTGGCCTGCTCGATCATGGTGGTCAGTTCCTTGCCGTTGAACAGCGGCATGGCCTGGCCCGGGTCGAAGATGAACGGGATATCGAGTTCGGCGAACTCCTTCGAATTCTGGAGCATCGCTTCGTAACCGTCGGGCCCGACGATGCCAAAGCCGACGTCCGCCACGTCCCGGACGTGGTTCTCGTAGGAGCGCATCATGGCCCCGGGATGGAAGGCCGTGATCTGGTTGTCGTCCAGGTCGGTGGTGATGAAGGCCTGTGCGGTGTAGAGGTCGCCGAGCTCCTTGACGTGGTCCATACGGATGTCGCAGGCCTGGAAATGCTCGCGATAGGGGCCGAAGTCCTGCCCCACCGTGGCCATCGGGATCGGGTTGCCGCCCAGCAGCTTGAGGTTGTAGGCGATGTTGCCGGCGCAGCCGCCGAACTCGCGGCGCATCCGCGGCACCAGGAACGACACGTTCAGGATGTGGACCTTGTCGGGCAGGATGTGGTTCTTGAACTGGTCCTGGAACACCATGATGGTGTCGTACGCCAGGGAACCGCAGATCAGGGCAGAAGGCATCGTCGAACCTCGAAGGTGGGGCGGCCGGGAGCGCCCCGGGGAAGGGCCACATGTTATCTTTTCGTAGCGGACATGGCACGGAAAAGCGCTGTTTTTCCTTGCCGCGACCGGGGGTGGTTGGTAACCTAGTCAATCACCGATACCCCCCATTTCCCAAGGCTTCCCCCTGATGTTCAAGAAGCTCCGCGGCCTGTTTTCGAACGACCTTTCGATCGATCTGGGCACCGCCAACACCCTCATCTTCGTTCGCGGCCAGGGCATCGTCCTAAATGAACCCTCGGTGGTGGCCGTCCGCCACAGCCAGGGTGGTCGCGAAGTGGCCGCCGTCGGCACCGAGGCCAAGAAGATGCTCGGCCGGACCCCCGGCAACATCACCACGCACCGGCCCATGAAGGACGGCGTCATCGCCGACTTCACGCACACCGAGGAAATGCTCAAGCAGTTCATCAAGAAGGTGCACAAGTCGCGCTTCCTGCGGCCCAGCCCGCGCGTGCTGATCTGCGTGCCCTGCGGCTCGACCCAGGTCGAGCGCCGCGCCATCAAGGAATCGGCCGAAGAGGCCGGCGCCCGCGAGGTCTACCTGATCGAAGAGCCCATGGCCGCCGCCATCGGCGCCGGCATCCCGGTGGACGAGGCCCGCGGTTCGATGGTCATCGACATTGGCGGCGGCACGTCCGAAGTCGCGGTGATCTCGCTCAACGGCATCGTTTACTCGCAGTCGGTGCGCATCGGCGGCGACCGCTTCGACGACGCCATCATCAACTACGTGCGCCGCAACCACGGCACGCTTATCGGCGAAATGACCGCTGAGCGCATCAAGATCGAGGTCGGCTGCGCCTTCCCGCAGGCCGTGGTCAAGGAAATGGAAGTCTCCGGCCGCAACCTCGCCGAAGGCGTGCCGCGCATGATCGTCATCAATTCCAACGAAGTGCTCGAAGCCTTGCACGAGCCGCTCAGCGGCATCGTCAGCGCGGTCAAGCAGGCGCTGGAACAAACCCCGCCGGAACTGTGCGCCGACGTCGCCGAGCGCGGCATCGTGCTCACCGGCGGTGGCGCCCTGCTGCGCGACCTCGACAAGCTGATCTCCGAGGAAACCGGCCTGCACGTGCACGTCGCCGACGACCCGCTCACCTGCGTGGCGCGGGGCGGTGGCCGTGCGCTCGAGCTGATCGACATGCACGGCAACGAGTTCTTCTCGCCGGAGTGACCCGCGGCCAGTTCCGGAAAACCACGTGGCCTATCCCGGTTCCAACGCGTCGCGCCTGAGTGAAAGCGCCGGCGGCACCCTGCCGCTGTTGGCCTATCTTGCGCTGGCGGTGCTGCTGATGGTCGCCGACCAGCGCGGCGGCTTCGCCAGCCAGGCCCGGCAGGAACTGTCGGTGTTCGCCGAACCCTTCTGGTGGCTGGCGGCCTCGCCCGGCCGCCTGGCGGACGGCGCGGGCCACCTGTTCAGCTCGCGCGCCGAACTGCAGTCCGAGAACCAGCGCCTCACCCGCGAACTGCAGGTCAGCGCCAGCCGCCTGCATCGCCTGCTCGCGGTGGCCGAGGAAAACCAGCGGCTGCGCGAGCTGCTCGGCGGCCGGCGCGGCTATCGCCTGTCGGCCCAGCTGGTGGGCATCATCGACATCGACCTGGACCCTTCGCGCCAGCGCATCGTGCTCGACGCCGGCAGCGACGAGGGCGTGGTGGTCGGCCAGGCCATGATCGACGCCGGCGGCGTGCTCGGCCAGGTGATCGAGGTGACGCCGCGCCGCGCCACCGCCCTGCTGCTCACCGACCCCGAACACGCCATTCCCGTGCAGGTCACGCGCTCGGGGCTGCGCACCATTGCCTTCGGTACCGGCCGCACCGATCGGCTGCGCCTGCCCAACATCCCGCAGAGTGCCGACATCCGCGTCGGCGACTCGTTGGTCACCTCGGGCATCGGCGGCCGCTTCCCGGCCGGCTTCCCGGTGGGCGTGGTGGAGGAACTGCATCCGGACGACACGCGGCTGTTCGTGGTCGCCGAAGCCCGCCCGGCGGCGCGCCTGGACCGCGGCCTGGAAGTGCTGCTGGTGAGCAACACGCTGGACGAAACCGAAACCGGCCCGGACGTGCCGCCGCCGCCCGAGCCCGAGCCCGAGCCCGAGCCCGAGCCCGCCGCCGGAGCCGAGGCTGGAACCGACGCCGCGCCCGCCAACACCGGCCCGGACGCCGCCAGCCCGGCCACGCCGCCCAGCGCGGTGCCGCGCCCATGACCCGCACGCCGTCGCCCTGGCTGCTCTACGGCAGCCTTGTGTCCAGCCTGCTGGTGCTGGTGGTGCCGCTGCCTGCGGGCATCGACCTGGCGCGGCCCTATTTGCTGGCGATGCTGCTGTGCTACTGGATGCTCGAAGCCCCCGACCACGTTGGCCTGGGCATCGCCTTCGTCGCCGGCCTGGCGGCCGACCTGGTGTCGGGCACGCTGCTGGGAGAGCAGGCGCTGCGGCTGGTGGTGCTGGCCTTCCTGGTGCAGCGCTTCCGCGCCCGGCTGCGCTTCTTCCCGCTGTGGCAGCAGGCGCTGGCGGTGTCCGCCCTGCTGGTGAACGATCGCCTGATCGCGCTGGCCATCGGATTGGCGAGCGGCGACGGGCTGGCCCCCTGGGGCACGTGGCTTTCGCCGGTGCTGGGCTTCGCCCTGTGGCCCTGGCTGTTCCTGCTGCTCGACGAGCTGCGCCTGCGCCTGCGTGAGCGCGAGCGCGGCGGCTGAGCCGACCCATGCGAGCACCGCGCCGGCAAAAGCTCAAGAACCTGCACGCCGAGGCCGAGCAGTTTCGCCGGCGCGCGACGCTGGGTTTCCTGGGCATCGTCGTGGCCATGCTGGGCTTGGCCGGCGGCTATTTCCGCCTGCAGGTGCTGCAGCACGAGGAGTACCAGACGCGCTCGGAGGCCAACCGCATCAAGCCGCGTCCGATCGTGCCGGCCCGCGGCCTGATCTACGACCGCAACGGCCGCCTGCTGGCCGACAACGTGCCCGCTTACCGGCTCGAGATCGTGCCCGAGCAGGTGGACAACCTCGACACCACGCTCATCGGCCTGGGCGAGCTGGTGCAACTGGACGCCGAGGACATCGCGCGCTTCCGGGAGACGCGGCGCGCCACCCGCGGGTTCCGCCCGATCCCGCTGAAGCTGCGCCTGGACGAAGCCGAGCTGGCGCGCCTGGCCGTGAACCGGCATCGCTTCCCGGGCGTGGAAGTGGTGCCTTACCTCACGCGGCGCTACCCCTACGGCGCCTTGTTCTCGCACGTCATCGGCTACGTCGGCCGGGTGGACGTGGCCGACCTGGAGGCCATGGGCGACAGCCGCAACGCCGCCCTGACCCACATCGGCAAGGCCGGCATCGAACGCTTCTACGAGCCGCGGCTGCGCGGCGAGATCGGCTACGAGGAAATCGAAACCAACGTCGAGGGCCGCGCCCTGGGCGTGCTGCGCCGGCACGACGCCACGCCCGGCGCCGACCTCTACCTGAGCGTGGACGCCAGGCTGCAGCAGGCCATGGTGGACGCCTTCGAGGGCAAGGACGGCGCGGCCGTGGCGATCGATCCGGCCACCGGTGAAATCCTGGGCATGGTCAGCCTGCCGGGCTACGACCCGAACCTGTTCATCAACGGCATCAGCCACAAGGATTGGCAGGCGCTGCAGGGTCCGTCGCGACCCTTGTTCAACCGCAACGTCCTGGGCGGCTTCCCGCCGGGGTCCACCATCAAGCCGTTCATGGCGCTGGCGGGGCTGGAATACGGCGTTCGCAAACCGGAGGACCGCACCTTGTCCACGGGCGAATTCTTCCTGCCTGGCCAGGCCCGGGGCTACCGCGACTGGCGGGCCGGCGGGCACGGCTCGGTGGACCTGCGCGAATCGCTGGCGCAGTCGGTGAACACCTACTACTTCAAGCTGGCGCTCGACCTGGGCGTGGACCGCATCGACGCCTTCTTCCAGCGCCTGGGCTTCGGCGAACCGACGGGCATCGACCTGAGCGGCGAGATTTCCGGCGTGCGCCCGTCGCGCAGCTGGAAGCGCCGCCAGCTCAACACCGAGTGGTACCCCGGCGACACGGTCAATTCCGGCATCGGCCAGGGCTTCTGGGTCACCTCGCCGCTGCAGATGGCGCAGGGCACCGCGATGATCGCCAACGGCGGCGTGCGGCACCGGCCGCACCTGGTGAGCGAGTTCCAGGCCGGGTTCGACCAGCCGCGCGTGCCCGAGCCGCAGCCGCCCGGCGTACGGGTGGTGGCCGACGACGCCAATCTGGCCGCCGTGCGCGACGGCCTGGAAGCCGTGATGCACAGCTCCACCGGTTCGGGCCGCGTGGCCGCCAGTGGCGCCGCGTACCGCATGGCCGGCAAGTCGGGCACCGCCCAGCGCACCAGCCGGCGCGGCCTGGCCAGCACCAATCCCGCCAGCCTGCCCTACCACCTTCGCCACCAAGCCTGGTTCATCGCCTACGCCCCGGCGGACAAACCCACCATCGCCATCGCGGTGCTGGTCGAACACGGCGGCTCCGGCTCGGGCGCCGCCGCCCCCGTGGCGCGCAAGATCCTGGACGCGTGGCTGGTGCCGCCGCCCGAGGACACGGCGCGATGATCGTCCTGCTGCAGTGGCTGCGCGAAACCCTGGGCCGGCTGTTCGACAAGGTCGACCTGCCGCTGCTGCTGGCCTTGCTGTGCGTGATGCTGATCAGCTTGGTGGTGCTGGCCAGCGCCGGCGGCGACAACACCCGGCTGGTGGTGTCGCAGGCGGCGCGCTTCGGCATCGGCGTGGGCGCCATGGTGCTGGTGTCGCGCGTCACGCCGGCCAAGCTGCGGCTGTGGACGCCGATGGCCTATGGGGTGAGCCTGGTGCTGCTGGCCCTGGTGTTCGTGTTCGGGTCGGGGCGCAGCGCCAACCTGTGGCTGGACCTGGGCGTGTTCTACCTGCAGCCCGGTGAGCTGCTCAAGCTGTCGGTACCGATGATGCTGGCCTGGTACCTGCACGGCGTGGTGCTGCCGCCCCGGTGGAAGTCGCTGGCCGTGGCCGCCGCCATCATCGGCCTGCCCGTGGCCATGATCATCAAGCAGCCCGACCTCGGCACCGGCATGCTGGTGGCCGCCTCGGGCGCGTTCGCGGTGTACCTGGCCGGCATCGCCTGGTGGCGCATCGGCCTGTTCGCCGGCCTGGGCCTGGCCTCGCTGCCGGCGGTGTGGCCGTTCCTGCTGCCGCACCAGCGCGAGCGCGTGCTGACCTTCCTGGACCCCGAGTCCGACCCGCTGGGGACGGGCTGGAACATCATCCAGTCCAAGATCGCGATTGGTTCGGGCGGCTTCAGCGGCAAGGGCTGGGGGCAGGGCAGCCAGGCGCACCTGGATTTCCTGCCCGAACACACCACCGACTTCATCTTCTCCGTGCTGTCCGAGGAGTGGGGCTGGCTGGGCGTGGTGACGCTGCTGGCGCTGTACCTGTTCATCGTCGGCCGCTGCATGTGGCTGGCGGCCAGCGCCCGCGACGGCTACTCGCGCATCCTGGCCGGCGCGCTGGCGATGACCTTCTCGGTGTACGTGATCGTGAACGGCGGCATGGTCGCGGGCCTGCTGCCGGTGGTGGGCGTGCCGATGCCCCTGCTCAGCTACGGCGGCACCTCGGCGGTGTCGCTGCTGGTGGGTTTCGGCATCGTGATGTCGGTGCACGCACACCGTAAATTCATGGCCTGAAACCGCGCCGGAAGGCCGTGTTGCGGCTTCCCCGTGGTAAATTGCAGCCTCTCCGGACACGACCAGACCCATGCCCCGAACCGCACTCCGCCTGCTCGCTCCGCTGCTGCTGCTCGCCAGCGCCGCCGCCTTCGCCCAGCCCGCCGCCGCACCGCAGGCCGACCCGGCGCAGCGCGCCGCCTTCGTCGCCGAAACGGCGCAGAAGTACGGCCTCGACCCGGCCCAGATCAACGCCTGGCTCGACCGCTCCAACCACCGCCAGAGCATCGTCGACGCCATGTCGCGCCCGGCCGAGTCGGTGAAGACCTGGAAGCAGTACCGTCCCATCTTCATCGTCGAGCGCCGCATCACCGAAGGCCGCGCCTTCCTTGCGCGCCACCGCGACCAGCTGGCGAAGGTGGAAGCCGACACCGGCGTGCCGGCGGAAATCATCGTCGCCATCATCGGCGTCGAGACCAGCTACGGCGGCAACACCGGCAGTTTCCCGGTGCTCGACGCGCTGTACACGCTGGCGTTCTTCTATCCGGTCAGCGGCAAGCCCGACCAGGTCGAGCGCGAGGCAATGCGCACGAAGTTCTTCCGCGATGAACTGGCCCAGGTGATGCTGCTGGCCAAGGAAGAGAAACTCGACCTCGCCGCCATGAAGGGCAGCTACGCCGGCGCGATGGGCTACGGCCAGTTCATGCCGTCCAGCTACCGCGCCTACGCCCGCGACGGCGACGCGGACGGCCGCCGCGACCTGTTCGGTTCGCTGCCCGACGTGTTTGCCTCGGTTGCCAATTATTTCGTCGCCCACGGATGGCAGAAGGGCGAGCCGGTGGTGGCGTTGGCCACCCGGGATCCCGGCGCCGCGCCGTTCAAGCCCGAGACGCTGGAGGCCAAGTACAGCCTGGTCGAGCTGGGCGAGAAGGGTTACCGTCCGGCGGTGGCGCAAGACCACAACCTCGCGTCCACCCTGCTGACGTTCGAGGGCAACGACGGCGTTGAACATTGGCTGGGTTTCCGCAACTTCTACGCCATCACCCGCTACAACCGCTCGCCGATGTACGCGATGGCCGTGTATCAGCTGTCGCGCGAGATCGCCGCGGCCCCGGCCACCGCCTCCGTCCCGTGAGGTGGCTGTCCGGCTTGCTGCTGCTGGCGCTGCTCGCGGGCTGCGCCGGCAAGCCGGCGAAGCCCGCCGCGCAGGCGGCTGCCGCGGCGCCGCGCGCCACCACCATCGCCGCCGGCAAGCCGGTGCCTGCGGTCGAAGGCGTGCCGCCGGCCTGCCTGCAGGTGCGCGAGCACCGCGACGAGGACTACACGCCGGGGGGCCTGTACGCGCCGGGCGTGCGCGACAGCGCGCCCGTACACGCGCTCGACATCAGCGGCATCCCCGAGCCGGTGCCGCGCGCCGAGCCCACGTCCACCTACGGCAACCGTTCGCCCTACACGGTGCTGGGCAAGAGCTACCGGGTGCTTGAGCGCGCCGACGGCTACGTCGAGCGCGGCCGGGCCTCGTGGTACGGGCAGAAATTCCACGGCCGCCAGACCTCCAGCCGCGAGGTCTACGACATGTGCAGCTTCAGCGCCGCACACAAGACACTGCCGCTGCCCAGCTACGTGCGCGTCACCAATCTCGACAACGGCCGCAGCGCCGTGGTGCGGGTGAACGACCGCGGCCCGTTCCACGCGGGCCGCATCATCGACCTGAGCTACGCCGCGGCGGTGAAGCTGGGCGTGGACCGCACCGGCACGGCGCGCGTGGAAGTACAGGCGCTCACCGGCGGCGGCGCACAGCGCTCGGCCATCGCGCCGGAAGTGGCGTCCCGTGCGCCGGTCGCTTCCACCGACGGCCTGGGCCCGCAGATCGTCCAGGTGGGTGCCTACCGCGACGAGGGCAACGCGCGCCGCATCGCCGACCAGCTGCGCGCGTCCGGCATTGACGACGTCCAGGTCGAGCACGTGCGGCTGCACGACGGCAAGGTCTGGCGCGTGCGCGTCGGCCCGGTGGCGGCGCCTGTGCTGGAGGGCGTGCTCGGGCGAATCCGCGCGCTGGGCCTGCCCAGCCCGCGAGTGTTCAGTGAATAGGGTCTAGCATTACCCCCACTTTTACCCGGCTGGCCTGCGCCAGCCCATGATTTGGAGCCACCCCCGGATGTCCGTTTCCCGCTTTGCTACCGCCCTGTTGGCCGGCCTGATGGCCACGGCAGCGCTCGCCCAGGCCCCCGTTCCCAAGCCTGCCCCCGTCCCGACCGCCCCGGCCGCTCCCGCCGCACCGATGCCCACCGCGCCGGTGCCCAAGGGCAAGGCCTGGATCCTGATGGATCACGTCAGCGGCCAGGTGCTGGCCGGCGAGAACTACGACACGGCGCTGGACCCGGCGTCCATCACCAAAGTGATGACTTCGTACGTGGTGGCCGCGGAAATGGCCAACGGCAAGATCAAGCCCACCGACAGCGTGCGCATCAGCGAGAACGCCTGGAAATCGGGCGGCGCCGGCACCGACGGCAGCTACAGCGCGCTGGCCATCAACTCCGAAGTGCCGCTCGACGACGTGCTGCACGGCCTGGTCATCCAGTCGGGCAACGACGCCGCCATCGCCCTGGCCGAACACGTCGCCGGCAGTGAAGCGGCCTTCGTTGACCTGATGAACGCCTACGCCAAGCGCCTGGGCATGACCCGCTCGCACTTCGTCAACGCCCACGGCCTGACCGCCGAAGGCCACGTGATGAGCGCCCGCGACATCGCCCTGCTTTCGCGCGCGTTGATCAACCAGTTCCCCGACCACTACGCGCTCTACAAGATCAAGGAATTCACCTACGGCGGCATCCAGCAGTGGAACCGCAACGGCCTGCTGTGGAAGGACGCCAGCGTCGACGGCCTCAAGACCGGCCACACCGACGCTGCCGGCTACTGCCTGGCCGCGTCGGCCAAGCGCGGCGACCAGCGCCTGATCTCGGTCGTGCTGGGCATCGACACCGAGAGCCGCAGCGAGGGCTTCAAGGCCCGCGAAGAGGGCAACCTGGCCCTGCTCAACTGGGGCTTCCGCTTCTTCGAAACCCACAGCGTCTACGAGGCCGGCAAGCAGGTCGCCGACCAGAAGCTGTGGCGGGGCGAGGCCGAGACGGTCGCGCTGGGCATCGCGCAGCCGCTGCTGGTCACGCTGCCGCGCGGCCGTTACGCCGACCTCAAGCCCAGCATGGACGTGCCCAAGCAGCTGGTGGCGCCGATCAAGAAGGGCCAGAAGATCGGCACCGTGCGCCTGACGCTGGACGGCAAGGTCGTCGCCGAGCGCCCGCTGGTGGCGCTGGCCGACGTCGCCGAGGGTGGCTTCTTCAAGCGCATGAACGACGATTTCTGGCTCTGGTGGGAAAGCGAGTAAGCTCCGGGCAAGCAAGCGCCCCCCGGCCTTGAACCATTCCATCCGCCGGCGCTCCTGTCGGCGGCCAGGCAAGGGCCGGGCGCATGATCGAAACCGCGGTTGACCCGATCAGGCTGCGCCTGACCCGGGAAGTCGCCGATACCCGCCAGCGCATCGCGCTCGGGGGGCTGTTCTACCTCGCCGGCTGGGCGGTGGTGAGCGGCGTGGCGCCGGTGTACCCGGGCCACGCCTTCGCCGGAGCCGGCATTTCCCTCGCTTTCCTGGCCCTGGCCGCGCTGCGCGTGCTGGTGAAGGCGCCCGCTGCGGCCGAGCCGCCCGCGCGCCAGCAGCGCTGGCTGGACCTGCAGTGGGGTGTGATGCTCGCCACCGCGGCCCTCTGGGGCGCCGTACTGACCTGGGCCCTGGTCGACCCGGCCTTCGAACCGGCCCGCACTCCGGCGCTGCTGTGCACGATCGCCTACGCCACCGCCTACGCGCACAATTTCACCACCCGCCGCGGGCGTGCCTTCGCCAGCATCGCCATGCTCTACCTGCCGGCGCCGCTGCTGCTGGCGCGCTCGCCCGGGGATTTCGCGGTGGCGGCCACCATGGCCGTTTATTTCCTTTATCTGTTGCTGACCCTGCTGCGCAGCCATCGCGAATACCAGCACCGCCTGGACGTGGACGACCAGCTCTGGCAGCAGCGCGACCAGTACGAACAGCTCAGCCGCACCGACGCGCTGACCGGCCTGGCCAACCGCCGACATTTCAGCGCGCAGCTGGAACAACTGGCGGCCCAGGCGCACCGCAGCGGCGCCGCGCTGTCGCTGCTGGTGCTGGACCTGGACCACTTCAAGCGCGTCAACGACGCCCACGGCCACGACGCCGGCGACGCCTGTCTGGCGCGCTTCGCCGAGCGCATGCAGGCCTGTCTGGCCGCCCCCGGCGTGCATCTGGCGCGGCTCGGCGGCGAAGAGTTCGCGGCGCTGCTGCCGGGCGTGACGACGGCGGACGCAGCGGTACGTGCCGAGTCGCTGCGCGCCAGCCTGGCCGGGCAGCCGTTGGCGCTGCGCGAGGCCGGACTGCGGATCACGGTGAGCATCGGCGTGGCCGGGCTGGGCCCTGCCGGCCAGGACGGCGACGACCTGTTCCGCGCCGCCGATCGCGCCATGTACCTGGCCAAGGCCGACGGCCGCGACCGCGTCCGCATTGCCCCGGCGTGACGGCTTGGGGACCGGCGGATCCGACCCCATAATGCAGGGCATGAGCATCGAGTCCGACAACCCCGAACACGGCTTCCAGTTCCCCGGCCTGTTCGAGATCAGCGCCATGGGCTCGGCCGACGCCGACCTGCACCTGGTGATGCCAATGGTGCTCGAGGCGCTGGGCCTGACCGTGTATCCCGATCGGATCCGCATCAAGCCCTCGTCCAAGGGCAACTATGTCTCGGTGGTGCTGGTGTTCGAAGCGCACTCGCGCGAAGACTACGATGCCGCCCACGGCGCCCTGCGCGAGCACCCGGCGGTGAAGTGGACGCTGTAGCCGCGTCCTGCCCGGCGCCCGCCGCGGCGCCGGCCACGCGCGCCTGGACCGTGCGCGAACTGGGGCGCCAGCGCTACGAGCCGGTCTGGCGCGCCATGCAGCGTTTCACCGACGCCCGCGGCCCCGACACCCCCGACGAACTGTGGCTGGTCGAACACGACCCGGTGTTCACCCTCGGCCAGGCCGGCAAGCCCGAGCACCTGCTGGCAGCCGGCGACATCCCGGTCATCAACGTCGACCGCGGCGGCCAGGTCACCTACCACGGCCCCGGCCAGATCGTCGCTTACCCGCTGGTGGACCTGCGCCGCCTGGGCCTGGGCGTGCGCGAGCTGGTGTGCCGGATCGAACAGGCGGTCATTGACGTGCTGGCCGACCTGGGCATCCGCGCCGCGCGCCGCGACGGCGCGCCCGGCATCTACGTGGACGGCGCCAAGGTGATGGCCCTGGGGCTGCGTGTGCGCCGCGGCTGCAGTTTCCACGGCCTGGCGCTCAACGTGGCGATGGACCTGCAGCCTTACCAGCGCATCAACCCCTGCGGTTTCCAGGGGCTGGAAGTGACCTCGGTGCTAGACTTGGGCGGTCCCGGCGACCCGGCCGCAGTCAAGCCGGCCCTGGTCCGGGCCCTGTCGCGCACCCTGGGCCTGGCGGCTGGTTTTTCGCCCGACCTGCCTGATCTCACCCCCTCCGTTTGAGCCACCCCTGACCATGTCCGACAACGCCAAGACCATTCCGCTGCAGGTGCTGGGTTCGCCGCTGGTCGAAGGCGCCAAGCAGCTGGGCGGCGACAAGATCGGCAAAAGCCCGGTCAAGTTCGACGAATCGGCGCCCATCCTGCGCAAGCCCAGCTGGATCCGCGTGCGGATTCCCGCTGGCAACGCGGTGGCGAAGCTCAAGGCCAAGCTGCGCGAGAACCGCCTGGTCACGGTCTGCGAGGAGGCCAGCTGCCCGAACATCCACGAGTGCTTCAGCCACGGCACCGCCACCTTCATGATCCTGGGCGAGGTGTGCACGCGCCGCTGCAGCTTCTGCGACGTGGCCCACGGCCGGCCCAAGCCGCCCGATGCCAGCGAGCCGGCCAACCTGGCCCGCACCGTCGCCGACATGGGCCTGCGCTACGTCGTCATCACCTCGGTGGACCGCGACGACCTGCGCGACGGTGGCGCCCAGCACTTCGTCGACTGCATCCGCGAGGCGCGCGCGCTGTCGCCCGGACTCAAGATCGAGATCCTCACGCCCGACTTCCGCGGCAAGGGCCGCATGGACCGCGCGCTGGACATCCTGGCCACGAACCCGCCGGACGTGTTCAACCACAACCTGGAAACCGTGCGCGAGCTCTACGCCAACGTGCGCCCGGGCGCCGATTACGACTGGTCGCTGCAGCTGCTGCAGCGCTTCAAGGCGCAGCACCCGGAAGTGCCCACCAAGTCCGGCATCATGCTGGGCCTGGGCGAGGAGTTCGAACAGGTGCTCGGCGCGCTGCGCGACCTGCGCGCCCACGACGTGGACATGGTCACCATCGGCCAGTACCTGCAGCCCACGCCGCACCACCACCCGGTGATCCGCTACTGGACTCCCGACGAGTTCAAGGCGCTGGAAGTGGCGGGCCTGGCCATGGGCTTCAGCCACGTGGCCTCGGGCCCGATGGTGCGCTCGTCCTACCATGCCGACCGCATGGCGGCCGACGCCGGCTACGTGGCCCTGCCGGCCTGAGCCAACGCGGCGTTAACACGGTGCTGAACCAACGCCCTGCACGGATGTCCCACATCACTTAAGGCACACGCCCGGCCGCTATGCTGGGTGCATGCTGTCCCTCTGAATCATCGGATGCCCGTCATGCTCAAGCACAAGCTGCTCGCCTTCTCCGTCGCACTGCCGCTGGCCATGGCCATGGCGGCGACGTCCGCCCCGGGCACACCGGCAACGAAGGGCGCCAGCTACCAGCCCAGCGCCGAACAGGCCGCCGCCGCGCGGCTGGTCTACGGCATCCTGTCCGACAGCCGCTACGTCTACCGCGCCAAGCCGCTGGACGATGCGCTGTCGCTGGAAATCCACCGCCGCTACCTCGAATCGCTCGACGCCCAGAAGCTGTTCTTCACCCAGGCCGACATCACGCGTTTCGACGCCTTTCGCACGCGCCACGACGACGACATCAAGAACCAGCAGCTCGGCGCCGCGTACGACGTGTTCACCACCTACGTCAGGCGCGTGGACGAGCGCGTGGCCTACGCCAACCGGCTGCTGGCCAAGCCCTTCGACTTCAGCAGCAACGACACCTGGGCCTACGACCGGGAAGACGCGGCCTGGGCCGCCAACGGCGCCGAGCTCGACAAAGCCTGGCTCAGCTACGTCAAGAACGACGCGCTGCGCCTCAAGCTCGCCGGCCGCAGCCAGGAAGACATCCGCAAGACGTTGGGCAAGCGCTATGCCGGCATCTCCGAGCGCGTGCATGAACTGCGCGGCGACGACGTGTTCGAAACGTTCATGAACGCCTACGCCACCTCCATCGACCCGCACACCAGCTACATGTCGCCGCGCAGCGCCGAGAACTTCAACATGCAGATGCGCCTCTCGCTCGAGGGCATCGGCGCCGTGCTGCAGCGCCAGGAAGAGTTCGTGGTCATCCGCACCATCGTGCCGGGCGGCCCGGCCGGCACCGGCGGCAAGCTCAAGGTCGGCGACCGCGTGGTGGCCGTGGGCCAGGGAGCCAGCGGCCCGATGACCGACGTGGTGGGCTGGCGCATCGACGACGTGGTGGAACTCATCCGCGGCAAGAAGGGCACCCAGGTGCGCCTGGACGTGCTGGCGGCCGACGCCGGCACCGACGCCAAGCCCAACACCATCGCCATCGTCCGCGACAAGGTGAAGCTCGAGCAGCAGGCCGCGCAGAAGCGCGTGATCGACGTCGGCGGCCGCCGCATCGGCGTGATCGAACTGCCCACCTTCTACCTGGACTTCGAAGCCAAGCGCCGCGGCGAGAAGGACGCGCGCTCGGCCACCGCCGACGTCGCCAGGCTGCTGCGGGAACTGCGCGCGCAGAAAGTGGACGGCGTGGTGGTGGACCTTCGCGACAACGGCGGCGGCTCGCTGCTCGAAGCCGTGGAGCTCACCGGCCTGTTCATCGACACCGGCCCGGTGGTGCAGGTGCGCGAAACCGGCGGCCGCGTCAGCGTCGAGTCCGACAGCGTGGGCGGCGTCGCCTGGGACGGCCCGCTGGCGGTGCTGGTGAACCGCAGCTCGGCCTCGGCTTCGGAAATCTTCGCCGCCGCCATCCAGGACTACGGCCGCGGCCTGATCATCGGCGAGCCGACCTTCGGCAAGGGCACCGTGCAAAGCCTCATTGACCTGGACCGCTTCCCGCGCAAGGACGACGTCAAGTTCGGCCAGGTGAAGCTGACCGTGGCGCAGTTCTTCCGCGTCGACGGCGGCACCACCCAGCATGCCGGCGTGGTGCCCGACCTGCAGTTCCCGGTCACCCTGGACGCCAGCGAATACGGCGAAAGCAGCTTCGACAACGCGCTGCCGGCCACCCGCATCGCCCAGGCCGCGCACACCAACGTGGGCAACTTCACCACGCTGGGCCCGCAGCTCAAGGCCCGGCACAAGGCCCGCGTGGCCAAGGACGCCGAGTTCGGCTGGTGGGCGCAGGACGTGGCCACGTTCCGCGCCGATCGCGACAAGAAAACCCTCTCGCTCAACGAAACCGTGCGCCGCGCCGAGCGCGACCGCATGGAGGTGCAGCGCAAGCAGCGCGAAGCCGAGCGCAAGGCCGCCGGCCTTGCCGGCGACGCGCTGGCCCAGGCCGACGATGGCCTGAGCGCCAGCGAGCGCAGCGTGGCTTCCCAGGCCGCCGACGAAGAGGCCGCCAAGAACCGCCCCGACCCGCTGCTGCGTGAGTCGGCGGCGATCCTGGCCGACGCGCTGGCCCTGCTGTCGGGCGACCGCGCGCTCACCGCGCAGGTGCTGCCGGTGACGCGCCAGCCCACCATCTGGGCCGAATGAACTCCGCAAGATCCGGATAGCCGGCGCCCCGTGCGCCGGCTAGCCTGAGCGCATGGAAACCCCCGCCGCGCCACCCGCCGATCCTCGCCTCGAACAGGCCCGCCGCCTGCTCGACGACCGCGACCTGGGCCTCGATGCCCTGGGCGCCGCCGTCGGCCTGAGCCCGACCCACCTGCAGCGCCGCTTCCGCGAGCGGTTCGGGCTTACGCCGGCCGAATACCGCGCGCAGCGGCGCCTGGCCGCACTCAAGCGCGGCCTGCGCGGCGGGCAGAGCGTCACCCACGCCCTGTACGACGCCGGCTACGGCTCGCCCAGCCGCGTGTACGAAGATGGTGCCGCGCGCCTGGGCATGCCGCCGCTGGCCTATGGCCGCGGCGGCGCAGGCCTGGACATCCGCTGGTCGCTGGTGGCCACGGCCCTGGGCCAGGCGCTGGTGGCCGCCACCGAGCGCGGCATTTGCGCGGTGGCGCTGGGCGACGATGCGCAGGCACTGGAGCGCGAGCTGCGCGATGAATTCCCGCGCGCCACGCTGCAGCGCGTGGACAGTGGCCGCGACGCCTTCCTGGCTCCGCGCTTGCGCGCCGTGGCCGATGCGCTGGCCAGCAAGTCCGGCACCGTGCCGGTGGAGCTGGTGGGTACGGCGTTCCAACTGCGCGTCTGGCAGGCGCTGATGCGCATCCCGGCCGGTGAAACGCGCAGCTACGCGCAGCTCGCCGCGAGCCTGGACGCGCCCAAGGCCGCGCGCGCGGTCGCCCGCGCCTGCGCCAGCAACCGCGTGGCCGTCCTTGTTCCCTGCCACCGCGTGATCCGCGGCGACGGCACGCCCGGCGGCTACCGCTGGGGGCTGCCGCGCAAGCAGGCCCTGCTTCGGTTCGAAGCCCTGTCGTCGAACGTCCCACCCAAGAGCCGCGCATGAATCCTGGAAAATCCACCGCGCCGTCCGCCCTGGCGGTCGGGCTGGCGCTGGCGTCGGTCTACCTGGTCTGGGGCTCGACCTACCTGGCCATCCGCGTCGGGCTGGAAGGCTACCCGCCGTTCCTGATGGGCAGCCTGCGCTTCCTGGCCGCCAGCGCGGTGTTCTACGGCTTCCTGCGCTGGCGCGGCCACGCGGCGCCCACCCGCGCGCAGTGGAAAAACGCCGCGGTGATGGGCCTTTTCATGCTGGTGATGGGCAACGGGCTGGTGAACTTCGCCGAGCAGACGGTGTCGTCGGGGCTGGCCGCGATCGCGGTGGCGTCCATGCCGCTGTGGGCGGCGCTGTTCGGGGTGATGAAGCGCCAGCATCCCAGCCGCGGCGAATGGCTGGGGCTGGCGATTGGTTTCGTCGGCGTGGTCTGGCTCAACGCGGGCAGCGAGATGCGCGCCAGCCCGGGCGGCATGCTGGCGCTGCTGGCGGCGCCGATCGCCTGGGCCTGGGGTTCGGTGTGGAGCCGCGGCCGCGACCTGCCGGCGCCGTTCATGAGCACCGCCGCGCAGATGCTGTGCGGCGGCGTGGCGATGGGCGCGCTGGGCCTGGCGCTGGGCGAACGCATCACCCGGGTGCCGCCGCTGGAAGCCACGCTGGCGGTGGGCTACCTGGCGGCGTTCGGTTCGATCGTGGCGTTCAGCGCCTACGTGTGGCTGCTGCAGAACGTGCGGCCGGCCCTGGCCACCAGCTACGCCTACGTGAACCCGCCGATCGCGGTGCTGCTGGGCGCACTGCTGCTGGACGAACGCTTCGGCATCAGCGCCATCGGTGCGATGGCGGTGATCCTGGCCGGCGTGCTCACCATCACCCGCGCCAAGGCGCGGGTGGCTTAGCGATCAGGCCTTCGCGAGCGCCAGCGGCAGTGAACGCAGGCGCTGGCCGGTGAGCGCGAACACCGCGTTGGCCACCGCGGGTGCTATCGGCGGCAGGCCCGGTTCGCCGACGCCGCCGGGCTTCTCGCTGCTGGCCATGACCTGGGTTTCCACCGCCGGCATCTCCGGCAGGCGCAGCGCCGGATAGTCGTGGTAGTTGGACTGCTGCACGCGGCCGTCCTTGAGCGTGATGCGGCCATGCAGCGCCGCGCTCAGGCCGAAGGCGATGCCCGACTCCATCTGCGCGGCGATCATCAGCGGGTTCACCGCCACGCCGCAGTCGATGGCGCAGGTGACCTTGTGCACGCGCACCGCGCCGTCTTCCACGGAAACTTCCGCGACCTGGGCGACGTAGCTGCCGAACGATTCGTGCACGGCGATGCCGCGCGCGCGGCCCGCCGGCAGCGGTGAGCCCCAGCCCGCCTTCTCGGCCGCCAGGTTGAGCACGCCGAGGTGGCGGCCGTGGTCCTTGAGCAGGGCGCGGCGGTAGTCCAGCGGGTCCTTGCCGGCGGCGTGCGCCAGTTCGTCCACCAGGCTTTCCATCACGAAGGCGTTCTGGCTGTGGCCGACCGAGCGCCACCACAGCACCGGCACGCCATTGGTCGGCGAATGCAGGTCCACGCGGTGGTCGGCCAGGCCGGTGAGGTAGGGCGAGTTGTTGACGCCCTCCACGGAGGAGCCGTCCACGCCGTCCTTGATGAGGCCGGCGAAGGGCGTGCCGGCCATGATGGACTGGTTGACCAGCACGTGGTCCCACGCTACGGGCAGGCCGTCGTCGCCCAGGGCGATGCGCGCGCGCTCGAAGGCCATCGGGCGGTAGTAGCCGCCCTGGGTGTCGTCCTCGCGGGTCCAGACGGTCTTCACCGGCAGGCCGGCGGCTTTCGCCACGTGTACGGCCTCGGCGACGACGTCGGCGCCGGGCGTGGCGCGGCGGCCGAAGCCGCCGCCCAGGAAGGGCGTGTTCACTTCCACCTGTTCGGGCTTGAGGCCGGTGATGGCGGCGGCGACGTTCTGTTCGATGGTCTGGAACTGCGTGCCCACCCACAGCTCGCACTTGTCCGGGCCGATGCGCACCGTGCAGTTGAGCGGCTCCATCGCGGCGTGCGCGAGGTAGGGCACGTGGTATTCGGCTTCGATGATTTTCGCGGCGGCGGCGATCTTCGCGCGGGCGTCGCCCTTGCGCGCGGCGTTGGCGCCGTCGGTCTTGGCCAGTTCGCGGTACTGCGCCAGCAGCTGGGCCGAATCCAGGCCCGCGTTCGGGCCCAGGTCCCAGTCCACCGACAGCGCGTCGCGGCCCTTTTTCGCGGCCCAGAAATGATCGGCCACCACGGCCACGCCCGACGGCACCTGCACCACCTTGCGCACGCCGGGCACGGCCAGCGCCGGCGCGGCGTCGAACGACTTCACCTTCGCGCCGAACACCGGCGCGCGCGCCACGACCGCGGTCTTGAGGCCTTCGAACTGGATGTCCAGGCCGAACACGGCGCTGCCGTTGATCTTCTCGGGCGTGTCGAGCCGGCGCGTGGGTTTGCCGATCACCTTCCAGTCGGCCGGCGCCTTGAGCGCGACGTTGGCGGGCACGGCCAGCTTGCCGGCGGCGTCGGCCAGTTCGCCGTAGCGGGCGCGCTGGTCGCCGGCAATCACCACGCCGTTCTCGGTGCGGCAGGCCGAAGCCTCCACGCCGAAGCGCGCGGCGGCGGCCTGCACCAGCATGGCGCGCGCGGTGGCGCCGACCTGGCGGTAGCGGTCGAACTCCGACCACGTGGTGGTGGAGCCGCCGGTGCCCTGCATGCCGAACACGCTGTTGGCGTAAACCGGCGCGGCCGGGGCATGCGCCACCTTGAACTTCGACCAGTCGGCGTCGAGCTCTTCGGCGATCAGCATCGGCAGCGTGGTCCAGATGCCCTGGCCCATTTCCGAATGCGCCAGCAGCACGCTGACGCTGTCGTCGGCGCCGATGCGCAGGAAGGCGTTGGGCGTGAGCGCGGCCGCGGCGGCCGGCGCTTCCTGGGCGAAGGCCAGGCGCTTGCCGCCGGGAACGATGAAGGCAACCACGAGGCCGCCGCCGACGAGGGCGCTGGCCTTGAGGAAGGTGCGGCGGGAAGGATTGTTCTCGGCGTTCACGGTCGGTCTCCGTCGAACTGGATGGGCGCCCGGTGGGGCGCGCGCGAATCGGGGATGCTGCGGATCAGGCCTTGCCGATCTCGGCGGCGCGGTGGATCGCGGCGCGGATGCGCGGGTAGGTGCCGCAGCGGCAGAGGTTGCCGGCCATGGCGGCGTCGATCTGCGCGTCGTCGGGGTTGTTCACCACCTGCAGCAGCGCCGCGGCGGCCATGATCTGGCCCGACTGGCAGTAGCCGCACTGCACCACGTCCAGCTCGGCCCAGGCTTTCTGCACCGGGTGGCTGGCGTCGGCCGACAGGCCTTCGATGGTGGTGATCTTGCGGCCCGACACGGCGGACGCCGGCGTGATGCAGGCCTTCATCGGCACGCCGTCCACGTGCACGGTGCAGGCGCCGCACTGGGCGATGCCGCAGCCGTACTTGGTGCCGGTCAGGCCGACCAGGTCGCGCAGGACCCACAGCAGGGGCATGTCGCTGCTGGCTTCGACATCGTGGTCGACGCCGTTCACTGAAAGTTTCATTCGGTTCCCTCTGGGCGGCCGGGCGGCCTTCGCAGCCTACTCCTGCTGGTTTCCCGGTCCAAGTGAAGCCGGCCCGTGGCCGTGCAGGTCGTTGGGGGTGTCGATGTCGCGGGCCAGCGGGGAGCAGGCGACGGCTTGCACGTCGCGCGCGCGCTGGCGCAACAGGTCGCGTGCACCGCGGTCGCCGTCCAGTGCCGCCAGTTCGGGGAACCAGGCGCGCGGCAGCAGGGCCGGCACGCCCAGCACGCCGGCATAGGCGCTGGCCGCGGCGCGCGACGGGTCGCGACGCCAGGCCTGGACCAGGGCCTGCAGGTGGGTGGCGTCGAGGTCGGGCTGGTCGCACAGCAGCACCAGGGCACCCTGGCACGCGGGCGACAGCGCCGCGAGGCCCGCGCGCAGCGACGTGCCCATGCCGCGCTCCCAGTCGGCGCACTGCACCGGGCGCAGGGCCAGCGTAGCCACGCCCGCGAGCACCGCTTCGGCGTGTGCGCCCAGCACCAGCACCGCATCGGCGGGCGCCGTGGCCAGCGCCAGGCGCGCGGCGCGGTGGACGAGGGTTTCGCCGGCCATTTGCACCAGCTGCTTGGGCTGGCCGAGCCGGCGTGAGCCACCGGCCGCCAACAGCACCACGCCGTGGCGGGCTGGGGTCATGGGCTGGCGTGGAAGTACAGCTGCAGCTGGGCCGAGATGGCCATCGCGATGGCCTCCGGGCCTTCGCCGCCGAGCAGCAGGCCCACCGGCGCACGCAGGCGCGGCTGCAGCGCTGCGCGCTCGGCATCGGTGAGCTCGGCAAGCAGTTCGTCGCGGCGGCCCGGTGGACCCAGCAGGCCGACGTAGCCGACCGGCAACGCGGCCAGCGCGCGCAGCGCCTCCAGGTCGGTGCTGGCGACATGGGTCATCACCAGCGCGGCGTCGGGCGCGGCGGCCAGTGCGGCCAGCACCGCCGCCGGCCGACCGTGGCGGAGCGCCGTCGCATCACCCAGCCGCGACGCCAGCAGCAATGCCTCGCGATGGTCGGCGACCTCGGCCTGCCAGCCCAGCGTGTTCGCCAGAAGCAGCATCGCCGGCGCCTCGGGGCCGGCGCCCAGCAGCAGCAGGCGCGGCGGCGGGCTGATGCGCAGCCGGGCGAACCGCCGGCCTTCGCGCTCGTGCAGGCCGGCCTCGGCGCCGCGCAGTGCGTACGCGATGGCCGGCGGATCGAAGTCGCAGGTGCGGTCCGCGTGCCAGCCCAGCCCGCGGCCCGCGTCGCCGTCGTCCACCGCCAACACCAGGTCCAGCGGCGCGCCGTCGGCCTGCGCCGCGGCCAGCGCATCGAACAGGGCATGCGCGCCCGGCGCCACCGGCCAGGCCAGCACGCGCATGCGGCCGCGACAGCCCGAGCCCGAACCGAACACCAGGTCGTCGTCGCCGCGCGTGTCGAACAGCGCCACTTCGACCCGGCCCGAAGCCAGCGCATCGCGCGCCAGCTGGTCAAGCGCGGGCTCCAGGCAGCCGCCGGAAATCGCCCCGACGCGCTCGCCATCGTCGGCCACCAGCGCCAGCGCGCCGGGCTTTCGGTAGGTCGAACCTTCGGTGTCGGTGACCAGCGCCAATGCAAAGGCGCGGCCCTGTTCGCGCAGCGAAAGCGCACGCAGCAGCACGCCGCGGTTGCCGCCGACCGGGCTCAAGCCGGGGCCGCCATGGCCATCGCCGCCTTCAGCGCCTCCCAGGGCAGCAGCGCGCAGCGGTGGCGGGTGGGGTGGGCGGACACGCCGGTCAGCGCGGCCAGCTCGCCCAGGCCGTCGCCGTCGCCCGATGCCAGGCCGAGGCGCAGCGCGTGGAGACGCGCGGCCACGGCGTCGTTGTCGCGGCCGCGCACGTCGCCGGCCATCAGCGACGCCGACGCGGTGCAGATCAGGCAGCCCTGGGTGCGGTGCCGCAGCTGTGCGACGGCGCCGCGGGCATCCAGCACCACGTCCACCGCCACGTGGTCACCGCACAGCGCGTTGCTGGCGCTGGCCGAACGCGCGGGTGGCGCCAGTTCGCCCTGGTGCCGCGGCGCGCGGCCGTGGTCGAGCACGGTGTCGCGATAGAGCGCAGCAAAGGCGTCGGCGGGGTCCATGGCCACGGATTAGCGCACGCCCGCTGGCACCCGACAAGCCGTGCTCAGGCCTTGCGCTCGGTTTCGTGCGGCGGCGCGGCGCCGTCGCAGGCGGGCACCTGTTCGGCGCAGTGTTCCTGCGCCGCCAGCGCGGGCTGCTGGCGCGAACGGCGCCAGCCGTCGAACCCGTAAATTGCCAGGGCCAGCCAGATGGCGCCGAAGCCGACGGCCTGCGTGCCGGAGAAGTCCTCGCCCAGCAGCCACACGCCGCTGATCAGCTGCAGGGTGGGTGCGATGTACTGCAGGATGCCGACCAGCGAATACGGGATGCGGCGCGCGCCGTAGGCGAAGCCGATCAGCGGCAGCGCCGTCAGCGCACCGCCGAACACCAGCAGCGCGTCGCTGCGCCAGTCGCCGCTGCCGAACGCGCCTACACCCTGGGCCTGCGCCATGCCCAACCACGCCAACGCCGGCAGCAGCAGGATCAGGCTTTCGATCGCCAGGCCCGGCACCGCGTCCACGTTCGCCAGTTTCCGGATCAGGCCGTAGATGGCGAAGCTGAAGGCCAGCGCCAGCGAAATCCACGGCGGGTCGCCGTGCAGCAGCGCCAGCCACAGCACGCCCAGCGCGGCGATCGAAACGGCGATCCACTGCGCCTTGTTGAGCCGCTCGTGCAGCACCAGCACGCCGATCAGCACGTTCACCAGCGGGTTGATGAAATAGCCCAGGCTGGCTTCGACCACGCGGCCGTGGGTCACGGCCCAGATGTAGATGCCCCAGTTGAAGCTGATCAGCAGGCTGCTGGCCAGCAGCATCCAGCCCACCTTGGGCCGCGACAGCGCGGTGCGCAGCCAGCCCCAGCCTTCGCGCAGCACCAGGAAGCCCACCACGAACAGCGCGCACCAGACGATGCGGTGGGAAATGATCTGCAGCGACGGCACGTGCTTGAGCAGGTACCAGTAAAGCGGGAACACGCCCCACAGCACGTAGGAAGCGATCGCGGCGCTCAGGCCCTTGCGGTCGATGGCGGGTGGGGCTGCGTGCACGGGGCGTTCCGGAGGAGGGCCGCGGGGACCGCGGGCCGGGCCGGGATTATCCGCCCAAGCGCGGGGGCATGCCTGTAACGATGTGATGCCGGCCTGCCTGCCTCGCCGCCCGGGTCCGGACCGCGCTGCCTAGCCGCGCAGGGCCGAGGTCACCTGCATGCGCGCGGCGCGGATGGCCGGCAGCAGGCCGCCGACGAAGCCGATGAACAGCGACAGCGCCAGCCCCTGCATCACCAGCCCCGGCGTGACCGCGAACTTGAAGGCCACCTGGGTGAAGCCGCTGCCCAGCGTGCTGACCGAATAGCCGTTGAACAGCACATAGGCCAGCAGCGCGCCCAGCACGCCGCCGGAGATGGCCAGCGCCAGCGCCTCGGCCATCACCGAGGCGATCACCGGCATGGCGCCAAAGCCCAGCGCGCGCAGCGTGCCGATCTCGGCCGTGCGCGCCGACACCGCCGAGTACATCGTGTTGAGCGCGCCAAACGTGGCGCCGATGGCCATCACCAGCGCCACGAAGCCGGCCAGCACGCCGATCACCGTGGTGAGCGTGCCGGACTGGCCGCTGAAGAAATCGCGTTCGGTCTTCACGTCCACGTTCAGCTGCGGGTTGCTGGTCAGGCGCTCCTTCATCGGTTCGAAGCCGTCGGTGCTGGCCAGCTTGGCCAGGATCGAGGAATAGCCGCTGCGGTTGAAGGCTGATTGCGCCGTCTCGGTGTCGGTCCACAGCTCGGATTCGTGGGCGTCGCCGCCGGTGGAGAACACGCCCACCACCGTCCAGGTGGAGCCGCGGAAACGCAGCGGCGTGCCCACGTCCAGGCCCGCGAACTGGCCGCTGGCCGCCTGCCCGACGATGATTTCGCGCAGGCCGGGACGGAACTTGCGGCCTTCGACGATGCGCAGTTCGGGCCGGATCGTGAAGCCCACCGGCTCGACGCCGCGCAGGGTGACGTTGGCGCCGGTCTTCTGGCCGAAGCGCGGCACCTCGGTGATGATGATGATCTCGCCCGACGCCAGCGGCAGGCCGTCCTTGCCGCGGGCGATGGCCGGGTCCTGCTTCACCAGCGTGCCCGAAGCGCGGTCCAGGAAGCTCGACAGCTCGCCGTTGGAGCCGCCGCGCGTCACCACCACGCGGTCGTCGCGGCCGGTGCCGCTGAGCGTTTTCTCCAGGCCCGCCGACATCGACAGCAGCGCCACCATCACGCCGACCACGCCGGCGATGCCGATCACGATCACCAGCGACGCGCCCAGGCGCTGCGGCACGCTGCGCAGGTTCATCATGACGATCTCGCGCACTTGCGTGTAGGTGCTCATCAGCGGCCCGCCAGTGCGTCGACGATCTTGATGCGCAGCGCGTGCAGCGCCGGCGGCACGCCCACCAGCAGCGACAGCACCACCACGCTGACGCCGGCGATGGCCCAAACCCTCAGGTCGGTTTCGATCGGGAACTCGGCCGGCAGGAAGCGGGTGGAGAAGTTCGCCAGCAGCATGCCGGCCAGCGCGCCCAGGAAGCACAGCAGGAACGCCTCGGCCAGCACCAGGCCCATCACCGCCCGGTCGGTGAAGCCCAGCACCTTGAGCACCGCCAGCTCGGGCACGCGCTCGCGCACGCCCTGCGACATGCTCACGCCGGTCAGGAACAGGATGGAGAAGAACACCGCGCTGGTGATCAGGTTGACGATCAGGCCGATGTCGCCGAGCTGGCGCGCGAAGCCCAGCTGGAACTCCTGCTCGCTCTGGGTCTTGGTTTCATCGGGCGAGTTCTCGAACTTCTCGTCGATCAGCGCCGCCACGCGTTCGGACGCGTCCGGGTCGTCCACCACCACCACGAATACGCCGGCCAGGCCCTTGCCGCCGGCGCGGCCTTCGTCGAACTGGCCGTAGTTGAGGTACATCAGCCCGGCGCGCTTCTGCCACTCGGCGTCGCGGCCGTCGAAGATGCCGGCCACCTCCCATTCCCAGACGCGGGTGCCGTCGGTCTTGGTCCAGATGAAGGAGTTGAGCGGGATCACGTCGCCCACCTTCCAGCCGAACTTGTCGGCCAGGTTGCGGCCGACGATGGTGGAGTTGCGGGTGGTGATGAAGCGGCGCCAGCCGTCTTCGCCCATCACCCATTCGGGATAGGTGTCGCGCAGGCGCTGCGGGTTCACCGCGAACTGCGGGAAGAAGTTGCGCGGGTCCTGGTACACGCCGCCGAAGAACTGCGAGTGCGACACCCGCGCCACGCCGGGGATGGATTCGATCTGCGGCAGCAGGCGCATCGGCAGCGGCTGGGTGAAGCTGGTGCGGGCCTGGGTGATCAGCCGGTTGGCGCCGAGGAAATCGGCGCCGCCGTTGAACAGCGAGTTCACCGCCTGCAGCAGGCCCAGCAGCACGAAGGCGCAGACCAGCGAGAACAGCGTCAACGTGGTCCGGAGCTTCTTCCGGAACAGTCCCGCCCAGATCAGCCCGAAGTACTTCATGGCTCAGTGCGCCGGCGCATCGTCGACCAGGGTGCCCTTGTCCAGGTGCACCGTGCGGCTGGCGTATTCGGCGGCCTTGGGGTCGTGCGTGACCATGACGATGGTCTTGCCGAACTCGCGGTTGAGCTGCTGCAGCAGCACCAGCACTTCGTCGGCGGTCTTGCGGTCGAGGTCGCCGGTGGGCTCGTCGCAGATCAGGATGCGCGGGTCGGACACCAGCGCGCGGGCGATCGCCACGCGCTGCTGCTGGCCGCCGGAAAGTTCGTTGGGCTTGTGCTTGGCGCGGTCGTCCAGGCCCACCAGCTTGAGCGCCACGCTGGCGCGGCGCGCGCGCTCGGCGGCCGACATCTCGGCCAGCAGCAGCGGCAGCTCGACGTTCTTCTGCGCGGTGAGCACCGGCATCAGGTTGTAGCTCTGGAAGATGAAGCCCACGGTGCTGGCGCGCCAGGCCGCCAGCTGGTCGCTGCCCAGGTCGTCGATCCGCTGGCCGTCCACGCGCAGCAGGCCGTCGCTGGGCGAGTCCAGGCCGCCGATCAGGTTGAGCAGGGTGGTCTTGCCCGAGCCCGACGGCCCCATGAGCGCAACGAAATCACCCTCGGGGATGTCCAGGTTGATGCCGTGCAGCACTTCCACGCGCTGCTTGCCGCGCACGTAGGCCTTGGTCAGGCCGCGGATTTCGACCAGGGTCTTGGCCATGGCTTACTTGACCGCGACCTTGGCGCCGTCGCGCAGCTTTTCCGAGGGCGACAGCACCACGGTCTCGCCGCCCACCAGGCCGGCGGTGACCTGCTGTTCGGTGTCGCGCTTCTCGCCCAGGGTCACTTCCACGCGCTTGGCCTGGCCGTCCACCACGGTGAACACGTGCGAGGCGCCGTCCACGGTCACCACCGCGCGCTCGGGCACGAAGGCGCCCACCGGCGGCGCGGCGTCGGGCTTGGCCTCGTCCAGGAAGCTCACGCGCACGCCCATGTCGGGCACGATGCGGGCGTCCTTGGACTTGAGCGCGATGCGGACCTTCACCGTGGCCTTGCTGCGGTCGGCGGTGGGCACGATGGCGATCACTTCTGCCGGGATCTTCCAGTCCGGGTAGGCGTTGAGCACGGCCTCGACCGGCATCTTGGGCGTCACGCGGCCGATGTAGGCCTCGTTGACGTCCACCTGCACTTCCAGCGAATCCATGTCCACCAGGGTGCCGATGCCGGTGCGGATGGAGCCGCCGCCGGCGCTGATGGGCGAGATCATCTCGCCCGGCTGCGCGGCCTTGGCGACGATGACGCCGGCGAAGGGCGCGCGGATGATCGTGTTGTCCACGCTCAGCGCGGCGATGGCCAACTGGTCCTGGGCGACCTGGACGGCGCGGTTCAGGCTGGCCAGGCGCGCGGCGCGCGAATCGCGGTCGGCCACGGCGGCGTCGAGCGACGAGGCGGCCACCAGCTGGCGGTCGGCCAATTCCTTCTGGCGCTTGAGCGTCTGGTTGGCGAGCGTGAGCTGGGCCTGGGCCTCGGCCAGCTGCGAGCGCGCCGAGGCCAGCTGGGCGCCCGCGAGGTCGCGCTGGGCTTCGGCGTCGGCGGGATCGAGGTAGGCCAGCACTTCGCCTTCGGCCACGCGCTGGCCTTCTTCGATCAGCACCTCGCGCACCTTGCCGGTGATCTTGGACGACACGGTGGCGATGCGCCGCGCGGTGATGTAGCCCGAGGCGTCGAGCACCGACGCGGTGCCGAGTTCGGCGGCGGCGCGGGCCAACGCGGTTTCCACCACCACCGGGCGCAGGGACGACCAGAACACCACGCCGACCCCGAGCGCCACGGCCACCAGCGCCGGCACCAGCCAGCGCGGGCGACGCTTCTTCGCGGCCGGGCGGCGGTCGATGTGCAGCTGTTTGAGCAGGTCCTGCGACGAATCCATGGGGCGCTCCAAGACAAGGCCGGCGCAGTTTGCGCGGGCCGGGGTCAGGACATTGTGAGCCGTTGGGCTTGCCGCGGGGTACTGCCGGTTGTCACTTGTTGGGGTAGCGGGCCTTGAGCAGGTGCCAGGCCGCGCGCAGTCCCTGCGCCTCGCCGCCGGCCGGCTTGCCCGGGCGGTCGGCGTCGTTCCACGAGTACACGTCCACGTGCGTCCAGGGCTGGCCCTCGGGCACGAAGCGCTCCAGGTACAGCGCGGCGGTGACGCAGCCGGCCATGCGCGAGGGGCCCGAATTGGCGAGATCGGCGATGCCCGACTTGAGGTAGCTCAAGTACGGGCGCCACAGCGGCATGCGCCACAGCGGGTCGCGCGTGCGCTCGCCGGCGGCCAGGTAGTCGGCGGCCAGTGCATCCTGGTTGGTGAACAGCGCCGGCAGGTCCGGGCCCAGGGCGATGCGCGCGGCGCCGGTCAGCGTGGCGAAGTCCATGATCAGGCCCGGCTTGCCTTCGGCGGCGTAGGTGAGCGCGTCGCACAGCACCAGCCGGCCCTCGGCGTCGGTGTTGTCCACTTCCACGCTCAGGCCCTGGCGCGTGGCCAGCACTTCGCCGGGGCGGAACGCGTCCGGGCCGATGGCGTTTTCCACGGCCGGCACCAGCAGGTGCAGGCGCACCGGCAGCTTCAGGCCCATCACCAGCTGGGCCAGGCCCAGGGCGTGGGCGGCGCCCCCCATGTCCTTCTTCATGTTGCGCATGCCGTCGGCGGGCTTGATGTCCAGGCCGCCGGTGTCGAAGCACACGCCCTTGCCGACGATGGCCAGGGCCGGGTGCGCCGGGTCGCCCCAGCGGATTTCGATCAGCCGCGGCGCGCGGTGGCTGGCGCGGCCCACGGCGTGGATGGCCGGGAAGTTGTGCTTGAGCAGCGACTCGCCTTCGATCACCGTCAGGTCGCCGCCGTAGGCCTGGGCCAGGCGCGCGGCCACGCCCTCGAGTTCGGCTGGGCCCATGTGTTCGGTGGGGGTGTTGATCAGGTCGCGCACCAGGGTGCTGGCCTTGAGCACGGCGAAGGCCTCGGCGTCATCGGCCTGCGATGCGTCCAGCACCAGGCGCGCCGGGGCGCGGGCCGGCTTGAGGTAACGGTCGAACTTGTAGGCACCCAGGCCCCAGCCCAGCAGCGCTGGGCCCGAGGCCACCTTCGCCGGCGAGTCGGGCGAAAGCCGGTACGTGCCCACCGGCAGCAGCAGCGGCAGGTGGGCCAGCGCGAGCGGGTCGTTGCCGTCGGCGATGCCGGCCAGGAAATACGCGGGCCGGCCGTCGGCGCCGGGAATCATCAGCGGCGCGCCCGGTTGTGCGGTGAAGGCATGCGCGTCCAGCCAGGCCTGCACCGCCGCCACCTGCCCGCCGCGCCACGTGGGCAGGCTGGCGCGGTCCACCAGCACCAGCGGCCAGGCGCCGTCGGCCTGGTCGGGGGTGGCGAAGCAGGGCGGCAGGCTCATCGGGGCTCCGTGACGGGGTGGGTACGGTCCAGCCAATCGGCCAGTCCGGCAAGCGTAGCGAATTCGAGGTCGGGGCGCGGCAGCTCGGCCGGCCAGCGCTCCTTGCGGCGGTTGATCCAGCAGCTGGGCATGCCGGCGCGGCGCGCGCCCACCACGTCCATCAGCGGGTCGTCGCCGATGTGCAGCACGTCGGCCGGGGCTTGGCCCAGGCGTTCGCAGGTGGCGTGGAAGATCGGCGTCTCGGGCTTGGCCAGCCCGTGGTCGCGGGCGCTGACGAACACCTGGAAGTGGTCCTGGATGCCGATGCGGGCCAGGTCGGCATTGCCGTTGGTGAGCGCCGCCAGCGGCAGCCGCGCCGACAGCCGGCCCAGCGCGGCCAGCGCATCGGGGTAGAAGTCCACCTGGTTGCGGGTGGCGAAGAAGGCCTCGTAGGCCGGCTCGGCGTGGGCCACGTCGTCGCCCGATTCCGCCAGCGCATGGCGCAGCGACAGCACGCGCTGGTGGCTGAAGTCGTGCAGGTACTGCGGGTGCCTGGCCGCGATCACTTCGCGCAGCTGGCGCATGCGCGGGATCGGGTAGCGCTGGGCGGTGCGCGGGCAGTGCTGGCGCAGGAAGGCGTCCAGCGCGCGCTCGGCGCGCTCGATCGAGGGCCAGATCGGCCAGAGGGTGTCGTCGAGGTCGAGGCTGAGGGCGCGCGGCGGGGTTTTCACCGGCAAAGGATAGCGCGGCGGCCGGGGCGCAGCGGGTGAAGGCTATTCCAGCAGCTTCGACCAGGCCTGCCAGGCCTCGACCCGGCTGGCGACGATCTTCAGGCACACCAGCATCGGCACCGCCACCAGCAGGCCCACCACGCCCCACAGCCAGCCCCACAGCAGCAGCCACAGGATGATCGCCAGCGGGTTGATGCGCATCGTGCGGCCCAGCACCATCGGCGTGAGCAGGTTGCTTTCCAGCGCGTGCAGCACCAGGAAGCCGGCGGCCGGCAGCAGCGCGGCGCCGATGGTGTCGAACTGCGACAGCCCCACCAGCGACAGCAGCATGGCCATGATCAGCGGGCCCACGAAGGGCGTGAGGTTGAGCGCCGCGGCCAGCACGCCCCACAGCAGCGGGTCTTCCACGCCCAGGTACCACAGGTACAGCGCGGTGACGCCGCCCAGCACTGCGCTGGTGGCGCTGATGGTGAGCACGTAGCGCGACAGGTCGCTCTGGATGTGCTGGACGATCTCGGCCGTGAGGCGCTTCTGCGCGCGCGTTTTCCTCAGCCGCATCATCTTGTTGAGCACGTCGTCGCCGTACACCAGGAAGGCGAAGGTCAGCAGCAGCACCGCCAGCACCGAGCCCAGCACGCGGGGCGTGGCCGACAGCAGGTCGGTGGTGGGCGGGCGCACCACCACGCGCTCGGCGTCGTCGGCCTTGCCGCTGGTGAATTCGTCGAACGATTCGCTGGCGCGGCGCGCGTCCTGGATTGATTCGAGCATGCCCTTGAGCTTGGGCGCCGCCTCGCGCAGCCGGAAGGGCACGTCGCGGGCCCATTCCGCCGCCGGCGGCGCCACGAACACCGCCACCGCGCCCAGGCTGGCCACCAGCGCGGTCACCAGGATCAGCGCCGCCAGGCCGCGCGGCAGCCAGCGCAGCGGCGCGCGGTTGATCAGCGGGCTGAGCAGCATGGCGAAGAAGGCCGCCATCACCAGCGGCAGTATCAGGCTGCTGGCGAAGTAGCAGGTGTACAGCCCGATGATGATCACCAGCGTCCAAAGCAGGCGCGAGTTGTTGCGCATCGCCGCCAGCCGCGCCGCGTGCGAGCTGGCCACCTGGGCCGGGGTTTCGGCGGGCGCGGCCACGGGCGAGGCGGCTGCCGCGGGCGTCGCCGCGGCGGCGGCGCTGGCGTCAGGCGTCGGCTGGGTCACGGCGGGGCGCCCTGGGTTTGCGCTTGCGTTTGGGTTTGGCGGCCGCCTGGGCCTGCACCGGCTCGACCTGCGCCTCGTCGATGGCTTGGTCCACCGCTTCTTCCGCCGCCCCCTCGACTTCACTCGACGCCGTGACGGCCGCGGTGATGCCGGCCAGCAGACCGGGCACCACGGTGTCGATCAGCATCGAGAAGATCGGGCCGCTGACCAGCTTGCCGTTGGCCGCCGCGGCTGCGCCGGACGTGGCGATGCCGCTGGCGAAGCCCAGCGCCAGGCCCGAGACGACGATGCGCACCGGCGTGGCGGTGCGCCGCATTTCATCCTGCAGGTGGTGCCAGGCCTCGTGCGCGTCCGAACGCTGGCGCGCGCACTCGGCCTCGGCCTGCTGCACGGCGGCGATTTTTTCCTCGAGGCCCTTCACAGCGGGGCATCCTGGTGCGGGTTGACGTGGAAGCCTTTCTTGAGCTGGCGTCGCGTCGCCTCGAAGTCGGCGTAGCGCAGGATCTTGCGCGCGCGCAGCAGCCCGAACACGGCGATGCCCATGCTCACCAGCAGCGGCACGCCCAGCGCCAGCGGCCAGGGCGCGCCCGACGCGCGCAGGCCGGCCACCACCAGCGCCGTCAGCAGCAGGTAGGCGGTGCCCAGCATCACCGTGGTGACCAGCAGGTAGAGCAGGGCGCGCACCAGCGCGTCGCGCGCCAGGCTGACTTCGGCGGCGAACAGGCGCCGCAGCGTGGTGAAGCCGCCGAAGTACGAACCGGCCGCGGCCCTGGCGGCGTCCAGCACCGCCTGGGCATCGGCGCTGATCGTGCCCGGCGGGCCCGGCTC
This sequence comes from Lysobacteraceae bacterium, assembly GCA_031418815.1. GTDB lineage: Bacteria > Pseudomonadota > Gammaproteobacteria > Xanthomonadales > Xanthomonadaceae > Arenimonas. The sequence goes on from JANOJQ010000126.1 coordinate 33,221, forward strand.
GGGCCGCGGCGGCTCGCTTGCGGGCGGGGTCGGCTCGGGCGCCGGCGCCGGCGTCGGGTCGCTCATCGCGACGGCTTACTTGCGGCGGGTCAGCGCGGCGACCAGGTAGCCGGCGGCGAAAGCCACGCCGAACGAGGCCAGCGGCTTGCTGCGGATCAGGTCTTCGGCCTGCGTCAGCATGCCTTTGCCCTGGTCGAGCAGGCCCTGCAGCTTTTCGTCGAGTTCGGCCTTGGCCTCGCGCGCCGCGGACGCGCCGGCGTCCAGCGCGTCGGTGACGCCGGACTTGAGCGCATCGCGGGCATCGCCGAGGTTTTCCTTGGCGGCGTCGAGGTGGCTGCCGACTTCCTCGAACTCGGCGTCGGCGGCTTCGATCGGGTTCCTGGGGCGGTTCATGCGCGTTCTCCGGCAGCGTTCAGGGCTTCACATTACACCGTCGCCGCAGCCGTGGCCGGTGCGGCGCCGCACTTATTCCATCACCAGGTAGCCGAAGCGGCCGCCGCGCGCGACGCTCAGCACCAGCTCGCGCGGCGGCGAAGCCAGGGCGCTGCGGAACGCGGGCAGGTCGGCGACGTTGGCGCGGTTGACCTGGCCGATGCGGTCGCCGGCGCGCAGGCCGCTGCGCGCGGCCGGGCTGCCGGCGGTGACCTTGCTGGCCACCACGCCGATCAGGCCCTGCTGGCGGAAACGCTCGGGCAGCTCGGTGAGCGTGGCGCCGGCCAGGCGCGGGTCGATCTGGCCGCCGTCGATCTCCTTGGCCTGGGCCTTGAGCACCGCCTGCACGCTCAGCTTCTGGTCACCGCGCAGCAGGTCCAGCGTCACCCGCTGGTCCACCGGCAGCAGGCCCTCGATGTTGCGCAGCGACTGCGCGCCGTCCACGCGCTCGCCGTTGGCGGCGGTGACCACGTCGCCCGGGCGCACGCCTGCCGCTTCGGCCGGCGAGCCGCGGTACACGCGCGCCACCAGCGCGCCGCGCAGGTTGGCCGGCAGGCCCAGCTGCCTGGCGCTGAACTCGTTGATGTCCTCGCCGTCCAGGCCCAGCGAGCCGCGGCGCACTTCGCCGTAGGCCATCAGCTGGCGCATGACCTCACGGGCGAGGTTGGCGGGGATGGCGAAGCCCAGGCCGATGTTGCCGGCCGCGCTGCCGCGCGGGTTGAAGCTGGCGGTGTTGATGCCCACCAGCTCGCCGTTGAGATTCACCAGCGCGCCGCCGGAGTTGCCCGGGTTGATGGACGCGTCGGTCTGGATGAAGTTCTGGTAGCCCAGGCCCTGCAGGCCGCTGCGGCCCACGGCCGAGACGATGCCGCTGGTGACGGTCTGGCCCAGGCCGAAGGGATTGCCCACCGCCACCACGAAGTCGCCCACGCGCAGCTGCGCCGAATCGGCCAGGTTCAGCGCCGTGAGGCCTTCGGCGGGGATGCGGATCACGGCGACGTCGGTGTCGGGGTCGGCGCCCACCAGTTCGGCTTCCAGGGTGCGGCCGTCGGCCAGGGTGACCGACACGCCGTCGGCGTTCTCGATCACGTGGTTGTTGGTCAGCACCAGGCCGCGCTCGGCGTCCACGATCACGCCCGAGCCCAGCGACTGCTGCACGCGCTGCTGGGGCATGCCCGGCATGCCGAACAGTTCCTGCAGAGGGTTGCGCACCCGGACTACCTGGCGCGTGTAGATGTTCACCACCGCCGGCGTGACGCCCTCGAGCATGGGCGCCAGCGAGGGCATCACCAGGCTGCCGCTGCCCGCGGGCAGGGCGGCCTGCGCGGCCCGGGGCAGGGCGAGGGCGGCGGCCCCGTCCAGCGCGGCCGCGGCCCGCGTGGGCACGGC
>JANOJQ010000127.1:0-26881 GCA_031418815.1 Lysobacteraceae bacterium
CGGCCGTCCTTCGACACCTTCCACAGGCCGGGTCCCGGCTGGATACCGCTGACCACCACGGTGTCGAGCACCTGCAGCACGGCGTCATCGGGCGCAGGCGTGACCGGCGCGGCGGCAAAGCCCGCAACGGGCCCCAGCAGCATCGCGATGGCGAGGGTCAAGCGACGGGGCAGCAGGCTCATCCAGGCTCCAGGGGCCAGGCCACGGTGGCCGGTTCGCCGCAGATTGTAGGCGGCGCCTGTTGACTGTCATGCGCCATTGGGCAGGGTGGCGGCGCGGGCCGGGGCTGCCGTTCAGGAAAATAATTGGCCCGGCGCGAACCTCTTCGCGCACCAGCCCACTCTTGATGGATAACCCGCCAGTGCGGGCGTCACCCGGGGCACGGCATCCGCCGCGACCCAATCCCACCAAGGAGTTCACGCATGAGCTTGTCCAACGCGAACCGTTTCACCGGCGCCGCCCTTGCCGCCATCGCCGCAGGCCTCGCCGGCGGCGCGGCCGCCCAGTCGGCGGCCGTGCCCGCGGGCAGCGTCGAACTGGTCCACTGCAGCGGCGTCAATGTCTGCGGCGGCCACAACGACTGCAAGACCGCGACCAACAGCTGCAAGGGCACCGGCAGCTGCAAGGGCCAGGGCTTCGTGGCCGCGCCGGCCAAGGCCTGCGCCGACATCGGCGGCACGGTGATCGACCCCGGCATGACCAAGGTCGTGGCCGAAAGCACCCTGATCCAGTGTTACGGCATCAACCAGTGCAAGGGCCACAACGACTGCAAGACCGCCGACCACGCCTGCAAGGGCCAGGGCTCGTGCAAGGGCTCGGGCTGGGTCGCCATGCCGGCGCCGTCCTGCGCGAACGTCGGCGGCACGGCGGGCTGATGCCGCAGTTCGGACTCAGGCACGCGGCCGGCCCCGGGTCCCCTGATCCGGGGCCGCGCCCGTGGCTGGGCTTCGGCCTGGGCCTGCGCACCGACCACTTCGCCGCGGTGCTGGACCAGCCGCCTGACGTGGACTGGTTTGAGATCACGTCCGAAAACTTCATGGTGGCCGGCGGCAAGCCGCGCCACTACCTGGAAGCCGTGCGCCAGCGCTATCCGCTGGTGATGCACGGGGTGTCGCTGTCCATCGGCGGCACCGACCCGCTGGACCGCGACTACCTGCATTCGCTCAGGCAGCTGATGCTCGACATCGAGCCAGCCTGGGTGTCCGACCACCTGTGCTGGACGGGCGTGGACGACATCAACAGCCACGACCTGCTGCCGCTGCCGTACTGCGAAGAGGCCATCGCGCACGTGGTGGCCCGGGTCGGCGAAGTGCAGGACTTCCTGGGCCGCGAGATCCTGCTTGAAAACCTCAGCTCCTACGTCGAGTTCACCGCTTCGTCGATGCCCGAATGGGAGTTCCTGTCCGAAGTGACGCGGCGCAGCGGCTGCCGCCTCTTGCTGGACGTGAACAACGTGGCGGTGAGCGCGCGCAACCACGGCTTCGACCCCGAGCACTTCCTGGCCGGACTGCCCGCCGACCGCATCTGGCAGATCCACCTGGCCGGCCACACCGACTACGGCCACTACGCCATCGACACCCACGACCACGCCGTCCCTGCGCCGGTCTGGGCGCTGTATGAATCGGCGATCCGCCGCTTCGGCGCCATCAGCACCATGATCGAACGCGACGACCACATCCCGCCGCTGCCCGAGCTGGTCGCCGAACTGGACCTGGCCCGGCGCGCCTTCGCCCGCGCCAACGCACCGGCCGCGCGCCGGGCGGTGGGTTGACGTGACGGCGCTCGCGCAGCTGCAGCGACGCTTTCTGGCCTCCCTGCGGCAGGGCGACGACGGCCTGCTGCCGCTGCTGGCGCCCGACCGGCCGGTGCCCGGCCCGCTCGGGTGGGGCATCTACGTCAACGCCTACGCGTCGCGCCTGCGCGAGGTGCTGGAGAACGACCACCCGGTGCTGTCGCACTACCTGGGCGACGAACTGTGGGACGCGCTGTGCCGCGGCTTCATCGCCGCGCGCCCGTCGCACCTGCGTTCACTGCGCCATTTCGGTGGCCCGCTGCCGGCCTGGCTGCGACAAGCGGCGCCGTTCGACGCGCATCCGCAGGTCGCCGAACTGGCGAACTGGGAGCGCCGGCTGATGGACAGTTTCGACGCGGCCGATGCGCCCCTTGTCCGCTGGGACGACCTGCGGGCGATGACCCCGGCGCACTGGCCAACGCTGCGGCTGGGCTTCCATCCCAGCCTGCAGTCGCTGCGCCTGGGCGGGAACAGCGTCGCGATCTGGAAAGCGATCAAGGCCGGGCACGCGCCCCCCGATGCGGCGCCCGCCACCGGCGAACATTGGGTGGTCTGGCGTGACGCATCGCTGCTGACCCGCTATCGGCCGCTGGCGCCGGAGGAAGCGCGCCTGCTGGAGCACTTCGCCCGCGGCGGCACGTTCGCCGACGGCTGCGAAGCCATGCTGTCCTGGCACCCGCCCGAAGCCATTGCGCCGCTCGCCGTCCAGTGGCTGAAGGACTGGGCCGACGAAGGCTGGATTTCGGCGTGGCAGGGCGACGGCGGCCAGGCGCTATAGCGCGAGCGCATCAGGACTACGGCATCGCTGGCCGTGGCGCGAACCTCAGCCGGCCTGGCGGGCCTGCAGGATGAGCTGGGCGATGTGCGAATCGCCCTTCTCCAGCAGCTCCACCGGCGTGAACTGGAAGCCGGTGAGCACCATCGCTTCGCCGACGCACCACTCGCGCTGCTCGCGGGTGAAGGTGGCGGCGCCGGCGGCGGCAGCCGTGAGCAGTTGCGGCGAAGGCACCGTGTCCTGCGGCTCGGGGGCGCGCTGCGCGCCGGGCGCGGCGGCAGCGACGGCGGCGGTGGCCTTGTCGGCCTCGGCCTTGAGCCAGGCCACGCGGGCCAGCGCCACCGCCAGGCGGTCGCCGCTGTCCTTGAGCTTGGGCACGGCGTTGGCCAGCGATCCCAGCAGGGCGTCGCGTTCGGCGGCCATGGCCTGCTGGTCCTTGAGCTGGGCGTCGATGGACTGGCGCAGTTCGGCCACCTGCTTCTCGAGCTGCACGATCTCGGTGGCGGGGTCGACCAGGGTCTTGGCCGCAAGCAGGCGCATCACTTTTTCACCCAGGCGGGCATAGATGGCCGGGTCGCTGAACTTGAGGTCGCGCACGGCGGTTTGCCAGGCCAGGGCGACCTGGCTGACGGTCTGGCCCTTTTCCGGCGCCACGCCGGGGGCGGCTTCGTTCACCGCCGGCGCCGTGGCCGGGGCGGGCGCGGCCTTCGCGTTCGATTGCGCCTGGATGGCGAGGTCGAGGCGCTCGCACAGCTCGGTCTTCTGGAAGTCGCGAGAGAGCTTGCGCAGCTCGATCCGGCAGTCGATGAGCAGGGAGCGGAGGTCGGTCATGCGGCCATTCTATGCCCCGCCGCGCGCCGCCGGGTCAACGCGCCAGCAGGAAGTTCAGCAGGTTGTTCTGGAAGTAGGGGTTGACCGACAGCTGGTCGTGTTCCTCGCACAGGAAGAAACTCTGCACGATCGGGAAGATGCCGCCCGGCAGGTCCGGGGCCACGTCCAGGCCGCGGCCCATCTGCGAATCGCGGGTCACCAGGCCGTCGCCCGGCTGCAGCATCAGGCGCTCGTAGTCGACGCCGTCCACCCGGTCCTTGATCTCCTCGGGCCTGATCACCAGCCGCTCGCCGTCGCTGTCGCTGTCGAGCACGGCGCGGGCCGGGGTGAGCACGCAGTCGCCGCCGAACGCCGCCACGTCGACGCCATTGGCCCGCACCGGCGCGCTCAGCGCCAGCTGGAAGCGCTTGGCGCGCTGCAGGTGGTGCACGAACTGCGCCTGCAGAGCCGCCAGCTGGGCCTCGCCGGTGTCCACGTCCGGCGCACTGGCCACCACGCGCGCCGACACCTCGGGCGAGAACACCGACCAGCGGCGCGAACGCCAGTTTTCGGGATCGTAGAAGTCGAACGTGATCGGCAGGCCCTCGGTCGAGAACACCACCTGGGCGTCGGGGTGCGGCAGCGCCTCGAAGGGCGTCGCGAACGTCACCAGCACTTCCACCGGCACCGTGCGCAGCGCGATCTTGAAGCCCTGCTGCAGGCGCTCCAGGCTGGTCACGGCGCCCAGGCTGGGCGTGCCCAGCAGCACGACCCGGCGGACGCGGTGCGCACCCTCGTCCCAGGCCGTGAACGGGGCCTGGTCGAGCACGTCGTTGGGGCCATAGCGCAGGTAGTAGTTGGCGATCAGGCCGCCGTTGCTGTGCGCCAGGATGTCCACGGCCAGGTCGGGGTCGCGGTAGTCGCTGCGGATCTGTTCGATCAGCGCATGCAGCTGGCGCACCGCTTCGAGGTTTTCCCGTCGCCAGTCGTACAGCAGCACGTAGTAGCGGCGGCGGTCGTCGGCGTGGATCGGCTCGCCGGGCCGGCCACGCTTGAAGCGGCCGACGTTTTCGAGCGTGTCGGTGAGCGCCTTGTAGTAGTCCACGCGGCCGACACCGTAGAAAAGATCACCCGGCACCAGGCCGCCGCCGCTGTCTTCAGCGGCCTTCATGCGCGCCAGCTCGCGGTACTCGCTGAAGGCCATGGTGCTGATGCCGCCCGGCCAGAACTCCTCGCCGGTGCTTTTCTCGACCAGGGTCGAGCCCATCAGGCCGTGGATCAGGATCACCGGCGGCTGGTCCAGGTGCTGGGTTTCGGCCTCGTACAGGCGCACCAGGTCGGGGCGCGTGGGCGAGCCGCAGGCAGCCAGCAGGGCAGCCAGGCCGGCGATCGCCAGCATTCGGAAGGTGCGTGTCATGCGGTGATTCTCCCATCGCCGGCGTGGCGCCACCATGGCCACGACGGCACTTGCTTGTGGCCCGGTTCAGTCGGCCAGCAGCGCCTCCGCTTCGTCCAGGCGCGGATAGTCGGTGTAACCGGCCGCGCCCGGGGTGTAGAGCGTGGCGGGATCAAGGTCGGCGATCGGCGCGCCCGTACGCAAGCGTTCGGGCAGGTCGGGGTTGGAGATGAAGCTGCGGCCAAACGCCACCAGGTCCACCAGGCCGGCGGCCAAGTCGGCCTCGGCGCGCGCGGCGTCGTAGCCGCCGTTGATGATGATGGTGCCCGGGAAGATCGCGCGCACGGCCTCCAGCAGCTCGCCGGTGACGCTGCCGCCGGCCAGGTGCACGTAGCCGATGTCGCGCTTGGCCAGCTCGGTGACCAGGTCCAGGAACTGCTCGCGCTCGCCCTCGAAGCCCGACGCCAGGTCGTTGAACGGGTTGAACGGCGAAAGCCGGATGCCGACGCGCGACTTGCCGATCGCGGCAACGGTGGCGTCCACCACTTCGAGCACGAAGCGCAGGCGGTGGGCCGCGCTGCCGCCGTAGCCGTCGGTGCGCTGGTTGCTGCGCGGGTTGAGGAACTGGCCCAGCAGGTAGCCGTTGGCCGCGTGCAGCTCGACGCCGTCGACGCCGTGGGCCACGGCCAGTTCGGCGGCGCGCACGTGGTCGCTGCGCAGGCGCACCAAGTCGTCGGCAGTGGCCGCCTTGGGCGCGGCATGCGGCTGCAGGCCGGCGCTGTCGGTCCAGATCTCGCCGGCGGCGGCGATGGCCGACGGCGCGATCAGGTCGCCGCCCTGCGGCAGGTTGGCCGGGTGGCCGATGCGGCCGGTGTGCATCAGCTGGATGAACAGGCGGCTGCCCTGGGCCTGCACGGATCGGGCGATGTCGCCCCAGCCGCGGCCCTGTTCGTCGGTGAACAGCCCGGGGATGCGGGCATAGCCCAGGCCGTCGGCGGCGGTGGCGGTGCCTTCGGAGATGACCAGGCCGGCGCCGGCGCGCTGGGTGTAGTACTCGCGCATCAGGGCGTTGGGCTGGTTGCCCTCGGCGCGCGAGCGGGTCAGCGGCGCCATCACGATGCGGTTTTTCAGGGTGATCGGGCCGAGGGAATACGGGGTCTGCAGGCGCTGGGTCATGGGGTTCTCCGGAGGATGGCCCATACAATGGACGCTTCGCGGATGAAACAAAGTCGCGTCGGCGTGACGTATCGTTTCCCGAACGTGTCTTATCGGGGCTTGGGGCTTCGTTAAGGTGGCCCACGCAGGCATGGGCTAGGCTCGGGGCTTCACCGCTGCCGGAGTCCCGCCATGTCGCTGCCGATCCGCTTCCCCTGCGTCCTCGCGGCGCTGCTGGTGGTTACCGCCTGCGCCACGCCGTCGTCCGAGCCGGCCGCCGCCGCCGACCTGGGCGCGCCACCGGCGGCGCAGCCGCAGCCCAGCCCCCCCGCCGCCGAGGAACCCGCCATGACCTGCCGCGCCGACAAAGGCCTATGGGCCGTGGGCAAGATCGCCGATGAAGCACTGGTGGCCAAGGTGCAGGCCGACACCACGTCCGAACGCGTCCGGGTGATCCGCCCGGGCATGGCCGTGACCATGGACTACCGGGAAGACCGGGTGAACCTGGACGTGGACGCCGACAACCGCGTGCTGGGCGTTCGCTGCACCTGAGCCCGGGCGCGGGGCGGCGCGCTATCGTTGGCGCCTGACCCCCGACAGCGGAGCCGTCGCGAATGAGCCAGGACATGCCCGGGCAATGGGCCGCGGTGGACGCGCTGTTCGACCAACTGCAGGACCTTGCCCCCGAGGCCCGCGCGCAGGCGCTGCGCCTTGCGAAAGTGGACGACGCCACGCGCCGCCGGGTGCAGCGGATGCTGGACGCCCTGGACTCGCAGCCGCAGTTCCTGGAACAGCCGGCGGCGGTGTCCGCCGAGCCCGGCATCGCCGACGGCTACAGCTCGCTGGCGCCGGGCGACACGGTGGGCGACTTCCGCATCGAGAAACTGATCGGCCGCGGCGGCATGGGCGAGGTGTACCTGGCGCGGCGCGCCGACGCCGATTTCGAACAGCACGTCGCGCTCAAGCTGATCCGCCCGGAGGCCGCCGGGCACCTGGCCCACTTCGGCAACGAGCGGCGCATCCTGGCCGGGCTCGAGCACCCCGGCATCGCCCGGCTGGTGGACGGCGGGCTGGCGCCGGACGGCCGTCCCTTTATGGCGATGGAATACGTCGACGGCCGCGACATCATGAGCTGGGCGCGCGAGCGCAAGCTCGACCTCGACGGGCGCCTGCAGCTGTTCCGCGAAGTCTGCAGTGCGGTGGACTACGCCCACCGCAACCTGGTGGTGCACCGCGACCTCAAGCCCGCCAACATCCTGGTGACCGACGACGGCCACGCCAAGCTGCTCGATTTCGGCATTGCCCGGCTGGTGGCCGACAGCGGCACGCCGGCCATGACCCAGGCGTTGCTGACGCCCGACTACGCCGCGCCCGAGCAGATCGAGGGCGGCGCCATCACCATGGCCACCGACGTCTACGCCCTGGGGCTGCTGCTGTACGAACTGCTGGTGGGCGCCTCGCCCTGGCGCCTGCAGGGCCTGCCGCTGCCGGCCACGATGCGCCGCCGCCTGGAGGCCGAGCCGCGGCCACCCAGTGAAGTCGCCGAACCCGACAGCCCGGTGCCGGCGCGGCGCCTGCAGGGCGACCTGGACGCGATCGTGCTCAAGGCCGTGCGCCGCGAGGCCGCGTCGCGCTACCAGAGCGCCTCGCAGCTGTGGAACGACATCCAGCGCCACCTCAGGCGCGAACCGGTGCAGGCGCGCGGCGACGCCCGCGGCTACCGCATCCGTCGCTTCATCAGCCGGCATCGGGTGGCGGTGGCGGTGACGGCCGCCGTGGTCATCCCGCTGGTGGCGGGGCTGTCGGGCGTGGCATGGCAGGCGCGCGAAGCCGCGCGCCAACGCGACCAGGCGCTGCTGGAAACGCGCCGCGCGGAAGCGGTGAAGAACTACCTGATGCTGATGTTCCGCACCGCCGGCGAAAATGCCGGCAGCGAATCGCTGACCGCCAAGCAGGTGCTCGACAAAAGCGCGCGCAGCCTGGCCGACCAATACCGCGACCAGCCGCAGACGCGGGCCGAACTGCTCGAAACCCTGGGCTCGCTGTACGGGTACATGAACGACTACGAGGGCGCGGCCCCGCTGCTGCGCGAGTTCCTGGCCGCGCCCGAGTCGCACGCGTCGCCGGTGAACCGCGCCGAGATCACGTCCCAGCTGGCCGAGGTCGAGCTGCGTCGAGGCAATGCCGTCGAGGCCCGCAAGCTGCTCGACGAGGCCCAGGCGTACTGGAACCAGGACCCGGGCCAGCACCGCGTCGCCCTGCTCACCAGCCGGCAGCTGCAGGCGCAGGTCGAGCGCGAGGAGTCGGGCCTGCCCAGGTCGATCCTCACGCTGCAGGCCGCCCTGCGCGAGCACGACGCCTACTTCGGCCGCCAGCACGTCGCCACCGCCAACCTGCTCAACAGCCTGGCCATCGCCTACCAGAACCACAACGACACCGACCTGGCCGACGCCGCGTTCCGCGACGCCTGGACGGTTTACTCGGCGCTGGGGCTGGAGAACAGCGCCGGCGCCCTGCTCACGCTGGGCAACTGGGCCACGGTGGCGTTCCGCAAGAACGATTTCGCCAGCGCCGAGGACCGCCTCCGGCGCGCCAGTTCGCTGCGCCGCGAGCTCTACGGCCCGTCGGCGGCGCTGGCGGCGATGCAGGCCAACCTGGGCAAGGTGATCGTGCGTGCGCGCCGGCCCGACGAGGCCATGCCGCTGCTGGTGGATTCGCTGGCGATGTCGCGCGAGTTCACCGGCGACCAGAGCCCGCTCACCGTGGCGCTGCTGCAGAGCCTCACCGAAGCGCACCTGCTGCGCGGCGAGTTCGACCTGGCCGAAAGCCACCTGGCCCAGGCCCGCGACGCCGCGCGCGCGCACTCGGGCGAAGACCAGGTGCTGTACGCGCTGTGCGACGGCATGGAGGCGCGGCTGCAGATGGCGCGCGGCAACCACGCGCGCGCGCTGGCGCTGGCGAACGTGATGGCCGGCAAGTTCGACGCCCTGGGCGAGGCCGGCGCGCCCTACCAGCCCGAAGTGCTGCGCCTGCGCGGTGAGCTCAACGCCGGCGCCGCCGCGGCCGCCGACCGCTGAGGCCCGCGGCTACTCGGGGTTGAGCTCGACGAACAGCCAGGCCTTGGCCTTGAGCCAGTCGCGGCGCACGGTGCGCTCGCTCACCTGCAGGGCCTGCGCGGTTTCCTCGTCGGTGTAGCCGGCGAAGAAGCGGCACTCCACCACTTCGGCCAGGCGCGGGTCCATGGCCTGCAGTCGCGCCAGGGCGCCGTCCACGTGCAGCACCTGTTCGTCGGATTCGGCGGCCACGCGCTCGGCCGCCGACATCGTGTCGGGCACCATGCCGCCGCCGCGCTTGAGCGCGAAGCGCTCGCGCGCGGCGTCCACCAGCACCTGGCGCATCGCCACGGCGGCAGCGCGCAGGAAATGCTCGCGGTCGTTCCAGCCCTCGACCTTGTGCAGCTTGAGGAAGGTCTCGCTGATCAGCGCCGTGGTCTGCAGCGTGGGCGCGTTGCCCAGCCGCCAGCGCTCGCGGCTGGCCACCTGCTTGAGTTCGCCGTACAGCGCCTGCACCAGCTCGCGGGAGGTTTCACGACGGGGGGGCGTGGGCTCGGTCATGGCCGCATTGTGGCCCAAGTGCCAGGCAGCCGCCCGCGGGCCTCAAGCGTCGGACGCGGGCTTGCCGGACTGGGCGGTGGCCGCGGTGGCCGCGGTGGCCGCATGGCCGCCGCAGCCCAGCAAGGCCGAGCCCTTGAGCCATTCGGGATCCGGGTAGTACGCGAACAGCAGCTGCCCCTGCTTGAGCGTGTCGATCAGTTCGCGGGCCACCTGCGGGCGCACGGCCGGGCAGCCGTAGCTGCGGCCCAGCCGGCCCTGCTTGAGCGCGGCCAGCGGGTCCACGTAGGGCGCGCCGTGCATCACGATCAGGCGGTCGCGGGCGGCGTCGTTGACGCCCGGCTCCAGGCCGTCCATGCGCATCGAATAGCCGTTGCCGCCCTGGTAGGTTTCCGCGGTGCGGAACAGGCCGAGGCTGGACTGGTGGCTGCCGTCGCGGTTGGAGAACGCGTTGGCGAGGTTGTCGCCGCTGCCCTTGCCGTGCGCCACGTGTTCGGCGAACAGCAGCGCCTTGCGCTGCAAGTCGAACACCCACAGCCGCGTCTGCGTGGACGGACGCGAATAGTCGATCACCGCCAGCCGCGAGGCGGACGCCGCACCTTCATGCGCCATCGCGCAGGTGCGCGCCTGCAGCGCCAGCGCCAGCACCTTGGGGTCGGCGTCGGGCGCCGCGGCGGCCAGGCGCTCGAGCAGCCCCGCGTCTGCCGCGGCCGGCAGGGTGACGAGAGCGAGCATCAGCAGGGCGGATCGCAGCATGGGCTGGAGCATACGCGTGGCCGTCATGGCGCGTCTGAACCAGAATCAATCTGAACCGCCTGAACGTCCGATGCCATGACGGCGGGCGCGACGGCGCCAAGCCGGGCCAGCCGCCGGGCCGGGGACATCAGTGCGAGAACAGCACGGGCATCGTCGCCTGTTCCAGCACCGTGCGCGTGGTGCCGCCCAGCACCTGCTGGCGCCAGCGCGAATGGCCGTAGCCGCCCATCACCACCAGGTCGGCGCGCTGCTGCGCGGCGTGGTCGACGATTGCCGCGCCGGTGCTGCGGCCCGCGCGCGGCAGCGACACCACCTGGACCTGCAGTCCGTGGCGCGCCAGGTGGGCGGCGATGTCGGCGCCGGGCTGCTGGCCGTGGGCGAAAGCGCCCACTTCCGGATCAATCACCAGTACGTCCACGCGTGCGTCGCGCGGCAGCAGCGGCAGCGCGTCGTGGATGGCGCGGCTGGGCTCGCGGCGCGGCTGCCAGGCCAGCACCACGCGGCGCGGCGGCACCAGCAGCTTCGCGGTGGGCGGCACCACCAGCACCGGGCGCCCGGCGTCGAGCAGCAGTGCGCTGAACGTGGCGGTGAAGCGCGGGCTGGGCGAGACCAGGTCCAGGCCACCCAGCACGGCGATATCGGCGTGGCGCGCGTGCATGGCGGCGGCTTCCTCCGGCCAGCTCAGCAGGGTTTCGACCACGCGCAGTTCGCACTGGGCGCCGGCGCGCTGCAGCTGCAGCCGGGCCGCTTCGCCGGCGCCGCGCACCGAGTCCAGCACGCGGTCGAACTCGGCCTGGCTGACCATGCTGGCGGCCATGCCCCATTCGCTGGCTATGGGGGCGGGGTAGTTCACGGTGGCCAGCACCGCCACGTGGGCATCGTGCGCCACGGCTAGCGCGGCGGCGGCGTCCAGCGCCGCGGTGTCGCTGCCGGTGAACTGCAGGGGTACGAGGATGTCGCGGACCATGGCCAACTCCTTCAATGTCAGCGCGGCGGCGCCATGTTCGACCTTACGCCGCCCACGCGACGGCTGTTTGACGCCGGTCAAGCCACGCCGTGGCGACCGGCCTTGTTCGCGCCTTCATCCCGCCGGGGCTAGCCTGTGGCCATGACCTCACCCTTGAGCGCCGCGCTGCGGCACCGGGTGCGCGGATGGGTGATGCATGCCTTCCCGCGCGCCGCGCCCGGCACCGGCATTGACTACGACCAGCCCGCCGGCGACCCGGGGCTGTTCGACCCCGACGGCGTGGCTTGGCGCGTGTACGCCGATTTCCCCGGCATGCTCAGCGGCGGGCTGTGCGCGCTGATGCTGCAGACCCTGCACCCGGCGGCGCTGGCCGGCGTCTGGGACCACTCCAATTTCCGCGGCGACCTGGTGGGCCGCTTGCGCCGAACCACCGATTTCGTGGCGGGCACCAGCTACGCGCCGGTGGCCGAAGCGCAGCGGTTGATCGACCGGGTGAAGCGCATCCATTCGAAAGTGCGCGGCGTGTGCGAAGACGGGCGGCCGTATTCCGCCGACGACCCGGCCCTGCTCACCTGGGTGCACGTCACCGAGGCCTACGGCTTCCTGCAGGGCTACCGGCGCTACGCCGGGCCGGTGCCGCGCGCCGACGCCGACCGCTACTACGACGAAACCCGCGTGGTGGCCGAGAGGCTGGGCGCCGGCGACGTGCCGCGCAGCGAGGCCGAGGTCGACGCCTACCTTGTGCGCGTGCAGCCACAGCTGGCCTATACCGCGCGTTCGCGCGAAGTGCTGGCGGTGTTGTCGCGCATGAGCCTGCCGGTGCCGCTGCCCGGCCTGTCGCGCGACCTGTTCCTGGGCGCCGGCGCCGCGCTGCTGCCGGACTGGGCCAGCACGCTGTTGAAGCGCACGCCGGGCGATGCGCTGAAGGCGAGCATCGGCGCGCGTGGCCTGAAGGCGATGGCGCCGGTGTTCCGCGCCGCTCTCAACGACGGTCCGGCGCAGCGTTCCTGCGTGCGCATGGGGCTGGATCCGGCGTGGATACGCCGCGGCTTTACCTGAGCGGCCTCAGCGCGGCGGCGGGTCGAACGAATACTGGCCGGCCACCGGCACGTACACCCCGCCCGAGAAGGCATTCGACACGATGCCCACCACGGCGCCGGCATGGCGGTTCACATTGCCCAGGCGACCGCCCGCAGGGGCGAGGTTGGCCCAGTACGCGCCGTCCGCGTCGGGCACCGGCGGGTCGGGCTCGTGCATGAACTGCGGGCCCGGCCTGCGGCCACTGCGCGCGGCGTGGTCCTTGCCCGCCTGTTCGCGCAGGGTGAGGTTGACGGTGAAATCGATCACCACGGTCTTGCCCAGCATCGGCTCGCGCGACTCGCGCGCCTCGATCACTTCGCCCACCAGGGTGACGCGGCGCAGGCGCGCGCCGTCCACCTCGGTTTCCTGCACGATGCGCGCGGTTTCGTGGATGCGAAGCGCATAAGGCGCGACCCGCTGGTACTCGGCCGGGTTGATCGCCGCCCCGGCCTGTGCGGCCAAGCCCAGCAGGAGCATCACGAGGAAGGTCTTCGATCGCATGGGTTCAGCCCTTGAGCCGCACGTGGATGGATTTGCCGCCGCCCGCGCCGGTGTGCTCCTGTATCTCGAACAGCTGCGGGTGCGCCTTGAACAGGTCGCTGAGCTTCTTGTGGCCGTAAAGCCGCGGGTCGAAATCGGGGCGGATCTTGCTGACATACGAACCCACCGAACCCAGGAAAGCCCAGCCCGATTCGTCGGCGGCTTCCTCGATGGCCTGCACCAGCAGGTCGCGCGGCGGCGGCAGTGCGGGCTTGCCGGGTGAGGCCGCGAGTGCAGGCGCCGGGGCGAGGGCCTTGGCCGGCGCGTTGGCCTGCTTGGCCGCTTTCTTCACCGGCGCGGCGGCCGGTGCGGGCGGCTTGGCGGCCGGCAGGGGCGGCCCGGGCGCCGCAGGCGCGGGCTCGCGGCGCAGCAGGTCGGTGTAGATGAACTTGTCGCAGGCCTGTACGAACGGGTCGGGCGTCTTGCGCTCGCCAAAGCCGTACACCGTGTGGCCTTCCTCGCGCAGGCGCTGGGCCAGACGGGTGAAATCGCTGTCGCTCGACACCAGGCAAAAGCCGTCGAAGCGGCGCGTGTACATCAGGTCCATCGCGTCGATGATCAGCGAGCTGTCGGTGGCGTTCTTGCCGCTGGTGTAGGCGAACTGCTGCACCGGCTGGATCGAGTGCTTGAGCAGCGCCTTCTTCCACTGCGTCTGCTGGGGCGAGGTGAAGTCGCCATAGATGCGCTTGACGCTGGCCACGCCGTACTTGGCCACTTCGGCCAGCAGGCCTTCGATGATGCCGGGCGGCGCGTTGTCGGCGTCGATCAGCACGGCCAGCAGGCGCTGGTCGTCGTCGGGGTCGGGCTTGACGGGGGTGCGCGGCTTCATGGCGTCGGGTCCGTGCTTGCGTGCGGCCATCGTAAGGCCAAGCGACGCGGCCAGCCAGTTGGCTTGTGCCGCGCCGGAAACGCTAACCTAGGCCTTCGCCGACAGGAGCCCCGCCATGCCCACCGATCGTTACCGCCTGTATTGCGAAGCGGAGCTGGCGTTGGTGATTGACGACATGGCGCGCCAAGCCGCGGCCTTGCTGGACGCCACGCCGACGGTGCTGCTGGGCATGCTGCGCCGGGGCGCGCCGCTGGCCGACCGCCTGCACGCACGCATCCAGGTGCACGCGCCCTGGGCCCGGATCGAGCGCCTGGACCTGAAGGTGAAGCGCTACGCCGACAACCTCGAACTGCTGCACCCGGAAACCCACCTCGAGGCGCCCACCGGCGCCGACCTGATCAACCGCCGCGTGATCGTGGTGGACGACGTGCTGTACCAGGGCTATTCGCTGATGCGCGTGTTCGAATGGCTGGCCACCCAGAAGCCCGCCCACGTGCACGCCGCCGTGCTGGTGGACCGCCAGCGCCACCGCATGCCGGTGCGCGCCGACATCGTCGGCCTCACCCTGAAGATCGCCCCCGACGACGTGATCGAGTGCAACGTGCCGCCGTATGAGGCGGAGTTCGCGGTGGATCTGTGGCGGCCGGCGGACAGCGCGCCGGCCTGAGCTCAATGTTCGGCGGCAAGTTTCTTCCATGCCAGGAGGACGGACGCGGCGGCGAGCAGGGTGTCCTCCAGCAGCTGCGGCTCGATGTCAGTCATCCCTTCGTATTCCAGCAGGTTCCTTTTCTCGTGCGCCTTGTCGAGGACACGCCAGACGTCAGGGCCCACGCCCAGCGTCGTGGGCAGGAGTTGGAACACCAGGTATCGCTTTTCGGTGCGGTAGCCCAGCCGCCTCAGTGCCGCGACGCACACGGCGTGGGCGGCGCCATAGGCGAGCAAGAAGCGCGTCTCCCTGGCCAATCCCGTGCGGGAAGAGTCGCCGAGCCAGGCCTCGGCAACGGCGACCAGACGGCGGAGTTCCTGCGGATCAGGTGGTTCCGCCTTGAGGTCCCTGAGCTGATCCAGCGGTGGCGGCATCGTCCTTCCCCGGCACGGGCCCAATGATCGACAGCGTCGGCAAGTGGCGCACCCGGGTGACGAAGCCGTTGGCCTCATCCAGGCGCCGCCGCCAGTCCTGGGGCGAGTAGAGCGTCGGGGAAATCTTGCGGCCGAGGGTCGACTCGGCATCAGTCAGCAGAGGGTAAACATCGGCGTAGGAAAGTGACTCGCCGATGATCATCAGGTCGATGTCGCTTTCGCTGGTATCGGTTCCCTTCGCGACCGATCCGAATACGAAGGCGAGCTCGATGCGGTCCGACATCGGCGCCAAGGCCTGCCTCAGGACCTCGGTCAACCCAAACGTCTTCCTGACCAGGCTGCGCAGCTCCCCAAACACCGGCGAGTCACGGTTAGCTTCGAACCAGACCTGCCGCCCCATGAGACGGCGATGGACCAGCTTTGCCGCGACCAGCCGGGCCAACTCCCGCTGTACCGAACCGGAGCCCACGCCCGCCAACCGCACCAACTCGTTGAGATGGAAGCTGCGCGGCGACTGGCCGAACAGCAATGCCAAAACCCGCTGCTGGGTCCTGCTGAAGAGAGCGTCAGATAGGCCGCCACTTGTTAATCCCATATTGGGCATGATCACGCCCAAATTGGGTATTTACAAGTCTCGTGGGGCCAGAAATTACAGAAGAGAGGCTCGGTAGGTAATTGGGTCGAGCCGACATGACGCCTCTACCGCCCCGGCGAGCTGGAACATCCGCGGCTTACGGCGGAAATCGAACAGACGATAGAGCCTGTACTGCTCGGGGTTTGCAATCGCGAAGCGAACTTCGTTTCGCGAGATATAGAACGGCGTCGTGTCGACGAATGCAGTCGTCTTGACCTCGATGAACCTCTCTCGGCCGTCGGGCTCAAAGGAAAGAATGTCGAATCCAGCGCCATCTCCGCGCTGCAACGAAACATGCTCGATGCGATTCGCGAGGCGCTTGCAGCCCATGGAGTGGAGGCGCGTCGCCTCGAACTGCATGACGAGCGCTTCCCCGGCCGCACCCAATGACCGGTTTCTCGCCTCCCGCTCAACATAGTCCCGCGTTACGGGGGATGCCTGCATGAAAACCTCGCGCTCGGTTTCAATTCGGGGCTTGCGCACGGGTCGCTCCACCTCGAAGCGGTCGAACAGCGGCGCGAGGGGCGCCTCGGCGGGTCGGGCAACCGCTGCCATGGCGGCTTGGTCCAGCGCCTCATCACGACCCAGCCAATCGGCCACGACTTCTGCCAACGCAACCTGGTAGTTCGGCAGACCGCGATATCCCCGCAATGGCATGGCACCCAAGTCGATCATCACCGCACTGATGTTCTGGTGCTTCATCTCGATGGCTCCCTCGGAACGTCCCAAGAGTTTTTCTTGCAGCGCCCTTCGATGGGCTGACTTGTTGTAGCTTTGCCCAAGCAGCTCGAGCCGCAGCATGTGGAAGTAGTCGGAGACCGTTGCTTCAACTTCCTCGCGAGTCCATGGCTGCCCGGTAAGGTCTGCTTCGATGTCAGGCATGCTTCGATTCCTGTTTGGCTGGACGCCGGAAGATAGGGTGGGCGCTTACGTGGCGGCTCCAGGATAGCTGCACCAAGCAACGCTATTGCAGGAGCGTCCGGCTTTTCTTCACGCGCCGAGTCGGCTCAACTGGCCAAACAGGTCCACCGCTCAGGAGTACCGCCATGACTGAACCCTCCTTCGCCCACCGCCGCCCCGCCATCGCCCTGCTGCTGTGCGTGCTGCTGGTATTCGCCATCGCCAGCCTGGGCGCCATCGCGCCGCCGGGCGAGTGGTACGCCGGGCTGCGCAAGCCCTGGTTCAATCCGCCGGCGTGGGTGTTCGGGCCGGCGTGGACCACGCTGTACCTGATGATCGCGACGGCCACCTGGCTGCTGTGGCGGGCGCCGGCCGGCGCGGCGCGGACGCGGGCGCTTCGGCTCAACGCGGTGCAGCTGGCGCTCAACGCGGCGTGGACGCCGCTGTTCTTCGGCCTGAAGCTGCCGGGCCTGGCCTTCATCGAGATCGTGCTGATGTGGGCCTTCATCGCCGCCACGATCTGGGCGGCGTGGCCGGTGCGGCGCGCGGCCGCGTGGCTGCTGGCGCCCTACCTGGCCTGGGTGACGTTTGCGGCCACCTTGAACGGCTGCCTGTGGTGGCTCAACCGCGCGGGCTAGTGGCCGGCCCCAAACGAGCGCGGCCGGGCACCAGGCCCGGCCGCGCTTGACGCATTGCGATCGATCAGTGGCCGACGTGCAGGCGCGTGGCGTCCACGCCGCGCACGCCCTTGGTGTTGCGGGCGATGCTGATGGCCAGCTCGCGCGAGGCGGCCGTGGCGGCCATGCCGCTCAGGTGCACCACGTTGGCGTGGGTGTCGACCATGATGTTCAGGCCCTTGGTGCCCGGGTCGGCCAGCAGCTGCGACTTCACCTTGGCGGTGATCCAGCCGTCGTCGATACCGTCGCCGGACTCGTCCATCGCTTCGCGCACGTCGCCCGAGGCGGTGGCGGTGTTGGCGTCTTCGCGACGCTCGCTGCCGGCCGCGGCCACGGTGATGTTGTTTTTCACGCGCACCACGCCGGTGGCGCTGGCGGCCAGCGAGCCGGCGGTGTTCTTGGACATCTGGCTGTCGGCGCCGCCGGTCAGCGTAACCACGCCGCGGGCGGTGTCGACGTTGATGTCGAAGCCCTTGGTGCGCTCGTCGGCCAGCAGCTTGGACTTCACCGAGCCGGTGATGGTGGCGTCGTCAATCGCGGTTTCCACCGTGCGGGTGCCCGACTTGTCGGTGGTGACCGTGCCGGCGCAGGCGCCCAGGGCGAGAACGATGGCGGCGCCGAGCAGCGTTGCCTTGAGGATCTTCATGGCGATTTCCTTGGATGGAGCGGATCGCTGCTAGCGCAGCGTTCGGCCCGGGGGGCCTGACGGGGACAAGGACCGGTTTCACCCGGGTTCGTCGCGCCTTTATCCAAGCTGCGCCGCAGCGCCCCAACCGGGTCTGAAGCGGGTCTGGTGGTTGGTGCGCTGGCGCACCGATGCCGTCTTTCAGGCGGCGGTGGAGTCCACGGGCGTGGCGCCATGCGCGCGCAGGGCGGCATCCAGGCTGGCGTGCAGGTCGGGCGCGGCGTCCACCACCAGCAGGATGCGGCCGGCCTCCACTTCGTCATGGAAACGGCGGCGCACTTCGTCGTCCACCGTGTCGCCGGCCAGCGCCGGCACCCAGCCGCCCACCGCATTGCCGATCAGGTTGATCAGGCCGGCGCCGGCGATGCTGACGCCCAGCGTCGGCACGGTCACGGCGCTAAGGCCCGCCAGCAGGCCGGTGAGCTGGCCGTGCGGCGCGGGTTCGGGTGCGTCGGGGTCGATGCGCAGCTCGATGTCGTGGCGCGCCACCACCGCCAGGTCCTCTTCGGGCACGCCGCATCCGCGCGCGGCGTCCAGGGCATTGGTGAGGCGGGGCAGGCTGTCGAGGGCGTAGACGTAGCGGGACTTCATGGCGCGGGTACTCCGGGTTCAAGGCGTGGATGCCGTGGCCGGCATTCGCACGTGGTCAGTGTGGCATGCGCGGCGGCCGCACAAACGACAGCGGCCGGACCCTGGGGCCCGACCGCTGTCGTCCACTCTGACATGGATGAAACGTGCCGCCTGGTTACGGCTTCACCACCAGGCCGTCGGCCATGACCTTGCTGACGCCCTGGGTAGCCTCGGCAATCTTGATCGCCTTGGCGCGAGCGGCCGGGTTGTCGGACATGCCGCCCAGCGTCACCACGTTGGCCTGGGTCTCGACGGTGATCTGCGTGCCCCGGATGTCGGCGTCGGCCAGCAGCTGGGTCTTCACCTTGCTGGTGATCCAGGCGTCGTCGATGCCGTCGCCGGCTTCGTCCATCGCTTCGCGCACTTCGCCCGAGGCGGTGGCGGTGTTGGCGTCCTGGCGGGCTTCGCTGCCCGGCGCGGCCACGATCAGCTCGTTCTTGATCAGGATGACGCCTTCGACCTGGCCGGCCACTTCCTGCGCGGCGCGCTTGGCGGCGTCGGAATCGGCGCCACCGGTCAGGGTGACCACGGCCTTGAGCGTGTCCACGTTGATGTCGAAGGCCTTGGTGCGCTCGTCGGCGAGCAGCTTGGCCTTCACCGAGGCGGTGATGGTCGCGTCGTCCAGCACCTGGCCGGCGGTGCGTTCCGGCGCCGCGGCGGTGTCCTGGGCGGCGACGGCGGTGACGCCGAGCGCCAGGGCGATGGTGGTGGCAATGAGCGAGGACTTGAATGCGTTCATGGGATGGCTCCTTTTTTGAACGGACCGCTGCCGGGGGGCGGGAAGCGGGTTGGCCTTGGTGGCCCGTCCGGGGCGGATCAGCACGGCCCGTCGAACGTGGGGCGAGGTTGGCCTCCCGAAACACAACGAACCCTGAAGCGCTTGTTTGAATTGTGTTAGCGAAAGCTGCCGGATGGCCGCAGAGGCTTTGGCAGCGCGGCTTCCAGAACCCTGAACGCCCGCCGGAGCGTCGCTGCACGGCGATCCCGAGGCCCGGCAAGGACTCCACAGGTGGAGTATCTTTGGGCCAGGCTCCACGAAAGGAGTTCCCCCGTGCCCGCCAAGACCGCGCCCCACCCGCCGCCGCTGGACGACCTGGCCGGACCGGCGCTGCGCGCCTTCTTCCGCATCGCCGCCGCCTGGGGCCTGAAGAACAGCGAGGCCCGCCGCCTGCTGGGCGACCCGCCCGAGTCCACGTTCTACAAATGGAAGAAGCGGCAGGACGGCGCCCCGGGCCGCGACGTGATCGAACGCATCAGCTACCTGCTGGGCATCTTCAAAGCGCTGGAGCTGCTGTTCCCCGAGCCCACGCGCGCCGACGCCTGGATCCGCCGGCCCAACGATGCCGGCCCCTTCGCCGGGCGCTCGGCGCTCGAGCGCATGCTGTCGGGCAACGTCGCCGACCTGTACGTGGTGCGCAGCTACCTGGACGCGCAGCGCGGATGGCAGTAGGCAAGGCGCCGCGGCGCACGCGCCTGCACTGGCCGGAAGCCTGGCGCATCGTGCCCAGCCGCTTCCCGCCGCGCGGGGTGTTCGACCGCATCGCCTCCCCCGATGAGCTCGAGGCGCTGTTCGCCATCGAATCGCTGACCAATGCCCGCCTGCGCCAGGAGCTGGGCCAGCTGGACCTGGTGCCGAAGGCGCGCCGGGTGAGCGGCCCGGGCACGCAGCCGATCATGGCGGCCTTCACCCACCTCAACCCCGACGGCAGCCGCTTCAGCGACGGGAGCTATGGCGTGTTCTACGCCGCGCGTTCGCTCGACACCGCCGTGGCCGAAACCATGTACCACCGCGCCAAGTTCATGGCCGCCACCCGCGAGCCGGCGATGACGCTGGACATGCGCTGCTACCGCACCGCCATCGAAGGCCGCCTGCACGACCTGCGCAAGGGCTGGGCCGCCATGCTGCACCCCAGCGACTACGGCCCGCCGCAGGCGCTGGCGCGCGACCTGCGCGCGGCCGGGTCGGACGGCGTGGTGTATCCCAGCGTGCGCCAAGCCGGCGGTGAGTGCGTGGGCGTGTTCCATCCCGACCTCATCAAGCCCTGCGTGCAGGCCCGGCACCTGGTCTACCGCTGGGACGGCGAGCGCATGGACGCGCAGTACGCGGTGGCGACGCTGGGCACGGCAGGGCCGGGCGTTTAGTTCCACATATCCGGCGCGTAGACCAGCGACATCGCGCGGTGGCCGGCGGGGATGGCTTCGTCAAGCGTTGCCGCGCAGGCTTCCTGCGTCCTGATCGCACTGATGGTTCCAAGCGTTCCGGCCAGCGCGGCTCTGGACTTGAAGTCCTCCTCGGCCAACGAGATTTCGTCCTGGCTGCAGCCTCCGGTGCTGCGGGTGAGCAGGCCCGGGACGAGGGCAGCCATTGCGTGGTTGGCAAACCGGTCAAACAGTTCGTCCGGGAGCAGCGACGGTGATGCGCTGACGCGTCCCTTGACCAGGTAAAGCCCGCGATAGAACAAGAAGGCCAGCGAGTTCTGCGGTTCCCCCTGGATGGCAAGGCGCGCCGTCAGGCGCTGGCCCCTCCGGTAGTCGACGGCAGCCTCCGCCGCTGCGATGGCACTCTTTGCGTCGGTTTCCCTCGTGCCCTCTCCCGCAGGTGGCGATGTTTCGGCACCGGGCAGGAGGGAGCCATCCTCGTCGACGCGGCGCAGGTCGAATTCCGCCTGCTCGCCGATGGACAGGTCGGTGTACTTGCCTTGGGCAACGGCATGTTCAAGCGTCGCGCGCAGCTCCTGCATTCCACTACCCAACACCCTGTCGCGAGACACCCGACCGGCCGGGTACACGTAAAGATCTATACGAACCGAGGGGAAGTCTTCGTGCTGGTAGCGGATGGCGATGCCGGCGCCGGGATTGCCGGGGAAATCGCTCATGCCGTAGAGCTTGAACTTGCCCACCCGCTCGGGCGCGATCACCAGGCTGCGCTCGATGAACGGACGCACAGGCGCCTTCTTCGCCTCGGTCGGATTCGCTTGCCGTGACTTCATGTCGGACTGCAGGGCTTGGGACTTCGGTGCGCCGGCCTTGGCCGCGGCGCCCGCCGAGCCTTCGGCCTCGGCGGTGGTTTGCGCCAGCGACGTGCCGGCGTGTGATATCGCCAGCGAAAGCAGTGCGCCATGCCATAGCGCGTTCCGGATCCGCATGCTGTTTCCCCCTGCGCGTGGGCGCGTCGTGTTTCCCCTGAGGATAGCCGAGCGGCGCGGGGCGCCGCGCCCGGGGAGTGAACTCCGTCCGCCGGCGTTTCAGCTGCCGACAGGGCCCGGCCAGCCCCGGGCTGCGGGAAGTAGCCCAGGCAAGCCACGGCGGGATAGGCCGCCGACCACGCCAGCAGGGGTATCGCCAGCCAGTCCGCGATCGGACGGTAAATGGTCTCCAGCGCGCCCATGGCAGCCCAGACAACCAGCAGTTGGGCAACGACGAAAACAGCAAACACCCACATCTCGGCAAACGTCGGCCCATGTCTTCTGTAGGCAAGGCGCAGCCCACACGCGATGCCGGGGACGAACGTCAGCAACGCCAGTATTGCCGGGTGCTGCAGCACCATCCACATTGCCGCGAAACGTTCGTTTTCGCCCGCGGCCCTGTCCATGTCCTCCCAGGACTTCTCAAACTCCGTGCCCTGCAGGACGAGGGTTGCCACCACGAAGCCGACCAGGTAGTAGCGCACCGGACGGGTGGCCCGCGGATCGCGCTGATCGATGCAGAGCCGCATGAACTGGCCGGGCCTGACCAGCAGTTGCCAGAACGACCAGAACAGGCCCCGGTCGAGGCTCAGGAACTCATCGGAGAAATCAAGCCAGAACGCGGCCATGGTCAATCTGGGCGGCACTTCCCGACCCGCCCCGTGCTTGGTCTCGCTCAATGCCCCGTCCTTTGCAGCAGCTTGGATTTCAGCGGCCCCGCGCCGTGAAGCGCACGGCGTGCCGCTGCCCCTGCACCAAGGGTTCAACCAGGTAGCGGCCGTGTTCGGCCAGCACCCGGTCGAAGACGGCCGGCAGCGCCAGCAGCGGCGGCTCGATGCGCGCATGCGGCGAGAACTCCATGTCCATCAGCAGCTCGACTTCCTGCCCCGGGCCTTCCGGCGCCACCGTTACCGACAGCGCGAACCGCGCCACCACCTGCAGCCGGACCGCCTCGCGCACGGCGGCCTGGACGATCCGGTACACGGCGGTGCGCGCGTCGTCGTCCAGCCCGTCCACCGGGCCGGTGAACACGGGCGCGAACTTCACGCTGGCGTCCTCGAGCATCTCGCGCAGCGGGCCGTTGTCGAGCGCGTGGCGCAGGCCGTGGCTGTCGAGCATGGGCGGGCGCAGCTGGCGCAGCGCGCGGCGCAGGCTGTCCTGGATCTCGCGCACCTGTTCGCGCAGCGACTCCAGGAAGCGCGTGCCGTGCTCGTCGCGCACGTCGCGGAAGGCCAGGCTGATGCGGGTGCCCAGGGCGTGGATGGCGTGGCCCAGCTCGTAGTCGAGCTCGTTGGCCAGCTCGCGCTGGCCCTGTTCCTCGATGCGCACCAGGCGCTGGGTGACGTGGCGAAGCTCGTCGGCCAGCGCGGCCAGCTCTTCGTTCTTGGCCGCCAGGGCCTGGTGCTGCAGTGCCAGCGACTGGTGGCTCAGGCGCAGCGCGGTGCTGGCGGCACCCAGCACCAGGGCGCCGGCACCCACCACCGCAAGCACCAGCTGCATCACGGTGACGCTGGCGGTCAGCAGGCCGGACTGCACCAGCGCATGGATCACCAGCCCCAGCGCCGCCGTGCCCAGCGCCGCGCCTTCCCAGCCATGGCGGAAGCCCAGGAAGAACAGCGGCGCGAATGCCAGCAGCAGCACGTACTCCGCCAGGCCGCCGTAGGCGTGCAGCAGCAGGAACACCGCCAGCGCGCCCGCCAGCACCAGCACCAGGTCGCGCCAGAGGCGGCCGCGGCGCTTGGCCAGCTCGCCGTGCACCAGCGCCAGCAGCAGCGGCGCCAGCACCAGCTGGCCAATCAGGTCGCCGTACATGAAGGCAAACATGCTGGCCAGGGTGTCGGCGGTGGTCATCGGCACCGTCACCAGGAACATCCACAGCAGCGGCGACACGCCCGCCGCGCCGAACAGGCCCGCCAGCAGGAACAGGATCATCCGGGTCGGGCCTTCGAAAACCGGCGCCGGCTGCGGGCCGCGCAGCATCAGCACGATGACGGCGTAGATCAGCCAAGGCGCGACGCAGACGGCCAGGAAGGTCGTAGTGAACAGCGGGTAGCCCAGCACCATCGACTTGATGGCCTGGGCGACGATTTCGGACGCGCCCAGCCAGCCCCAGCGCCGGGTCGGGGTCAGCCAGAGCAGGGCCAGGCGCAGGCCCGCGGGCAGGAACCACAGCTGGGACGACAGCTGTTCGAACGCCAGCCACGCCAGCACCGACGCTACGGCGATCGCGGCCCACTGCCAACGATTGCCCGGCGGAGAATCCTGCAGCATCGCCAGAGGTGCCCGCACCATGCGTCCCGCCTGTTTCCCGGTCCGGCTGGACTGCCGGCCCCCTGTTGCCCAGCATGCCCGTTATCGCGCGTGTGAAGGAAGCCCGGTACGCGCGCCTTCCGCGCGCGGCGCGGTGCCGATATAATCGCGGCCTTCCCTCCGAAGGGCTCCGGCCCGCCGTCCAGGTACGACAGTGCGCAACTACGATCTGGTGTTCCTCAAGCAATTCTCGCTGGTCATCGCGTTCCTGGCGGCCCTCACCATCGCGCTGATCCTGGCCGGCATGTACATCAATGCCCAGCAGGAGCGGGAGCCCAATCCGGTGGCGCAAGCCGCGGTGCAGCAGCGCCTGCAGCCGGTGGGCGGCGTCTACGCCGGGTCCACCGGTGCGGCCGCACAGGCCGCCGCGAAGGTGGCCGCGGCCGCCGCCGCGGCCGGTCAGGTCGCCTACGAAGGCACGCTGGACGGCTCGGTGATCTACGCCGCGCTGTGCGGCGCCTGCCATACCGCGGGTGCCGGTGGCGCCCCGAAGCTGGAGCGCGCGGCCTGGGCCGCCCGCATCGCCCAGGGCGCGGACGTGATGCACCAGCACGCCATCCAGGGCTACCAGGGCGCTGCGGGCATCATGCCGGCCAAGGGCGGCAACCCTTCCCTCACCGACGAGCAGGTCATCGCCACGGTTGACTGGATGGTCGGCAACCTCAAGTAAGCTGGGCCATTGCCCGACCTCGACGCCGCCTTCGGGCGGCGTTGTTGTTTCCGAACCCCCCTCGTCCTGCCCGGAGTTTCCATGCGCCGCTGCCTGCTGATTGCCTCGTCCCTGCTGGTTGCCGGCTGCGTGGCGCCGCCCGACGGGACCGCCGTGGCCACCACCGCGCCCGCCGGGGGCAACGCGGGCGTGCAGGCCATCGGCCAGGTCCAGGGTCCCGGTGCGATCAGCCCGCTGCAGGGCCGGCTGGTGACGGTGGAGGGCGTGGTGGTGGGCAATTTCGCCAAGGGCCTGGGCGGCGTGTTCATCCAGTCCGAGGCCGGCGATGGCGACCCGGCCACGGCCGAGGGGCTGTTCCTGCCGCGCGGCCCGGAGGCCGAGCCCCGCCTTCGCGTTGGCGACCGCGTGCGCGCCACCGGCACGGTGGCCGAACAGGGCGACGACGGGCAAACACTCACCGCGCTGGACCTGCAGACCGTGGAAGTGACCGGCCGCGGCAACGTGGCTCCGCGCCTGCTGTCGCAAGCGCCGGCCACCGCCGCGGGCTGGGAAAGCCTCGAGGGCGAACTGCTCTCGATCACCGCGCCGCTCACCGTCACCGGCAACGACGGCCTGGCGCGCTACGGCGAGCTGTTCACCAGCTTCGGCGGCCGGCTGTATTCGCCCACCGAAGTGGCCGCGCCGGGCGCCGAGGCGCAGGCCATCGCGGCGGAGAACGTCCGCCTGTCGCTGCGCCTGGACGATGCGCGCAGCCGCCCGGACCCCCAGTCGATCTGGTACCTGCCCGGCGAATGGAGCGACGCCGCGCCGGTGCGCACCGGCAGCGTCCTCACCGGCGTGCAGGGCGTGCTGGACCAGCGCTTCGGCAGCCACCGCCTGCAGCTGACCCAGGACATCGGCGCGATCGAACAGGCGCCGCGCCCGGCGGCGCCCACGGTGCCGGGCGACCGCCGCATCGCCGGCTTCAACGTGCTCAACCTGTTCAACGGCGACGGCCGGGGCGGCGGCTTCCCAACCGACCGCGGCGCCGCCACGCCGGCCGACCATGCGCGCCAGGTGGCCAAGCTGGTCGCCGCCGTGCAGGCCCTGGACCCGGACCTGGCGGCGCTGATGGAGCTGGAAAACGACGGCTATGGCCCGGACTCGTCGCTGGCCCAGTTCGTGGCCGCGCTCAATGCCGCGGGTCCGCACCGCGATTGGCGCTTCGTGGACGCGGGCGAGGGCCCGGGCACGAACGCCATCCGCGTCGGCCTGGTCTACCGCAGCCGCCGCTTCGAGGCGGTGGGCAAACCGGCGACCATCGCCCAAGGCCCGTTCGAACGCGCCAGCCGCGCACCGCTGGCCCAGGCCTTCCGCGCCGGCCGCGGGCCGGCGTTCGTGGTCGTGGCCAACCACTTCAAGTCCAAGGGTGGCTGCGAGAACGCCACCGGCGGCGACGCCGACCGCGGCGACGGCCAGGCCTGCTTCAACGCCACGCGCGTGGAGTCGGCGCGGCGCCTGCACGACTGGCTGGCCACCGACCCCACCGGCACCTCGCCCGAAGGCGCCCTGGTGATCGGCGACCTCAACGCCCACGCCCAGGAAGACCCGCTGCGCCTGCTGCATGCGCGCGGCTGGCAGGACGCCTTCGCGTTGACCAAGGCCGACCGGCCCTATTCCTTCGTCTGGGCCGGGCATTCGGCCCGCCTCGACCATGCGCTGCTGGACGCCGGCCTGGCCGGTCGCCTGCGCGGCGCCGCCGAATGGCACGCCAACGCCGACGAATCCGACCGCTTCGACTACCGCCTGGACCGCGACAGCGACCCCTGGCGCGCGTCCGACCACGACCCCATGCTGCTGGGCCTCGACCTGGCCCGCTAAGGGCTATCATCCCGCCATGAATGCCCTCCCGGACTTTCCCAGCGAGTCAGGCCCCCTGCTGATCCCCGGCCCGGCCGGCCAGCTGGAACTGATGGTGGACCTGCCCGAGCCGGGCCAGGAGCGCGCCGGCGTGGCCGTGGTCTGCCACCCCAATCCGCCCGACGGCGGCACGCTGCACAACAAGGTGGTCACCATGACCGCGCGCGCGCTGAGCGAGCTCGGCCTGGCGGCGGTGCGCTTCAACTTCCGCGGCGTCGGCCAGTCGCAGGGCAGCTTCGACGAGGGCCGCGGCGAAACGCTCGACCTGCTGGCCGTCACCGACTGGGTGCGCAAGGTGCGCCCGAACGACGCGCTGTGGTTGGCGGGCTTCTCGTTCGGCAGTTGGGTGGCGCTGCAGGGCGCTCGCCACCTGCCGGTGAAGCAGATGATCTCGATCGCGCCGCCCGTGGGCCTGCGCGAGTTCGCCGGCGTGCTGCCGCCGCCCTGCCCCTGGCTGCTGATCCAGGGCGAAGCCGACGACCTGGTGGACCCGAACGCGG
>JANOJQ010000128.1:0-3067 GCA_031418815.1 Lysobacteraceae bacterium
TTCATCAGCTCCATCGGCGACATGTGATCGGCTTCGGCTTCGATGCCCAGCGCGGCCTTCACTTCGGGCGACACCGGAATGGATTTCGCAGTGCGCGGGAAGATGCCGCCGCCGACCGAGATCAGCGACTTGTCGTAGTCGTCCCAGCTCGAACGCGGCACCTGGAACATGCGCTCGCGCTCGATGAAGCTGCGCGCCGAGTCCGGGTTGGGGTCGAGGAAGATGTGCCGGTGGTCGAACGCCGCCAGCAGGCGGATGTGCTTGGAGAGCAGCATGCCGTTGCCGAACACGTCGCCCGACATGTCGCCCACGCCCACGCAGGTGAAGTCCTGGCTCTGGGAATCAATGCCGACCGAGCGGAAGTGCCGCTTCACCGACTCCCACGCGCCCTTGGCGGTGATGCCCATGCCCTTGTGGTCGTAGCCGACCGAGCCGCCAGACGCGAACGCGTCGCCCAGCCAGTAGCCGTGTTCGGCCGAGATGCCGTTGGCGATGTCGGAGAACGTGGCCGTGCCCTTGTCGGCCGCCACCACCAGGTAGGGGTCGTCGCCGTCGTGGCGCACCACGTCCAGCGGATGCAGCACCTGCCCGTCCACCAGGTTGTCGGTGATGTCGAGCAGGCCGTTGATGAAGCGCTTGTAGCAGGCGATGCCCTCGGCCAGTTGGGCGTCGCGGTCGCCGCCCGCCGGCGGGCGCTTGACCACGAAGCCGCCCTTCGAACCCACGGGCACGATGACGGTGTTCTTGACCATCTGCGCCTTCACCAGGCCCAGCACCTCGGTGCGGAAGTCCTCGCGGCGGTCGGACCAGCGCAGGCCGCCGCGCGCCACCGGGCCGAAGCGCAGGTGCACGCCCTCGACGAAGGGCGAGTACACGAAGATTTCGCGGTAGGGACGCGGCTTGGGCAGCTCGGGCACCTTGGCCGGGTCGAACTTGAAGCTGATGTAATCGCGGTGCGTGCCGCCCTTCTTCTGGTAGAAGTTGGTGCGCAGGGTGGCGTTGATCAGGGCCATGTAGCAGCGCAGGATGCGGTCGTCGTCAATGCTGGTGACCACCGAGTCGAGCAGGATCTCCAGCGCGTCCACGCAGGCATCGACCTGGGCGTTGCGGTCGAGCGCGTGGGCGGCGGCGATTTCCTGCGGGATGGTGTCGAGCGACTGGCGCTTTTCCTTGGGCAGCAGCCAGGCGATCTGGTCGTGCAGGGCCTTTTGGCCGGCTTCGTCGAGCGGCGTCTCGCGACCCGGCTCGAAGCGCGCGGCGAACAGTTCGAACAGCAGGCGCGCGATCACCGGGTAGCGCTGCAGCGTCTCTTCCATGTACGGCTGCGAGAACGGCACGCCGGTCTGCAGGGCGTACTTGGTGTAGCCGCGCAGCATGGCGATGTCGCGCCATTCCAGGCGGGCGCTCGGCAGCAGTCGGTTGAAGCCGTCGTTCTCGGCGGCGCCGCGCCAGACTTCGGCGAAGGCCTCCTCGAACGGCAGGCGCGCCGCCTCGACGTCGATCTCGCCGTGCAGCGGCTGCACCTCGAAGTCCTGGATGGAGATCGGGTCGCCGTCCACTTCCAGCTGATAGGGATGTTCGGTGAGGATGCGCAAACCGAGGTTTTCCATCACCGGCAGCACGTCCGACAGGGCTATTTCGCGGCTGCGGCGGATCAGCTTGAAGCCCAGCTGGTCGGCGCCGCCGCGGTAGAACGAAATCCGCAGGTCGTCGGGACCCGACAGCAGCGACGCCTGGACCACGTCGGCCGCGGCGATCTGCGGGCTCACCGCTTCGACGTAGCCGGCCGGCAGGCTGCGGCCGTACTTCTGCGCCAGGCGCAGGCCCTGTTCCTCGCCCTGTTCACGCACCAGGATCTCGCGCAGCTCGTCGTGCCAGTCGCGCACGATGCTGGCCAGTTCGGCCTCCAGGCGGTCCTGGTCGAACTCGACCTTGGCGCCACCCTTCGGGCGGATCACCATGTGCAGCTGCGCCAGCGGCGATTCGCCGATCTGCACGCTGTGGTCCAGGCGTTCGCCCTGCAGCTCGCGCATCAGCAGCGCTTCGACGCGCTGGCGGATGCCGGTGTTGAAGCGGTCACGCGGGATGTAGGCCAGCGCGGAAAAATAGCGGCCGTAGCGGTCGCGGCGCAGGAACAGGCGGGTGCGCGCGCGCTCCTGCAGGCCCAGGATGCCCATCGCGGTGCGCTCGAGCTCCTCGGCGCTGGACTGGAACAGCTCCTCGCGCGGCAGCGTCTCCAGAATGTGCCGCAGCGCCTTGCCGCTGTGGCTGTTGGTGGCCAGGCCCGAGGCCAGCATCACCGCTTCGTGGCGCTGGCGCACCAGCGGGATTTCCCACGGGCGGCGGTTGTAGGCGCTGGACGTGTACAGGCCCAGGAAGCGCTGCTCGCGCACGGCGCGGCCGGATTCATCGAACACCAGCACGCCGATGTAGTCCATGTAGCCCGGGCGGTGCACCGTGGAGCGGGCATTGGTCTTGGTGAGGATCAGGGCGTCGAGCGTGGCGCCCGGCGCCAGGTCGGCGGCGGCCAGGCCGGTGATCGGGCGCGGCTGCACCAAATGGTCCTTGCCGCGCATCAGGCCCAGGCCGCTGCCCTGCACCGCCGCCAGCTGGCGCTCGGCGGTGACTTCGTATTCGCGGTAGCCCAGGAACGTGAAGTGGTTGTCGGCGGCCCAGCGCAGGAAGGCCTGCGCTTCGAGCCGGCCTTCCTGGCCCACGGGCATGGTGCGGGTGTCGAACTCGTCGGCGATGCGCAGCATCCTGTCGCGCATCACTTCCCAGTCGCACACGGCTTCGCGCACGTCGCCCAGCGCGGTGCGCAGGGCGGTCTCGATGGCGGCCATGGCCGCGGCATCGGCCTGGCGGTCGATCTCCAGGTACATCAGCGACTCAGCCGCGCCCTCGCCCAGGCCCTGCAGCTGGCCGCCCGCATCACGCGCGAGCACCATCACCGGGTGGGCGATCTGGTGCAGGGTGGCGCCGAACTGGGCCAGCGCCATGCGCACGGAGTCCACCAGGAAGGGCATGTCGTCGTTGACGATGCGCACCACGGTGTGGGTGCTGTCGA
>JANOJQ010000129.1:0-10215 GCA_031418815.1 Lysobacteraceae bacterium
GGCACCAAGATGACCACCTACCAGACCGCGGGCGTGGCCCTGCCGGTGGATTCGGTGCTCGTCACCCAGGCCACCGACATCGCCAAGGAGCTCTACCTCTCCGTGCTGGTGGACCGCAGCACCAAGTCGGTCACCTTCATCGCCTCCAGCGACGGCGGCGTGGACATCGAGACCACCGCGCGCGAGAACCCGGACGCGATCAAGGTGCTCAACGTGAACTTCGTGCAGGGCCTGCAGCCCTACGAGTGCCGCGAGCTGGGCTTTGGCCTGGGCCTGAACGCCAAGCAGGTGGGCCAGCTGAGCAAGATCATGCTGGGCCTGTACAAGCTGTTCAACGAAAAGGACCTGGCGCTGGTTGAACTCAACCCGCTGGCCATCCTCACCAACGGCGACCTGGCCGTGCTGGACGGCAAGATCAACTCCGACGACAACGCCACCTTCCGCCACGCTGAATTGGCGGCGCTGCGCGACGTGCGCCAGGAAGACGAGACCGAGCTGCTGGCCAGCAAGTACGACCTCAACTACGTCACCATGGACGGCAACATCGGCTGCATGGTGAATGGCGCTGGCCTGGCCATGGCCACCATGGACGTGATCGCGCTCAACGGCGGCTCGCCGGCCAACTTCCTCGACGTCGGCGGCGGCGCCACCAAGGAGCGCGTCACCGAGGCCTTCAAGCTCATCCTGTCTTCGGACAAGGTGAAGGCGATCTTCGTCAACATCTTCGGCGGCATCGTCCGCTGCGACATGATCGCCGAGGGCATCATCGCCGCGGTGAAGGAAGTGGACGTCAAGGTGCCGGTGATCGTTCGCCTGGAAGGCACCAACGTCGACAAGGGCAAGGAAATCCTCCGGAACTCCGGCCTGGCCATCCAGGCCGCCAACGACATCAACGACGGCGCCAAGCTCGCCGTCGCCGCTGCAGCCTGAGGACAGCACACCCATGAGCGTTCTGATCAACAAGCACACCAAGGTCATCGTCCAGGGCTTCACCGGCCAGCAGGGCACCTTCCACGCCGAGCAGATGCTCGAGTACGGCACCCAGGTCGTCGGCGGCGTCACGCCCGGCAAGGGCGGCACCAGCCACATCGGCCTGCCGGTGTTCAACACCGTGCGCGAAGCGGTGGAAGCCACCGGCGCCGACGCGTCGGTGATCTACGTGCCGCCGCCGTTCGCGGCCGACGCCATCCTGGAAGCGGCCGACGCCGGCATCCGGGTCATCGTCTGCATCACCGAAGGCATCCCGGTGCTGGACATGCTGCGCGTCAAGAACACGCTGCTGGGCTACGAGGACGTCGTGCTGATCGGGCCGAACTGCCCGGGCGTCATCACCCCCGGCGAGTGCAAGATCGGCATCATGCCCGGCCACATCCACATGCCGGGCAAGATCGGCATCGTGTCGCGCTCGGGCACGCTGACCTATGAAGCCGTGAAGCAGACCACCGACGCCGGTCTGGGCCAGTCCACCTGCATCGGCATCGGCGGCGACCCGATCAATGGCACCAACTTCATCGACGCGCTCAGGCTGTTCCAGGAAGACCCGCAGACCGAGGGCATCATCCTGGTCGGCGAGATCGGCGGCAGCGCCGAGGAAGAGGCCGCCGAGTACATCGCCCAGTACGTGACCAAGCCGGTGGTCGGCTTCATCGCCGGCGCCTCGGCCCCGGAAGGCAAGCGCATGGGCCACGCGGGCGCCATCGCCTCGGGCGGCCAGGGCACCGCGGCAGGCAAGTTCGCCGCGCTGGAGAAGGCCGGCGTCACCACGGTGAAGTCGCCGGGCGACCTGGGCCAGGCCATCGCGGCCCGGCTGGCGGCAAAGAAGTAAGATTGCGCCAACGCGTCGTCCGGAAGGGCCGCCTCGTGCGGCCCTTCTTCGTTCGGGGCGACGCAAGACAACGGAGTCCCGAGTGAGTCGAAAGCTGCGAATCGCCCTGGCCCAGTTCGATTTCCCGGTGGGTGCCGTGCAGGGCAATGCCAGTCGCATCGCCGCGATGATCGCGCAGGCGCGCGACGAGCACGGCGCCGACCTGGTGCTGTTCCCCGAGCTGGCCGTATCGGGCTATCCGCCCGAAGACCTGCTGCTGCGGCCGGCGTTCCTGGCCGCGTGCGAGCGCGCGATCCACGACATCGCCGCGGCCTGCACCGGCATCACCGCCGTGGTCGGCTGGCCGCAGGCCGCCGGCCCGGTGGTGTACAACGCCGCCAGCGTGCTGCGCGACGGCGGCATCGAGCTGACCTACCGCAAGCGCGAACTGCCCAACTACGCGGTGTTCGACGAGCGGCGCTATTTCTCGGTCGATCCCGACGGCGGCGCCTGCACGTTCGACGTCGCTGGGGTGGCGGTGGGCCTGGTGATCTGCGAGGACCTCTGGTTCGCCGAGCCGCTGGCCGAAACCGTGGCGCGGGGCGCCGAGCTGGTGATCGTGCCCAACGCCTCGCCGTTCGAAAGCGACAAGACCGCCCAGCGCGATGCCCTGCTGGCCCAGCGCGTGCAGGAAACCGGCGTCGCGCTGGCCTACCTCAACGCCGTCGGCGGCCAGGACGAACTGGTGTTCGACGGCGCCTCGGTGCTGGCCGACGGCGACGGCGGCGTGCATCCGGCCGCGCGCGCCTTCGAGGACCACTGGCTGGTGGCCGACTTCGACGCCGGCGAGCGCCGCTTCACGCCCGTGCGCTGGCCCGAGGAAACCGACGAGGGCCGCGAGTCGTTGGCCTACCGCGCCATCGTGCGCGGCATCCGCGACTACTGCGGCAAGAACGGCTTCGACCGCGTCTGGCTGGGCCTGTCGGGCGGCATCGATTCGGGCCTGGTGCTGGCGCTGGCGGTGGACGCGCTGGGCGCCCGCAACGTCGCCGCGGTGCGGCTGCCGTCGCGCTACACCAGCGACCTGAGCAACGACCTGGCCGAGGAGCAGGCGCGCCTGCTGGGCGTACGGCTGGAAACGATCGCCATCGAGGCGCCGTTCGAGGGCTTCCTCTCGGCCCTGGCGCCGCTGTTCGACGACCTGCCGGCCGGAGTGGCCGAGGAAAACCTGCAGTCGCGCAGCCGAGGGGCGCTGATGATGGCGCTGAGCAACCGCTTCGGCGGCCTGCTGCTCACCACCGGCAACAAGAGCGAATACGCCGTCGGCTACGCCACCATCTACGGCGACATGTGCGGCGGCTTCGCACCCATCAAGGACCTCTACAAGACCGAAGTGGTGGCCCTGTGCCGCTGGCGCAACTCACAGTCGCCGGCCATCCCCGAGGTCGTGATCACCCGGCCGCCGTCGGCCGAACTGCGCGACAACCAGACCGACCAGGATTCGCTGCCGCCCTACGACGTCCTCGACGCCATCCTGCTGCGGCACGTGGACCAGGAGCGCTCGGCCGCCGAGATCGTCGCCGACGGCCATGCCGCCGAAACGGTGGAGCGCATCCTGAAGCTGGTGCGCATCAGTGAGTGGAAGCGCCGCCAGTCCGCGCCCGGCCCGAAGCTGTCCCGCCGGGCCTTCGGCCGCGAGCGCCGTTACCCGATCACGTCGGGATGGCGCGACTGAAACAAGAACGCCGCCCGAAGGCGGCGTGCTGGCGCATCGCGTCCTGGCTTACTCGACGGTGAACGGATTGATGCGGCTGAAGAAGCCTTCGCCCTCGGGCCAGCTGCGGTTGCCCAGGTAAGCGTGGTCGGGGTAGTTCGCCTCGAGCACCTTGCGGGCGTCCGCCGCCAGGTCATCCTGGCCCAGGCCGGTGTAGGCCGTGGCCATCAGGGCCAGCGCGTCACCGTCGAATTCACTCTGCGGGTAGGTCTGCAGCAGGTACTTGCCGCGGTTGGCGGCCGCCACGAAGGCGTCCTTGCGCAGGTAGTACAGGCCCACATTGAGCTCGTGCTTGGCCAGCAGGTTGCGCAGGTAGATCATGCGCTGGCGGGCGTCGGGCGCGTAGCGGCTGTTGGGATAACGGCGCACCACGTCGGCGAAGTCGTTCAGGCTCTGGGTGGGCGCACCGAGGTCGCGCGCCGACATGTCCTGGCGGGCCAGGCGCAGCAGCAGGCCCGAGCTGCGGTCGAAGTTGATCAGCGCCTTGAGGTAATAGGCGTAATCAATATGCCGGTGCGTGGGGTAGGTGCGGATGAAGCGGTCGATGGTGGACGTGGCTTCTTCGGTCTTGGACTGCCGGTACTGCACGTAGGCCAGCTCAAGCTGCGCCTGCTCGCTGTAGGCACCGTAAGGGAAGCGCGACACCAGGCGCTGGTAGTAGCGGCCGGCGCGGTCGTAGTTCTTGCCGTCCATCGCACCCTTGGCGTTGGCATACATGCCTTCGACCGGCAGGGTCTCGGTTTCGGCCTCGCGGTCGCCGAACAGCTTGCCCAGGCTTTGGCAGCCGCCCAAGGTGACCACGAGCATCAGGATCAGGAGAAAACGCGTCTTGCCGGTCAGTCGGGTCATCAGGATGGCGGGTCAGGGCGCTGGAGGCAGCGAGTTCGGGGATAATACCGGAAACCCCGCTGTCGCCTCCATGAATGGGGGCGGGGGCCACCCCTGGCCCGACGAGACGCCCATGACCCCGCAACCCCAGACCGAAACCGAAAACGACGACAGCGAGCGCGAGCTGCTCGAGGCCACCATCCCCCTGGAGTCGGCCGGCCGCCGCTTCGACCAGGTGCTGGCCGAGCTGTTCCCCGACTTCTCCCGGTCCCGCCTCACCGAGTGGGTGCGGGCCGGTGACGCCCTGCTCGACGGCCGCCTGGTCAAGCCCAAGGAAGCCGTCCGCGGCGGCGAGCCCGTCACGCTGTCGGTGCGCATCGAGGTCGAGACCGGCGAAGCCCTGCCCGAGGACATCCCGCTGGAGATCGTCTACCAGGACGAGGACGTGCTGGTGGTGAACAAGCCCGCGGGCCTGGTGGTGCATCCCGGCGCCGGCAACCCGCGCGGCACCCTGGTGAACGCGCTGCTGCACTTCGACCCGCGGCTGGCCGGCCTGCCGCGCGCCGGCATCGTCCACCGCCTGGACAAGGACACCTCGGGCCTGATGGTGGTCGCGCGCACCCTGCGCGCCCACACGTCCCTGGTGGAACAGCTTTCGGGCCGCGAGGTGCATCGCCAGTACCTGGCCGTGGTGCAGGGCACGATGGTCGCCGGCACCACCATCCGGGCGCCGATCGGCCGCCACCCCACCGACCGCATCCGCATGTCGGTGGCCAAGGAGGGCACGGGCCGCGACGCCATCACGCACTACCGGGTGCGGGAAAAGTTCCGTTCCCACACCCTGGTGGAGTGCCGCCTGGAAACCGGCCGCACCCACCAGATCCGGGTGCACATGGCCCACGTCCGCCACCCCATCGTCGGCGACCCGCTGTACGGCGGCTCCTACCGCCAGCCCAAGGCATCGACCCCCGAGCTCGCCGCGCGCCTGCAGGGCTTCAAGCGCCAGGCGCTGCACGCCGAGAAGCTGACCTTCCGGCATCCGGTCACCGGCGAGCCGGTGGCCAGCGAGGCGCCGATGCCCGAGGACATGCAGGGGCTGCTGCTGGACCTGCGCGTCGACACGGCGGCGGCCAAGAAGTAGGCCGCCCACGATGGCGCCGGCCTGGATCGACGCCGACTGGACCGCGCCGCCCGGGGTGCGCGGGCTGACCACGCTGCGCAGCGGCGACGGCGTTTCCCGGCCGCCGTACGATCGCTTCAACCTGGGCCTGCGCTGCGGCGACCTGCCGGCGGATGCCGTCGCCAACCGCGCGCGGCTGTCGCAGTGGCTGGCGCTGCCGTCGCCGCCGCACTGGCTGCAGCAGGTGCACGGCACCGGCGTGCTGCGCTTCGACGGGCCGCCCGATGCCGGCGACGAGCCGGTGGCCGACGCCGCCGTCACGTCCACGCCCGGCGTGGTCCTGGCCATCCTCACCGCCGACTGCCTGCCGGTGCTGCTGGCCGCGCGCGACGGCGGCGAGATCGCCGCCGCGCACGCCGGCTGGCGCGGACTGGCCGCCGGCGTGCTCGAGGCCACGGTGGCCGCCATGCACGCGCCAGCCGCCGGCCTGGTGGCCTGGCTCGGCCCGGGCGCAGGCCCCGCCGCGTATGAGATCGGCGAGGAGGTCCGGGAAGCCTTCGTGTCGCGCGATGCCGACGCGGCCGGCGCTTTCGTCGCCACCCGGCCGGGCCATTGGCACGTGGACCTGTACGCGCTGGCACGGCGGCGCCTGGCCGCCTGCGGCGTCCGGGACGTGCACGGCGGCAACCGCTGCACGCTGACCGAGCCGGCGCAGTTCTTTTCCCACCGGCGCGACGGCCGCAGCGGCCGCATGGCCACGCTGGCCTGGATCGCACGCTGACCTGGATCGCAAGGTGCCCCGAATCTGAAGTCCTGCCTTCCGGCACCCGCGCCCGGACCCCGGCACGTGCGAAGGTCGCCGCTCAACTCCGGAGGCTGTCCATGCGTTTTCGCTCTTTGCTGCTTTGCCTGTTGCTGACCACCAGCGTCCCGGCCACCGCCGCGACCGTCGCCGAAGCCGACGCCTGGCTCAAGGCCAGGGATGCGCGCGCCGCACCCGCCATCGCCGCGCTGCTCAAGGCCAATCCCGGCAGCGCCGACGCCCACATCCTGCAGGCCCGGCTGCTGCTGCAGCAGGGCAAGGGCGATGACGCGGTGGACGCGGCCGGCGAAGCGGTCGACCTGGCGCCGGCCAACGCTCAGGCCCACTTCTGGCTCGGCAATGCCTACGGCTACCAGATCACGCGGGTGGGCACCCTGTCGCAGGGCTTCATGGCGCCCAAGCTGCGCGATGCCTTCGAACGCGCGATCGCGCTCGACCCCAACCTGCACGAGGCCCGCAGCAGCCTGATGGAGTACTACCTGCAGGCGCCCGCCATCGTCGGCGGCAGCGTGGACAAGGCGCGTGCCCAGGCGGCGGAACTGGCCAAGCGTGATCCGCCGCGCGGACACTACGCCCGCGGCCGCCTGGCGATGCACGACCAGCAGCCGGAACTGGCCGCCACGGCCTACCTGGCCGCGTGGGAAGCCCGCCCGGACAGCGTCGCGTACCGAATGGCGGCCGGCCTGGCCCTGCAGGAAACCAAGCAGTGGGACCGCGCCTTCGGCCTTTACCTGGCGTGGACCGCCGAGGACGCCAAGGCTGCCGGCGCCTGGTACCAGCTGGGCCGCACGGCCGCCCTGTCGGGCCAGCGGCTGGACATCGGCGCGGACGCGCTGCGTCGCTACCTCGCCCTGCCGCTGCTGACGGGCCAGCCCGAGCGGCACCACGCCTGGTTCCGCCTGGGCCAGGTGCAGGCCAAGTCCGGTGACAAGACCGCCGCGCGCGCCTCGTTCCAGAAGGCACTCAAGGGCGATCCGGGCAACGCCGACTTCAAGGCGGCGCTGGCCGCGCTGTAGTTCCCGGGGGCGCCTGCGCGCGCCGTCCCGTGGCTTGAAAGTCCACCCGCGCGGCGCCAGTTAAGGAACATGAGGGCGGCGTATTGCCGCCCCGATGCTTCGAGGGGACGACCATGCGGATGGACAAGCTCACTTCGCGCTTCCAGCAGGCCCTGGGCGACGCCCAGTCGCTGGCCGTCGGCCGCGACCACAACCTGATCGAACCCGCCCACCTGCTGGTGGCGCTGGTGGACCAGCAGGGCGGCAGCACGCGGCCGATGCTGGCCCAGGCCGGCGTCAACGTCACCGCCCTGCGCCAGCGCCTGGGCGAGGCGCTCGACAAGCTGCCCAAGGTGTCGGGCCAGGCCGGCGAAGTCAGCCTGGGCAACGACCTGGGCCGGCTGCTGAACGTGTGCGACAAGCTGGCCCAGCAGCGCGGCGACGACTTCATCGCCAGTGAACTGTTCGTGCTGGCCTGCGTGGACGACAAGGGCGCCGCGGGCCAGGCGCTCAAGGCCAGCGGCGGCAACAGGGCGGCGCTCGAACAGGCCGTGGACGGCCTGCGCGGCGGCGAGAAGGTGGCCGACGCCAACGCCGAGGAAAACCGCCAGGCGCTGGAAAAATACTGCATCGACCTCACGGCGCGCGCCGAGGCCAACAAGCTCGACCCGGTGATCGGCCGCGACGAGGAAATCCGCCGCACCATCCAGGTGCTGCAGCGGCGCACCAAGAACAACCCGGTGCTGATAGGCGAACCCGGCGTCGGCAAGACCGCGATCGTCGAAGGCCTGGCCCAGCGCATCATCAACAACGAAGTGCCCGAGGGCCTGCGCGGCCGGCGCGTGCTGTCGCTCGACATGGGCGCGCTGATCGCCGGCGCCAAGTTCCGCGGCGAGTTCGAGGAGCGGCTCAAGGCCGTGCTCAGCGACCTGTCCAAGCAGGAAGGCAACGTCATCCTGTTCATCGACGAGCTGCACACCATGGTGGGGGCCGGCAAGGCCGAAGGGTCGATGGATGCCGGCAACATGCTCAAGCCGGCGCTGGCCCGCGGCGAGCTGCACTGCATCGGCGCCACCACGCTCGACGAATACCGCAAGTACGTCGAGAAGGACGCCGCGCTGGAGCGCCGCTTCCAGAAGGTGTTCGTGGGCGAGCCGTCGGTGGAGGACACCATCGCCATCCTGCGCGGACTCAAGGAGCGCTATGCGGTGCACCACGGCGTGGAGATCACCGACCCGGCCATCGTCGCCGCGGCCACGCTGAGCCATCGCTACATCGCCGACCGCCAGCTGCCCGACAAGGCCATCGATTTGATGGACGAAGCGGCCAGCCGCATCCGCATGGAGATCGACTCCAAGCCCGAGGAAATGGACCGCAAGGAGCGCCGCCTGATCCAGCTCAAGATCCAGCGCGAGGCGCTGAAGAAGGAGAAGGACAGCGAATCCAGGCAGCGCCTGGCCGACCTGGAGTCGGAGATCGTCGTGCTGGAGCGCGCCTTCAACGACCTGGAGGAAATCTGGAAGGCCGAGAAGGCCACGCTGATGGGCGCCACCCGGCTCAAGGAACAGCTCGAGCAGGCGCGCCAGGAGCTCGACGCGGCGCACCGGCACCAGGACTTCGCCAAGGCCAGCGAGATCCAGTACGGCCGCATCCCCGAACTGGAGAAGCAGCTGCAGGCGGCCTCGGAAGTCGAGTCCAAGGGCTTCACCCTGCTGCAGGACAAGGTCACCGCCGAAGAGATCGCCGAGGTGGTGTCGCGCTGGACCGGCATCCCGGTCAGCAAGATGCTCGAGGGCGAACGCGAGAAGCTGCTCAAGATGGAGGACGCGCTGCACCAGCGCGTGATCGGCCAGGACGAGGCGGTGTTGGCGGTTTCCGACGCCATCCGCCGCTCGCGCGCCGGCCTGTCCGATCCCGATCGGCCGAACGGTTCGTTCCTGTTCCTGGGCCCCACCGGCGTCGGCAAGACCGAGCTGTGCAAGGCCCTGGCCGGCTTCCTGTTCGACACGCAGGACGCCATGGTGCGCATCGACATGAGCGAGTTCATGGAAAAGCACTCCGTGGCCCGCCTGATCGGCGCGCCCCCGGGCTACGTTGGCTACGAAGAGGGCGGCTACCTCACCGAGGCCGTGCGCCGGCGCCCGTATTCGGTGCTGCTGCTGGACGAGGTGGAAAAGGCGCACCCGGACGTATTCAACATCCTGCTGCAGGTGCTCGACGACGGCCGCCTCACCGACGGCCAGGGCCGCACCGTGGACTTCCGCAACACCGTGATCGTGATGACGTCCAACCTGGGCTCGCAGCACATCCAGGAGCTGAGCACCGACGACAGCGCCGAAAGCTATACCCAGATCAAGGCCGCCGTGATGGGCGTGGTGC
Source organism: Lysobacteraceae bacterium (assembly GCA_031418815.1). Lineage (GTDB taxonomy): Bacteria > Pseudomonadota > Gammaproteobacteria > Xanthomonadales > Xanthomonadaceae > Arenimonas. The sequence goes on from JANOJQ010000129.1 coordinate 9,724, forward strand.
AGTCGCACTTCCGCCCCGAGTTCATCAACCGGCTGGACGAAATCGTGGTGTTCCATCCGCTGGGCAAGGCGCAGATCCGCAGCATCGCCGCCATCCAGACGGCCTACCTGGGCAAGCGCCTGGCCGAGCGGCAGATCAAGCTGGACATCGACGAGAGTGCGCTGGTGCTGCTGGGCAACATCGGCTTCGACCCGGTCTATGGCGCCCGGCCGCTCAAGCGCGCCATCCAGCAGCAGCTGGAAAACCCGCTGGCCACGCTGATCCTGTCGGGCGGCTATGGGCCCGGCGATACGGTGAAGGTGACGGCCGAAGGCGGCGCCCTCGCCTTCGCCAAACCCTGACCCGCAAAAAAATGGTGCTTCACCCAAGTCCGGGATGGTCTGGGGGTCGTTCGGGCCCTGCGATCTGGCGCCGGGCGCCCCCCCAAGGCGCGGGTCGCGTCCCGTTAGTGTGTAACATTTTTTATCACAGGAAACGGGCCACCCCCGAGCG
>JANOJQ010000130.1:0-3049 GCA_031418815.1 Lysobacteraceae bacterium
CCTTGGATTCCTCGAGCTTGCGCAGGGCGTCCTGGCGCTCGTCGGTCACCACCGGCGCGTCGGCGTCGTCGCGCTTGACGTAGGTGCGCTTCTGGCGCACTTCGACGGTGACCGTAGACTTGGTCTTGCCGGCGCTGACGGTCAGCTCTTCCTGCTTGCGGCGCTGCAGGGTGATCTTCTTGGGCACCGTGGCTTCGGCCGGCTTGTCTTCCTTGCCGTGGGTGCGGCGAAGGAAGCCGAGCAGCTTCATCTTCTCGGTGCTGCTGACCACCTGATCCGGCCCGCTGAAGGTCATGCCGGCGCCGGCCAGCTGCTCGAGCAGCTTCTCGGAGGGCATTCCCAGCACTTTGGCCAGCGAAGCTACGGTGACTTCAGACATTGGTAGGTGATTCCTTGGGGCTGCGCGCCGGGCGGCGCGCGATGGTGAGTCTTGTAACGGCTTGTAGCGACGGCCTTATTCGAACCAATGTTGGCGGGCGGCCATGATCAGCTTGGCGGCGCGCTCGGCATCCATGCCTTCGATGTCGGTGATCTCGTCGGTGGCCAGGTCGGCCAGGTCGTCGCGGGTGACGATGCCGCGACCGGCCAGGGTGTAGGCCAGGCTTTCGTCCATGCCGTCGAGCGACAGCAGGTCGTCGGCCGGCTTGTGGTCCTCGATCTCTTCTTCGGCCGCCAAGGCCTCGTTGAGCAGTGCGTCGCGGGCGCGGGCGCGCAGTTCCTCGACGATGTCGTCGTCGAAGCCTTCCACCGCCAGCAGCTCGGCGGCCGGGACGTAGGCGATTTCCTCGACGGTGCTGAAGCCCTCGGCGACCAGGATGCCGGCGATTTCCTCGTCCACTTCGAGCTTTTCCATGAACAGCTGGCGCGCGGTCGTCTGCTCGCCCTCGGACTTGGCGGTGACCTGGTCCTGGGTCATCACGTTGAGCTGCCAGCCGGTCAGGCGGCTGGCGAGGCGGACGTTCTGGCCGCCCTTGCCGATCGCCTGGGCGAGCTTGTCCTCGGCGACCGCGAGGTCCATGGAATGCTTTTCCTCATCGACGATGATGGACTGCACTTCCGCCGGCGCCATCGCGTTGATGACGAACTGCGCCGGGTTGTCCGACCACAGCACGATGTCGATGCGCTCGCCGTTGAGCTCGTTGCTGACGGCCTGCACGCGCGAACCGCGCATGCCGATGCAGGCGCCGATCGGATCGGTGCGATGGTCGTGCGCGAGCACGGCGATCTTGGCGCGGTCGCCCGGGTCGCGGGCCGCGGCCTTGATCTCGACCAGGCCCTGGCCGACTTCCGGCACTTCGAGCTTGAACAGCTCGATCATGAATTCAGGCGCGGTGCGGCTGATGAACAGCTGCGGGCCGCGGGTTTCGGCGCGCACGTCCAGCAGGTAGCCGCGCACGCGGTCGCCCGGGCGCAGCACGTCGCGCGGGATGGCCTTGTCCTTGGGGATGAAGGCTTCGGCGTTGCCGCCGAGGTCGACGAACACGTTGCCGCGCTCGACGCGCTTGACGATGCCGTTCACCAGTTCGCCGATGCGGTCGCGCCAGGCGTCCAGCACCTGGGTGCGCTCGGCTTCGCGCACGCGCTGCACGATGACCTGCTTGGCGGCCTGGGCGGCGATGCGGCCGAACTCGGCGTTCTCGACCAGTTCCTCGACGTAGTCACCGACCTGCGCGCCTTCCTTCTCGTCCACAGCGTCCATCAGGCGGACCTGGCGCTCGGGAGACTCCATCACGACGTCGTCGGCGACCACTTCCCAGCGGCGGAAGGTCTCGTAGCTGCCGTCCTTGGGGTCGATGGCCACGCGCACGGAGACGTCCTGCTCGTGGTAGCGCTTCTTGGCGGCGGACGCCAACGCGGCCTCCATGGCTTCGATGATCACGGCGCGCGGCACGCCCTTTTCGTTGGCCACCGCTTCCATCACCAGCAACAATTCCTTGCTCATCGTCTACAGCTCCGTCAAAGGCGGCCTAACCGCCTCGGGGTTGATCAGGATTCTTTTTTCGGCGCCTTGCGGCGGATGCCGTCGGGGCCGGTGGGCTTGGGCTGGGCCGCGAGGCCCAGGGCGACCAGGTCGGGGATCAGGCGCGCCTTCTCGATGTTGTCGTGCGCGATGCGCATGTCCCCGGCTTCATGGGCCATCAGCACGTCGTCGCCTTCCACGCCGGTGATGCGGGCCTGGAAGCGTCGACGGCCGTCCTGGGCCATGCGCAGCGTGACGCGGGCCTGTTCGCCGATGAAGCGGCCGAACTGCTGCGCCGTGAACAGCGGGCGGTCGATGCCCGGCGACGATACTTCCAGCGTGTAGGCCGAGGCGATCGGATCGTTCACGTCGAGCACGGCGGCCACTTCGCGACTCACCGCTTCGCAGTCCTCGATGGCGACCAGGCGGCCCGGCGCATCGATGTACAGGCGCAGCATGGCGCTGTTGCCGGTGGGAGCGAACTCCACGCCCAGCAGCTCGAGCCCCAGCGCCACTACGGTGGGCGAGAGCAGTTCGATGATTTCAGTCGCCTTGCCGGACATCGTTATGGGGTTCGCCTCGTGCGTTTGCGGAATTTCGAAAACAAAAAAGGGCCATAAGGCCCTTTTCCGGTACATCCAGGTTCCGGCTTCCCGGGGCTGCCATGGTGGCCAACCCGAGGGAAAAAAGCCTGTGCAATGATTCCTTTCGGATCCAAAGCCAGAAACTGGTAGCGGGGGCAGGATTTGAACCTGCGACCTTCGGGTTATGAGCCCGACGAGCTGCCAGACTGCTCCACCCCGCAGCAGTAGACGCGCATTATAGGGGCCATCACGCGGCCGGCGCAAGCCCGATCTTCATCGGCCCTGCGGGCTGCCGGAGAATGTTCATTTCCAAAGTCCGGGATGGTCTTCTGGGCCCACCGTTCTGGCGCCGGCCGCACCGCGAAGGCGGGGGTGGCGTACAGTTTGTTAAAAATCATGCCAACAAAACGGAACGTCCCAACCCCAAGCGGTGCGGCCGGCGCCCCAACGGGGGGGCCCGCAAAACCACCCCGACGATGGGAAATAAAAATAAACCGCACCCCCC
>JANOJQ010000131.1:0-39660 GCA_031418815.1 Lysobacteraceae bacterium
TTCACTTCTTTTCACTAACCATTGGTTAGTGAAAAGAAGTGAACCTGACCCCGTTATTGCCCGCGAATTGCCAGATTGCGCCCGGGGGCGGGCTCTTGCGGCTGTTTCCATGGGCTGGCCGCGCTTGGCGGCGATCTGGAGGACGCGCCATGCGCATTGGTTGGAAGCTGGCCCTGGTGGGGCTGATGTTGCTGCTGCTGTTGATTCCGCTGGGGCTGCTCGACAGCCTGGTGGCCGAGCGGCAGGCTCGCGGGCAGGAGGTGGCGGACGAGATCGCCCAGTCCTCGTCGGGGCCCCAGCAGGTGGTGGGGCCGCTGCTGCTGGTGGAGGCGCAAAAGCTGACCGAGCGCCGCCGGGTGGTGACCGAAGGCGGCGTGATGCGCGAGGAAACCGAGCAGGCCAGCGAAACCGTGCACTACCTGGTCAGCCCGACGAAGCTGGCCGTGGACAGCCGACTGCGGATCGAGCAGCGCGGCCGCAGCCTGTTCACCGTGCCGCTGTTCCATGGCGCCCTGAAGCTGGCCGGCGAGTTCCGGCATGAAGTGCACGCGCTGGAGGACGGCAGCCGGCTCAAACCCGTGCGCGCCTGGCTGGTGGTGGGCCTGGGCGACAACCGCGGCGTGCAGGCCATGACCCTGGCGGTGGACGGCCGCCCCGTCATCGCCGAGCCCGGCACGCGCGTGGGCTGGCTGCCCGAGGGCCTGCACGCGCCGGTGCCGCTGGCCGCCCTGGACGCGCCCTTCGCCTTCGACGTGGCGCTGGACCTGACCGGCACCCAGTCCCTGGCCTGGCTGCCGGTGGGCTCGGAAACCACCGTCACCGCGGCGGCCGACTGGCCGCACCCGGGCTTCGAGGGCCGGCACCTGCCGCTGTCCTCGAAGATCAACGACGCCGGTTTCAGCGCGAATTGGGCCGTTTCGAAGCTCTCGAGCCGCGTACAGCAGGTCATCGCGGCCTGCCCGCCCCTGGCGAGCGAATGCGCCGGACTGTCCGACAGCGGCTTCGGCGTGCGCCTGGTCGAACCCGTGGACCGCTACCTGATGACCGACCGGGCCATGAAATACGCGCTGCTGTTCCTGGCCCTGGTATTCGGCGCCGTGTTCCTGGTCGAGGCGCTGTCCGCGCGGCCGGTGCACGTGGTGCAGTACGGCCTCACGGGACTGGCGCTGGCGATGTTCTACCTGCTGCTGCTGTCGCTGTCCGAGCACATCGGCTTCGGCCCGGCCTACGGGCTGGCGGCGGGCGCCTGCAGTGGGCTGCTGGGCTACTACCTGGCCGGCGTGCTGGGCGGCCGGAAGCAGGGGCTGGGCTTTGGCCTGGGCCTGGCGGCGCTGTACGGCCTGCTTTATGCCCTGCTGCGGTCCGAGGACTACGCCCTGCTGGTGGGCGCCGGCGTGCTTTTCGCCGCCCTGGCCACCGTGATGGCCCTGACCCGGCGGGTGGACTGGCACCACCTCGGTGGGGCCAAGGCCTGAGCTGGCGGGCGGCCCGGGCCTCGTCCCGGGCCGCCAAGGCGGCGGCCGGCGTGGCCTTGGCTGGCCGCAAGTGCGCGTGGGGGCTACAATTTAAGGCCTCCGCCGCCTTCAGGATCACTGCGCCGATGTTCTCCAAGGATATGCAGATCGCCGGTTACGACGACGCCCTGGCCCAGGCCATGGCCCAGGAACTCCAGCGCCAGGAGGACCACGTCGAACTGATCGCCTCCGAGAACTACGCCAGCCCGCGCGTGCTGGAAGCCCAGGGCAGCGTGCTGACCAACAAGTACGCCGAGGGCTACCCGGGCAAGCGCTACTACGGCGGCTGCGAGTACGTTGACGTGGCCGAGCAGTTGGCCATCGACCGCGTCAAGCAGCTGTTCGGCGCCGACTACGCCAACGTCCAGCCGCACTCGGGCTCGTCGGCCAACATCGCCGTTTACATGGCCCTGCTGCAGCCGGGCGACACGGTGCTGGGCATGAGCCTGGCCCACGGCGGCCATCTCACCCACGGCGCCAAGGTCAACTTCTCGGGCAAGAGCTACAAGGCCGTGCAGTACGGCGTGGACGAGAACGGCCTGATCGATTACGACGAAGTGCAGCGCCTGGCCACCGAGCACCAGCCCAAGATGGTGATCGGCGGCTTCAGCGCCTACTCGCAGATCGTCGACTGGGCGCGCCTGGCGGCCATCGCCAAGTCGGTGGGTGCCTACTTCTTCGTGGACATGGCGCACGTCGCCGGCCTCGTCGCGGCGGGCATCTACCCCAACCCCGTGCCGCACGCCGACGTGGTCACCTCCACCACAAGACCCTGCGCGGCCCGCGCGGCGGCATCATCCTGGCCAAGGCCAACGAGGCGCTGGAAAAGAAGTTCCAGTCGCTCGTGTTCCCCGGCACCCAGGGCGGCCCGCTGATGCACGTGATCGCGGCCAAGGCCGTGGCGTTCAAGGAAGCCCTTGAGCCGTCGTTCACCGACTACCAGAAGCAGGTGGTGCTCAACGCCAAGGCCATGGCCAACACGCTGATGTCGCGTGGCTATAAAGTGGTCAGCGGCGGCACCGAGAACCACCTGATGCTGATCGACCTGATCGGCCGCGACGTCACCGGCAAGGACGCGGAAGCCGCGCTCGGCGCCGCCCACATCACGGTGAACAAGAATTCCGTGCCCAACGACCCGCGCTCGCCGTTTGTCACCTCGGGCCTGCGCATCGGCACCCCCGCGGTCACCACGCGCGGCTACCGGGAAGCCGAGTGCGTGGCGCTGGCGAACTGCATCTGCGACGTGCTGGACGCCCCGGCCGATGCGGCCGTGATCGCCCGCGTGCGCGATGCAGTGACGGCGCAGTGCCGCGCCTTCCCGGTCTACGGCTGAGGGATGCACTGCCCCTTTTGCCAGCACGAAGACACCCGCGTGATCGATTCGCGCGTGTCCGAGGATGGCTCCACCATCCGCCGCCGACGCGAGTGCGAGCACTGCAACGAGCGCTTCAACACCTTCGAAGTGGCCGAGCTCAAGCTGCCGGCCATCGTCAAGAGCGACGGCCGCCGCGAGGCCTTCGACGAGCGCAAGCTGCGCACCAGTTTCGACCGCGCGCTGCAAAAGCGCCCGGTGTCGTCCGAACAGATCGACGGTGCGGTGCGTTCGGTGGTGCATGCGCTGCGGCTGACCGGCGAGCGCGAGCTGGCCTCGCTGCGGGTGGGCGAATTCGTGATGGCCGAGCTGAAGATGCTCGACCAGGTGGCCTACGTGCGCTTCGCGTCGGTGTACCGCAAGTTCGAGGACGTGCAGGCTTTCCGCGAAGAGATCGAGCGCCTGGAGCGCGACCTGCCGGGCCTGGAGGGCCTGCAGCTGCCCCTGCTGGAACCCGCGCCGGAAAAGGCCAGGCGTTGAACCGCGTGCAGGTCCGCTTCCTGGCCGATGTCCCCGGCCACGCCGGCACGCTGGCGCGCTGGCACCATGCGCAGTGGGGCGACCTGTACACCGACTGGACGCTGGACGTGGCCACCGACGAACTGCACGACCATGCCACCCGCCGCGCCATGCCCACCACCCTGGTGGCGATGCAGGGCGACGTGCCGCTGGGGTCGGTGAGCCTGGTGCTGGAGGACGCGCCCGAACTGCGCGACCAGGGCGATGCCTGGTTGGCCAGCCTTTACGTGGTGCCGGAGGCGCGCGCGCAGGGCCTGGGTGAGCGACTGGTGAAAGCGCTGGTGGCGTTCGCGGCCGACCAGCAGGTCGAACGGCTGTGGCTGTTCACGCCCGAGCACGCCTCGTTCTACGCCCGCCTGGGCTGGCGGCCGCAGGGATCGGCCAAACTGCGCGGCGTCCCCGTGCAGTTGATGGACATCCTTCCGGCATGACCGCCTTTTCGGCCCACGACCACGCCCACATGGCCCGCGCCCTGCAGCTGGCCGAGCGCGCGGCGTACACCACCCAGCCCAACCCGATGGTGGGCTGCGTGATCGCCGACCGCGAGCGCGTGCTGGGCGAAGGCTGGCATGTGCGCGCGGGCGAGCCGCACGCCGAGGTGAACGCGCTGCGCGCCGCCGCCGGCCTGGCCCAGGGCGCCACCGCCTACGTCACGCTGGAGCCCTGCGCCCACCACGGCCGCACGCCGCCATGCGCCGACGCGCTGGTGGCGGCCGGCGTGACGCGCGTGGTGGCGGCCAGCCGCGACCCCTACTACCAGGTGTCGGGGCAGGGCTTCGCCAAGCTCGAGGCTGCCGGCATCACCGTCGAACACGGCCTGATGCAAGCGCAGGCGCGCCACCTCAACCGCGGCTTCTTCTCGCGCATCGAGCGCGGCCGGCCCTGGGTGCGGGTGAAGCTGGGCATGAGCCTGGACGGCCGCACCGCGCTGGCCAACGGCGAATCGAAGTGGATCACGTCGGAGGCCTCGCGCGCCGACGTGCAGCGCTGGCGCGCGCGTTCGGGCGCCATCATGACCGGCATCGGCACGGTGCTGGCCGACAACCCGCGGCTCACCGTGCGCCTGCCCGAAGGCGTGGACTTCGTGCCGCCGCTGCGCGTGGTGGTGGACGAACACGGCCGCCTGCCGGCGACGTCCCACCTGCTCACCGACGGCGCCGCGCCCACGCTGGCCGTGCACGGCGACGACGTGGTGCCGGCCTATGGCGACGACGTCACCGCGTTCGCCATTCGCCGCTTCGTGCACGGCGGCCTCGACCTGGGCGCGCTGCTGTCGCAGCTGGCCCAGCGCGGCGTCAACGAGCTGCAGGTGGAGGCCGGCGCCACGCTCAGCGGCGCCCTGCTGCGCAACGGCCTGGTGGACGAGCTGCTGCTGTACGTGGCGCCGGTGCTGCTGGGCGAGAAGGCCAAGCCGCTGTTCGCGGGGATTGATCCGGCGTCGATGGCGGCGCGGATGGGGCTGGTGCTGCTGGACACGCGGCAGGTGGGGCCGGATTTTCGGCTTTTGCTGGGTCCGGAAAATAAAAAAACGGGGTCAGAGTGAAGTTTTGCGTTTGGGGGGCGTCGCGAAACGCACACTGGGTGGAGTGCAAAATTCAATCTGACCCCGTTTTTTTCTTTTCCTCGCGGATACACACACGATGTTCACAGGATTGATCCAGGCCGTCGGCCGACTCACCCAACGCGAAGTCCGCGGCGGCGACCAGCGGCTGCGCTTCGGCTGGGGCACGCTGCCCGCGCACGACATTGATCTGGGCGAGTCGATCGCCGTCAGCGGCTGCTGCCTGACGGTGGTCGAGTTCGACGCCCAGGGCTGGTCGGCCGACGTGTCGAACGAAAGCCTCGCGCTCACCACGCTGGGCGGCCTGCCCGTCGGCGCCGCGGTGAACCTGGAGCGCTCGCTGCTGCCGACCACCCGCCTGGGCGGGCACCTGGTCTCGGGCCACGTGGACGGCCTGGGCGCCGTGGAAAAAGTCTGGGACGACGGCCGCAGCCAGCGCTGGCGCTTCACGGCGCCGCGAGGCGTGCTTCGCTATCTTGCCGCCAAAGGCTCGGTCGCCGTGGACGGCGTCAGCCTCACCGTCAACGCCGTGGACGGCGCCGGGTTCGAAGTGAACCTGGTGCCGCACACGGTTGCCCACACCGCCTTCGGCGAAACCGCCGCCGGCGCCGCCGTCAATCTTGAGGTGGACACCATCGCCCGCTACGTCGAGCGGCTGCTGGCCACCCGCGAGGAATCCGCATGAGCTTCGCCACCATCCCCGAGCTGCTGGAAGAACTGCGGCAGGGCCGCATGGTCGTGGTCGTGGACGACGAGGACCGCGAGAACGAAGGCGACCAGATCATGGCCGCCGAGCTGGTGAAGCCCACCGACATCAACTTCATGGTCACCCACGCGCGCGGCTTGGTGTGCCTGTCGCTCACGCGTGAGCGCTGCCGCCAGCTGGGCCTGGGCCCGATGGTGCGCGACAACAACTCGCCCTACCACACCAATTTCACGGTGAGCATCGAAGCCGCCGAAGGCGTCACCACCGGCATCAGCGCCTACGACCGCGCGCACACCATCCGCACCGCCGTGCGCCCGGACGCCACCGCCGAACACCTCACCCAGCCCGGCCACATCTTCCCGCTGATGGCCCAGCCCGGCGGCGTGCTCACGCGCAGCGGCCACACCGAAGCGGCCAGCGACCTGGCCCTGCTGGCGGGGCTGGAGCCGGCCGGCGTGCTGGTGGAAATCCTCAACCCGGACGGCTCGATGGCGCGTCGCCCGGAGCTGGAGGCGTTCGCCGCCGAGCACGGTTTGAAGATCGGCTCGATCGAGGAACTCATCCGCTACCGCCTGGAAACCGAGCACACGGTGGAGCGCGTGGACGAGCGCGACATCAGCACCGCGCACGGCCCGTTCAAGCTGGTGACCTACCGTGACCGCGTCAGTCGCGACCTGCACTTCGCGCTGGTGCACGGCCAGCCGCGGGCCGACGTGCCCACCCTGGTGCGCGTGCACGTGAAGAACCCGCTGTCGGACGTACTGCACTGGCAGCGCGTCGATTTCGGCGTCAGCGCCAGCGACGCGCTGGCCGCGGTGGCGCAGGCAGGCGAGGGCGTGGTGGTGGTGCTGGCCGAGCCAGTGACGCCCGACGACCTGCTGGCCCGCATCACTGAAAGCGGCGCGCAGGTGCAGGCGCCCAAAGCCAGCGAATGGCGCCGCAACGGCGCCGGCGCGCAGATACTGGCCGACCTGGGCCTCGGAAAGCTGCGCGTGCTGGGCACGCCGCGGCGCCAGGTGGGCCTGGCCGGCTATGGCCTGGAAGTGGTGGAGTACGTCGCGCCCGCGCGATGATTCCCGCGCACGTGTAGGCAGAACGCTCGACGACGCTGGCGGGCATCGCGGCCACGCCACGCATCGCTAGACTCGCGGCCATCCATCGAGGCCGCGCATGAGCGAATCGCTGTTCCGGCATGAAGTGCTTGAGTCGCGCCAGTCCCGCTGGCTGGGCGGAATCGTGCTCGGCCAGCCGCCGGGGCCGTGGCTGCTGACCGGGCTGGCGGTGTTCTCCTCGGCGCTGGTCATCGCGTTCGCGGTGCTGGGCGACTACACGCGCCGCACGCGGGTCACCGGACAGCTGGTGCCGAGCCTGGGCGTGGCGTCGGTGACTTCGCCGGCCGTGGGCACGCTGGCGCAGGTGCGCGTGCAGGAAGGGCAGCGCGTGCTGGCCGGCGACGTGCTGGCCGTGGTGGCCACGCCGCGTTCGACGCTGGCCGGCGGCGACACTGCCCGGGCCACGCTGGTGGCGATTGCGCAGCGCCGGCAGGGCGTGCTGGAAAGCCATGCCTCGCAGCGCCTGCAGCTGCAGGCGCAGCGCGACGGATTGACCGCGCGCATCGCCGACGCCACGGCCGAGCTGCGCCAGGTGCACGCGCAGCTGGCCACCCAGCGCCGGCAGCAGGCGCTCGCCGAACAAACCCTGGCGCGTTTTCGCAGCTTGCGCGAAAAGCAGTACGTCACCGAGCTGCAGCTGCAGCAGCAGCAATCGCAGGCGCTCGACCAGCTGGGCCAGGTGCAGTCGCTGCAGCGCCAGGCGCTGGCGCTGCGCCGCCAGCGCTCGGAGCTTGAACAGGCGCGCCGCGAGCTGCCATCGCGGCGGGCGGCGCTGGCGGCGGCCGAGCGGCGCGATCGCGCCGGCCTGGCGCAGGAGGCGGTGGAGGCCTCGTCGCGCGCGCAGGCCGTGATCCGCTCGCCGGTGTCGGGCACGGTCGCCACGTTGCTGGGCCAGGCCGGGCAGGCGGTGCAGGCGGGCCAGCCGGTGCTGAGCCTGTTGCCGGCGGCCAGCCCGCTGGAGGCGCACCTGCTGGTGCCGAGCCGGGCGGTGGGCTTCGTCGAAGCCGGCGACGCCGTGCTGCTGCGCTACCAGGCGTTTCCGTACCAGAAGTTCGGCCATCACCGTGGGCGCGTGCTGCGCATTTCCCGCAGCGCGCTGAGCGCGCCTGAACTGGCGTCGCTGCTGGGCAACGCCAGCGCGGGCGAGCCCTACTACCGCATCGTGGTGGCGCTGGAACGGCCGACGGTGCGCGCCTTCGGTCGCGAAGAATCGCTCAAGCCCGGCATGCTGCTCGATGCCGACATCCTGGGCGAGCGACGCCGCCTGTGGGAGTGGGCAGTCGAGCCGCTGCATGCCGTCCGCGCTGCGGTGACGGCGCCGCCATGAGGACCATCCTGCAGACACAGGCCGCCGAATGCGGCCTGGCCTGCCTGGCGATGGTGGCCGACCACCACGGCCATCGCAGCGACCTGGCGGGCTTGCGCCAGCGCTTCGCGCTGTCGCTCAAGGGCGCCTCGCTCGATCGCCTGATGAACATCGCCCAGGCCCTGGGCCTGCAGGCCCGCGCGCTGCGGCTGGAGCTGCATGACCTGGCGCAGCTGCGCATGCCCTGCCTGCTGCACTGGGACCTGGATCATTTCGTGGTGCTGCGGCGGGTCGGGCGCCGCGGCGTCACCGTCGTGGACCCGGCCTCCGGCGAGCGCCGCCTGAGCCTGGCCGAAGCGTCGCGCCACTTCACCGGCGTGGCGCTGGAGCTGACGCCGGGCGCCGGGTTCGTGGTGCAGGCGCCGCCGCCGGCCGTGCGGCTGTCCCAGCTCACCGGCCCGGTGCGCGGGCTGTGGCCGTCGCTGGCCCGGGTGCTGGCGCTGTCGGTGGCGCTGCAGGTGTTCGTGCTGCTGGCGCCGTTCTTCATGCAGTGGGTGGTGGACCAGGCGCTGGTGTCGGCCGACCGCGACCTGCTGGCGGTGCTGGGCCTGGGCTTCGGGCTGGCGCTGGTGCTGCAGGTGCTGATCGGCGTGCTGCGCGGCTGGTCGGTGGTGTACCTGTCGAGCCGGCTGGGGCTGCAGTGGATGGGCAACGTGTTCGCGCACGCGCTGCGGCTGCCGATGGCCTTCTTCGAGCAGCGCCACCTGGGCGACGTGGTTTCGCGCATGGGCGCGGTGCAGGCGATCCAGCGCACGCTCACCACCAGCTTCGTGGAGGCGGTGATCGACGGCCTGATGGCGGTGGCGACGCTGGCCATGATGCTGGCGTACAGCCCGACGCTGGCGGCGGTCACCGGCGTGGCGGTGGCGCTGTACCTGGCGCTGCGCGCGCTGGCCTTCCGGCCGCTGCGCGCCTGCACCGAGCAGCAGCTGGTGGCGGCCGCACGGCAGCAGTCGCACCTGCTCGAATCGCTGCGCGGCATGCAGAGCGTCAAGGTGGCCGGGCAGGAGCCGCATCGCGAAGGCCAGCACCAGAACCTGATGGTGGACACCGTGAACCAGGAGCTGCGGCTGGCGCGGCTGGGGCTGGGCTTCAACACGGCCAGCCAGCTGCTGTTCGGGATCGAGCGCATCGCGGTGGTCTGGATCGGCGCGCGGCTGGCGATGGACAGCGTGTTTTCGGTCGGCATGCTGATCGCCTACCTGGCCTACAAGGACCAGTTCGCGGCGCGGGTGTCGGGCCTGATCGACAAGGCGGTGGAGTTCCGCATGCTGCGCCTGCACGGCGAGCGGCTGGCCGACGTGGTGCTGGCGGCGCCGGAGCAGGACCCCGCCTCGGCCGCCGAGGCGCCGCCACCGGCCGACACCCGGCTGGAGGTGTGCGGCCTCGGCTTCCGCTACGCCGAGGGCGAGCCCTGGGTGCTGCGCGACTGCAGCTTCGTCGTCGAGCCCGGCGAATCGGTGGCCGTGGTCGGTGTATCGGGGTCAGGCAAGACCACGCTGGTGAAGCTGATGCTGGGCCTGCTGCCGGCCAGCGAGGGCGAGGTGCGGGTGGGCGGGCAGCCGATCCGCCGGCTGGGCCTGCGCAACTACCGGGCGATGGTCGGCGCGGTGATGCAGGACGACCAACTGTTCGCCGGATCGGTCGCCGACAACATCGCCTTCGGCGACACCCGGCCCGACGCCGCGCGGGTGGAGGCCGCCGCGCGCCTGGCGGCCGTGCACGACGAAATCGCCGCCATGCCCATGGGCTACCGCAGCCTGATCGGCGACATGGGCACCACGCTGTCGGGCGGGCAGAAGCAGCGGGTCATCCTGGCGCGGGCGCTTTACCGAAAGCCGCGGCTGCTGTTCCTGGACGAAGCCACCAGCCACCTGGACGTGGAGCGCGAGCGCATCGTCAACCGGGCCGTGCAGCGGCTGAAGCTGACCCGGGTCATCATCGCCCACCGCCCCGAGACCATCGCCTCGGCCGACCGGGTGCTGGTGATGCACGGCGGCCGCATCGTCCAGGACCTGCGTCCCGCCGCGCAGGCTCCGGCCACGCCGGCCGCGGCCACAGGCCCGCCGCTGGCCGCGGCCTAGGCCCCGCCCGCCACGGCGGTCGGACGGGGCGCCGGCCCGCGGGGTAAACTAGCCCTCTTTCCTTCGGCCACCCCCTCCGATGAGCCATTTCGAAGGCGACGTGCAGAGCCCCGGTTCGGCCCGCTACGCCATCCTCGCCAGCCGCTGGAACCCGCGCATCACCGACACCCTGGTGGACGGCGCGCGCAAGGCCTTCATCGACAACGGCGTGCCGGCGGAGAACGTGGACGTGATCCGCGTGCCCGGCGCCTGGGAGCTGCCGCTGGCGGCCGCCCAGGCCACCGACCGCGGCGGCTACGTGGCGATCGTGGCGCTGGGCTGCGTGGTGCGCGGTGACACCCGCCACTTCGAACAGGTGGCCGACGAGTGCGCCCGCGGCCTGATGCGCGTGTCCATCGACAGCGGCGTGCCGATCGCCAACGGCGTGCTGGCCGTGGACAACTACGCCGACGCCGAAGCGCGCGCCGGCGGCAACCACGGCAACAAGGGCGAAGAAGCCGCGCTGGTGGCCATCGAGATGGCCAACCTCTTCGAGAAGTTCGCATGAAGCACACCCGTCCCGACGGCATCGATCCGCACGCCCGCTCGCGCGCCCGCCGACGTGCGCTGCAGGCCATCTATGCCTGGCAGCTGTCGCACACGCCCATCGCCAAGGTGATCGAGCAGTTCCAGAACGAGCAGGACATGGAAGTGGCCGACCAGGAATATTTCGAAGACCTGGTGCGCGGCGTCGAAGCCAACCTGGGCACGATCGACGAGGCGCTCAGCCATTTCCTGGACCGCGACATCGCCCAGGTGGACCCGATCGAGCGCGCGGTGCTGCGCATCGCCACGTATGAGCTTCGCCACCGCATCGACGTGCCCTACCGCGTGGTGATCAACGAAGCGATCGAAACCACCAAGCGCTTCGGCTCCGAGCACGGCCACACCTTCGTCAACGGCGTGCTCGACCACGCCGCGGCGCAGTGGCGCGCCGCCGAGGCGCAGGCCCCGCGCCGCAGCTGATGCCGGGCGAATTCGCCCTGATCGACCGTATCCGCGCCCGCGTGCGCGCGCGCGCCGACGTGGTGCTGGGCATCGGCGACGACGCCGCCATCCTGCGCGTCCCCGCCGGCCACGAGCTGGTGGTCAGCTGCGACACCCTGGTGTCGGGCGTGCATTTTCCCGCCGAAACCGCGCCCGCCGACATCGGCTGGAAGGCGCTCGCCGTGAACCTGTCGGACCTCGCCGCGATGGCCGCCACGCCGGCCTGGTGCACGCTGGCCCTGACGCTGCCCGACGCCGACGGCGACTGGGTGGACGCCTTCCTCGACGGATTCCTGGCGCTGGCCGAACAGCACGAGGTGGCGCTGGTGGGCGGCGACACCACCGGCGGCCCGCTGTCCATCACGATCACCGCGCACGGGTTCGTGCCCGAGGGCCAGGCGCTGCGCCGCGACGGCGCCCGCGCGGGCGACGAAGTGTGGGTCACCGGATCGATCGGCGACGCCGCCGGCGCGCTGGCGCAGTGGCGCGCGCGCGTGCCGTCGTCGGCCAAGCTGCGCCATCGTCTTGACCGGCCGACGCCGCGCCTCGCCGCGGGCCTCGCGCTGCGCGGCCTGGCCACCGCGGGCATCGACCTCAGCGACGGCCTGGCCGCCGACCTCGGCCACGTGCTGGCGGCCAGCGGCGTCGGCGCCCGCATCGACCTGGGCCGGCTGCCGACCTCGCGCACGCTGGCCGATCATTTCGACGAAGCGCAGCGCTGGCCGCTGCAGCTCTCGGGCGGCGACGACTACGAGCTGTGCTTCACCGCGCCGGCCAGCGCCGCGCTGGCGATCGAACAGGCCATGGCCGCCTGCGATGTCACGGCCACGGTGGTCGGCGTACTGGTGGCCGAGCCCGGCCTGCACCTGAGCACGCCCGAAGGCGCGGCCTACGTGCCGGCCGTCGCGGGATTCCAGCATTTCCATGGAGTGCACTGATGCCCGTGCTGCCGGTCGGCACCCGCCGCCGCCTCATGAAACATCCGCTGGGCTGGCTGGCCGCGGGCTTCGGCGCCGGCTTCTCGCCGCGCGCGCCTGGCACCGTGGGCAGCCTGGCCGCGCTGCTGCCGTGGTGGTTCTTCCTGCGCGACCTGTCGCTGCCGGTGTACCTGGCGGTGCTGGCGGTGGGCTTCGGCATCGGCGTCTGGGCCTCGCACTGGGCCATCCGCGAAACCAAGATCGAGGACCCGTCGCTGGTGGTGTGGGACGAATACATCGGCATGTGGATCGCGCTGCTGATGGCGCCCGCGGGCTGGCCGTGGATGCTGGCCGCGTTCGTGCTGTTCCGCCTGTTCGACATCTGGAAGCCCTGGCCGGTGAGCTGGGCTGACCAGAAGCTGCACGGCGGCTTCGGCGCGATGCTCGACGACGCCCTCGCCGGGCTGTATGCGCTGGGCGTGCTGCAGCTGGCGGCGTGGTGGCTGCGCTGACGTCGGGGTAGGAACGATCGGACATCGCGCCGCGCATTGCGCCGGCTGTACCCGCCGCAGCCCGATGGTTCCATGGCTCTGCCTGCAAGCCGCAGGCATCCACGGGAGAAACACCATGAGGGCATTGTCCCTGCACGAACGCGCCGCCGTCAGCGGCGGCGAAGGGATCCTCGGCACGATCGCGCTGGCTGCGGTCGCCGGCTGGATCTGGGCCAATCGCGATGCGCTGAACGAGATCGGCCAGAGCGCGGCGATGAACCTGGCCGACATCGACGCCGAATGCGGCGGCTGAACCCACCTGGAGAACGAAATGCGCAATCTTGATATCGCGGAAACGCAGGCCGTGTCCGGCGGCGACGGCAGCGTCGAGAGCAACCTCGGCGCAGGCATTGCCATCATGGTCCACGGCATGGTCTCGCAAGAGGCACAGGTGTGTGGCTTCCTCTCGCCCTGGGGCCTGTTCATCGGCGCGGGCATCCACTACGCCACCTCGCACTGATGCCCCGTCCCCGTCGGCGAGACGTCGCCGCCGGGGCCGGTTTCCACCCTTGGCCCAACACGGGGTTCCACCATGACCACCACGCTGGAAATGCTCACGCTGAAATCACTCAGGCCGCTGCTGATGCTGCTGCTGTTCTTTGCCCTCTGGAGCGAGCGCGCCGCGCTGCAGGCCATGGCCAACGCGACGTCCGCCACGCTGGTGCAACTGGCCGCCGCCTGCGGCGACCCCAGCCCCTAGCGGGCGGTCGGTGCCGCCGGCGAAAGCGCCGCCACGGCCTCGCGCAGCGCCGGCACCACCTCCGCCTCGAACCACGGGTTGTGCGCGAACCAGCCCACGTTGCGCGGGCTGGGGTGGGGCAGGGGGAACACGGCGGGCGCGTATTCGCGCCAGGCCTGCACGGTCTCGGTGAGCGTCTTCTTGCGGCGTTCGCCCAGGAAGTACGCCTGTGCGTATTGGCCGATGGCCAGCACGAGCTGCACCTCGGGCATCAGCGGCAGCAGGCGCGGGTGCCAGGTTTCGCGGCATTCGGGGCGCGGCGGCAAATCGCCGCTGGCGCCGCGGCCGGGGTAGCAGAAGCCCATCGGCACGATGGCGATCTTCTTCTCGTCGTAGAAATCGGCCTTGTCCAGGCCCAGCCAGCCGCGCAGGCGCACGCCGCTGGCGTCGTCCCAGGGAATGCCGCTGCCGTGCACCAGCGTACCGGGCGCCTGGCCCACCACCAGCAGCCTGGCGCTGGCGCTGGCGCGCAGCACCGGGCGCGGCCCCAGCGGCAGCTGGGCTTCACACAGGCGGCAGGCGCGGATTTCCACCAGCAGCTTGTCGAGTTCGGTCGGGGCGCGGTTCATGGCCATGTCAGCGCGAGCCACCGGTGGCTGGCGGCAGGCTCGGCAGTTCGCGGGTGATGCGCGTGGCCTGGTCGTGCGCGCCGGCTTCGGGCGGCAGCACCTTGCCCGGGTTGAGGATGCCGTCGGGGTCGAACTGCTGTTTGATCGCCCGCATCAGCGCCATTGCCTGCGGGCTGAGCGCGCGGGCCAGCAGTTCGCGCTTCACCAGGCCGATGCCGTGTTCGCCCGACACCTGGCCGTCGAGCGCGATCACGGCGTCGAACACCGCTTCCAGCGCCGCATCGGCTCGCGCGGCCTGCGGCGCATCGGCCGGGTCGTAGAGGATGTTCACGTGCAGGTTGCCGTTGCCGGCGTGCCCGAAGCAGACGATCACCAGCGACTGCGCCGCCGCGATGGCGCGCACCGCGGACACCAGCTCCGGGATGCGCGACACCGGCACCACCACGTCTTCGTTGATCTTGCCCGGCGCCAGCGTCCGCAGCGAAGGCGACAGCGCCTTGCGGGCGGCCCAGAGCTTCTCGCGCGCGGCGTCGTCGGGCGCCGTGGCGACTTCCAGGCAGCCCGGGCCGTCGGCGGCGGCGGTGAGCGCGGCGACCGCCGCGTCCAGCACACTGGCCTCGCCGTCGGCTTCGATCATCAGCAGCGCGCCGGCGGGCGGGATGTCCGCGCCGCCGACCTCGCGCGCCAGCCGCACGCAGTCGCCGTCCATGAATTCGAGCATCGACGGCGTCACCGGCTGCGACATCAGCCGCGCCACGGCCGCCGCCGCGCTGTCCACGTCGGCATACAGCGCCCGCACGGCGCGGCGCTGCGACGCGACCGGCGTCAGCTTCAGCGTGGCTTCGACGATCAGCGCCAGCGTGCCCTCCGAGCCGATGAGGAGGCGCGAGAGGTCGTAGCCGCTGGCGCCCTTGGTGGTGGGCGCGCCGAAGCGCACCAGTTCCCCGGCGCCGGTGACGGCGGTGAGCGCCAGCACGTTGTCGCGGGTGGCGCCGTACTTCACCGCGCGCGGGCCGCCGGCGTTGCAGGCCAGGTTGCCGCCGACGGTGCAGTACGCCGCGCTGGTGGGGTCGGGCGGCCAGAACAGGCCGTGCGGCGCCAGCGCCGCCTGCAGGTCGCCGTTGAGCAGGCCTGGCTGCACCACGGCCACGCGGTCGCCCGGGCGAATGGCCAGCACGCGGTCCATGCGTTCGAACGACACCACCAGCGCGTCTTCGCCCGGCACGCTGGCGCCGGTGGTGTTGGTGCCGCGCCCGCGCGCCACGATCGGCAGTTTCGCCGCGCGGCACAGCTTCACGATGGCCTGCACCTGCTCGGCCGTGGTGGGCAGCGCCACCGCCAGCGGCAGGCCCTGTCGCCGCGAGTTGTCGTAGCCGTAGGCCAGGCGCTCGGCCGGGTCGACCAGCAGGCCGCGCGGGCCCAGCAGCGCGGCTAGTTGTTCGAGGAGCGCGGCGGGCAGGCTGTCAGGCATCGAGTGATTGTAGGGCTTGGCGGCGAGGTTGGCGGGAAGGGCTGGTTGGCCACGGATTTACGCGGATGAACGCGGATAAAAGCCAATGGAGCGGAGCCTGAGGGGTTCCCTGCAACGTGGACAAATTCAGCCTTGGCACCCAATCCGCGTTCATCCGCGTAAATCCGTGGCCAACAAGCCCCTCAGGCATCTTCCAGCGTGAACGCGCCGCGCAGCCATTCGCATGCGAGCGGTTCGTCGCCCTGCACGGTGACCACGTCGAAGCGGCAGGGCGCGTCGGCCAGGCCGCGCTGGCCGGCGAGCCAGGCGCGGGCTGCCAGCACGATGCGGCGACGCTTCTTGTAATCCACCGAGCCGGCGGCGCCGCCGAAGCTTTCGCTGCGGCGATAGCGCACTTCGACGAAGGCGATGGTGTCGCCGTCGCGCATCACCAGGTCGAGTTCGCCGAAGCGGAAGTTGACGTTGCTGGCCAGCGTGCGCAGGCCCTGGGCTTCGAGCGTGGCGCGGGCGGCCGCTTCGGCCGCCGCGCCGGTCTGCCGTCGGTCAGGGCGTGCCGGCATCGGGCAGCAGGGCGCCGTCCAGCGCGGGCCGCGAACGGCCGCCGCTGAACACCGCCCAGGCCGGGCGGCGCTGGATGCCGCCGAAGCCGTCCAGCTGCAGCTCGCCGGTGGCGCCGCGCAGCTGCGCGCCCGCGTCGCTGGCGAGTTGGTCGAGGTAGCCGGTGAGCATCCACGCGTCCATGCCGAAGGCGAACAGGCGTGCGCCGCCGCCCTGCGCCGAAGGCAGGGTCTGGCCGATGGTGTCGGGGTCGGGCAGGGCGCCGCGCAGGCCCAGCAGCCAGGGCAGTTCGGGGTATTCGATGCCGTCGAGTTCGGTGTCCATGCGCAGGTTGGCGCCCGACAGGATCAGCGACGTCGCCACGCGCGGCACGCCGATCAGGCCCGCCGCGTCCATCTGGCTCGACAGCAGGCGCGCCTGCGCCGCCTTCAGGCTCAGGAAGATCGCGTCGGGGCGCGCGCCGGCCAGTGCGGCCTGCAGGGCCGGCACATAGTCGGGGTTGGCTTCGCTGACCGTGACTTCGGTGAGCACCTGGCCGCCGCGCGCCTTCAGGCGCTCGCGGAAGGCGGCCAGCGCGCGCTGCGCGTTGTCGTCCACCTGGGTCACCACCAGCACGCTGCGCATGCCGCGATCGACCAGGCGATCGGCGGCCGCGGCGCCTTCGTCTTCGGGCGACAGCGCGAACGCGGCGCTGCCCGGCGGCGGCGGCACGGTGCCGCGGTTGAGCGCGACCACCGGCAGGTCGAGCTCAGGCAGGCCGAACAGCGTGTTCACTTCATCGCGCGTGAGCGGGCCGACCAGCATCTGGGCGCCTTCTTCGCGTGCCTTGAGCAGCGCACGGCGCACCCCGTCGGGGCCGGCGGTGTCGTGGAAGCGGATTTGCGGCCGGCGGCGAGTTTCGGCGTAGTAGCCGGCCAACAGGCCGTCGCGCACGCTGTGGCCGGCGGCGGCCATCGGGCCGCTCAGGGGCAGCAGCGCCGCCAGCCGCAGCGGCGGTCGGTAGCCGTCGCGTTCGGCGGGCGGCAGGTCGTCCAGGCCGGGCGCCGAGGCGCTGCGGTCGTACGGGCGCGGCAGCGGCAGGCCGCGCTGGGTCAGCGCGCGGCCGGCATACAGATAGACCGGGTGGCCCGTGGGCACGCCGGCGCTGGCCGAGGCCAGCGTGGCGTCGGAAAGCTTGGACAGCAGCCCGTCGATACGACGCACGCTGGCGGCGCGCGCGCTGCGGTCGAGCGCCTCGAGCTGCCAGGCCAGTTCGCCGGCGGCTTCGAAGGGGCGGTCCTGCGCTTCCAGGGCATCGGCGCGCAGGCCGTGCCAGCGCACGCGGTGTTCGGCGGGCACCGACTCGCGCGGCTGGGTGAGCAGCGCCAGCACGTCGGCACTCCGGCCCGCGCCGGCCTGGAAGCCGGCGTTGAGCAGGTCGTGCAGCAGCAGGTCCGGGCCGGCCAGGCGGCGGCGATTGGATTCAGCCCAGGCCTCGTTGGCGGCCCCTTCGTCGCCCGCCAGGCGGTACTGTTCGGCGGCGTTGAGCCAGGCGCGGTCGCGCGCGGCGCCGCGGCTGGCGTTGGCGGTCGCGCCCCAGGCGCGGGCGGCTTCGCGGTGTTGGCCGCCGGCGGCCAGCTGCGCGGCGCTGTCCTGCTGCACCGAGGCCTGGGGCGAAACGGACACGCTGGCGCAGCCCGTGGATACGGCGAGGACCAGCAGCAGGGGGATCAGTCGCAGCATGGAAAGGGGTCCGGGTATCGAAGCGGTTACGATGATACCCCGGTGCACACGGAGGGCGCGGACATGGCGGCAACCAAGGCGGGGACCCTTTACGTGGTGGCCACCCCGATCGGCAACCTGGGCGACCTCACCACCCGCGCCCGCGAAGTGCTGGCCGCCGTGGACGCCATCTGCGCCGAAGACACCCGCCACACCCGCCAGCTGCTGGGCGCGGTGGGCATCGAGCGCCCGCTGCTGGCGCTGCACGACCACAACGAAGCCGAGATCGCCTGGAAGCTGGTTGAGCGCCTGAAGGCCGGTGAGTGCCTGGCCCTGGTGTCCGACGCCGGCACGCCGCTGGTGAGCGATCCGGGCTATCGCCTGGTGCGCGAAGTGCGCGCCGCGGGGCTGGCCGTGAGCCCCATTCCCGGGGCGTGTGCCGCGATCGCCGCGCTGTCGGTGGCCGGCATCCCCAGCGACCGCTTCTGTTTCGAAGGATTCCTGCCGGCGAAGGGTTCGGGCCGCCGCGAGCGGCTGGCCGAACTGGCGAAGGAAACCCGCACCCTGGTGTTCTACGAAAGTTCGCACCGCATCGAGGAAGCGCTCGCAGACTTCGTCGCGGCGTTTGGCGGCGAACGCGAAGCCGTTGTCGGACGCGAGCTGACGAAACTGTTCGAGACCGTGCTGGGCGACACGCTCGCCGGCATCGCCGCCAAGGTCGCCGCCGACGACAACCAGCGCAAGGGCGAGTTCGTCATCGTCGTGCGCGGCTGCGAGGACGACACCGCCGCGCGCCTGATCGAGGGCCAGCGGCTTTACGCCAAGCTGGCTGAGCACCTGAAACCGTCGGTCGCCGCGAAACTGGCGGCCGACATCAGTGGCGCGCCGCGCAAGGCGCTCTATGGCGGGGAAGGCGTTTAGCCACGGATTCACGCGGATGCACGCGGATTAAGGGCAAACGCTGAAATGGGTCCACGTTGCCGTGTGCCACTACCGCTTCGCTCTATCCGCGTTCATCCGCGTAAATCCGTGGCAAAAAAGCCCTTTCGCCGGGATGTGCGACAATCCGCCCCGGCGGAGTCGGTCAAGGCAGTCGCGTCGCAGCAATGCGCCGAGGAAAGTCCGGGCTCCACAGAGCAGGGTGCCAGGTAACGCCTGGGCGGCGTGAGCCGACGGAAAGTGCAACAGAAAATAAACCGCCGAACGGCCCGCAAGGGTGCGTGGTAAGGGCGAAACGGTGGGGTAAGAGCCCACCGCCCGAGGGGACAACGCCTCGGGGCACGGCAAACCCCACCCGGAGCAAGACCAAATAGGGGTGCTATGGCATGGCTCGTGCCGCACCCGGGTTGGTTGCTTGATCCCAGCGGTGACGCTGGGGCTAGAGGAATGACTGTCCCAGACAGAACCCGGCTTAACGACCGGCTCCGCCACTTTCCTCCGCAAGACTCCCTGGATCCGCGCACTCGCCGGTGATCCGCCCCGGGCGGGCGGCCGTGGGCCGGGTCCCGGCCTGGGCTGACCATATCTGCTAACCCCGTCACGCCTTCACATCAAAGCCATGTGAAACAACACTTGCCAAACGGTTCTTAAACAAGACTCTCAAGATTCGCGCAAAGTGTTGATCTGCCTGACGAAATTACCCTGTTTTTATCCTTGACAGCCCCCGGGGGCAGGTCTAACGTGGGCTTCCGAGGGAATTTCGGGTTTTTTGTGGCTTTTGGTGGATAAGGATTGATCCAGGGCATGTTCCAGGGCGAAACCGCGATCACGATCGACGACAAGGGCCGTTTGGCGATTCCCACCGCCTACCGGGACCTGGTCGCGCGCGCCTGCGGCAACCGCCTGGTCGTCACCTACAACCCCTACGAAGCCGGCTGCCTGTGGCTGTACCCGGAAGCGGCCTGGGAAAAGGTCCGCGACCAGGTCAACGCCCTGCCCAACGCCAAGCGCGTGCATCGCAACCTGCAGCTCAAGCTCGTCGGCGCTGCCACCCACGTGGAGCCCGACGGCAGCGGCCGCCTGCTGCTGCCCGCCAGCCACCGCAACGCGGCGGCGATCGAGAAGAAAGCGGTGCTGCTCGGCATGGGCGGCAAGTTCGAATTGTGGAGCGAGCAGGCACACCTCGCGCAGATCCGTCAAACCATTGGTGAAGACGAGATCAGCGAGGACATGCTCGACCTCAGGCTGTGACGGGCGTGGCCGGGATGCGCACCCACGCGCAGCCCAGCCATCTCCCGGTGATGCTGGCGCAGGCGCTCGACGGCCTGCGCGTATTGGGGAATGGCAGGTACCTGGACGGCACGTTTGGCCGCGGCGGACACGCCCGCGCCGTGCTTGACCAGCTGGGGCCGGAGGGACGTTTGCTGGTGATGGACAAGGACCCCGAAGCGATCGCGACCGCCCACGCGCTGTTCAGCGCGGATCCGCGCGTCGCCATCTACCGGGGTTCGTTCGCCGACCTGGCGCATTGGGATGAGACCGCCCCGGGCCTGGACGGCGTGTTCTTCGACCTCGGCGTGTCGTCGCCGCAGCTCGACGTGGCCGAGCGCGGCTTCAGCTTCAGCAAGGACGGCCCGCTGGACATGCGCATGGACCCGGAGTCGGGCGAAAGCGCCGCCAACTGGCTGGCCCGCGCCACCGACGCCGAGATCGCCGACGTGCTGTGGATGTACGGCGAGGAAAAGCTCAGCCGCAAGATCGCCCGCACCATCGTTGCCCGCCGGGACGACACGCCGCTGCTGCGCACTGCCCAGCTGGCCGACCTGATCGCGTCGGTGGTGGGTCGCGGCGACAGCAAGATCCACCCGGCCACCCGCAGCTTCCAGGCCATCCGCATCTTCATCAACCGCGAGCTGGTGGACCTCGAGCAGGGCCTGGACGCGGCGTTCGCGCGGCTCAAGCCCGGCGGCCGGCTGGTGGTGATCAGCTTCCACTCGCTGGAAGACCGCATCGTCAAGCGCTTCATCGCCGCGCACGCCAAGGCGCCGCCGGGCAACCGCCGCATGCCGGTGGAGCGAGACTTCACCCCGACCCTGGCCGACGTCAGCGGCGCGCTGCGCGCCGAATACTCCGAAACCTCGGTGAACCCGCGCGCCCGCAGCGCGGTGATGCGCGTGGCCGAAAAGCTGCCGATGGAGGCCGCCGCATGAGCGTGCGCGACTTCCTGTTCGCGCTGATGGTGGCCGCTGTGCTGTCGAGCGCCATCGCCGTGGTGCACGCGCGCCACCTGCACCGACAGGCCTACATCGCCCTGTCCAGCCTGGAGCAGGGCCGCGACGACCTGAACATCGAATTCGGCCGCCTGCAGCTGGAGCAGGCCACCTGGTCGGAAGCCAACCGCATCGAACAGGTCGCCGGCAACCGCATCGGCATGAAGTACCCGACCGACGACGACATCGTGGTGCTGCAGCCATGAAAGTCCAGCGCAGCAGCTACAGCCTGCGCCATCGCCTGCTGGCCATCAGCGTGGTGCTGGGCGCGTTCGGCCTGGTGCTGGTGGCGCGCGCGGCGCACCTGCAGCTGATCAGCCCCGACTTCTACCAGGAGCAGGGCGACGCCCGCTTCCTGCGCGAGGTGCCGATCGCCACCTCGCGCGGCACCATCACCGATCGCAACGGCGAGCCCCTGGCGATCTCTTCGCCGGTGGAGTCGGTGTGGGCGAACCCGAAGGAGCTGCTGCAGCACCCCAACCGCATGCCGGCGCTGGCCAAGGCGCTGGGCATCCCGCAGGACGTGCTGTCCCTGCGCATCTCGCAGCGCGCCGACAAAGAGTTCGTGTACCTGCGCCGGCACATGAATCCGGACGTCGCCCAAGAAGTGGTGGACATGGGCATCCCGGGCGTCTACTCGCAGCGCGAGTTCCGCCGCTTCTACCCGCACGGCGAAGTGATGGCCCACGTGCTGGGCTTCACCAACATCGACGACCGCGGCCAGGAGGGGCTGGAGCTGGCGTTCGACGACTGGCTGACCGGCAAGCCGGGCGCGCAGCAGATCATCCGCGACCGCCGCGGCCGCACCGTCGAGAACGTGGACCTGATCCGCGCCGCCGAGCCGGGCCACGACCTCACGCTGTCCATCGACCGCCGCATCCAGTACCTCGCCTATCGCGAGCTCAAGACCGCGCTGATCGAGCGCGGCGCCAGCAGCGGCTCGATCGTGGTGCTGGACGTGCCGACCGGCGAAATCCTGGCGATGGTCAACCAGCCCTCGTACAACCCGAACGCGCGCGACGGTTCGGGCCCGGAGACGCAGCGCAACCGCGCCGTCACCGACGTGGTCGAACCCGGTTCGGTGATGAAGACCCTGACCCTGGCGGCGGCGCTGGAGAGCGGAAAGTTCACCCCCGAATCGCTCATCCAGACGGCGCCCGGCTACATGCCGCTGCCCGGCGGCTACACGGTGAAGGACTTCCGCAACTACGGCACGCTCACCATGACCGGCGTGCTGACCAAGAGCTCCAACGTCGGCGCCACCAAGATCGCCAGCGAGCTGACCAACGAACACCAGTACGACATGTACCAGCGCTTCGGCCTGGGCCATGCGTCGGGCAGCGGCTTCCCGGGTGAATCGGCCGGCGTGCTGCGCGCGCCCAACCTGTGGGGCCCGACCGAGAAGGCGACCATCAGCTACGGCTACGGCCTGTCGGTGACCCCGCTGCAGCTTGCGCGTGCCTACGCCGCGCTCGGCAACCGTGGCCGCCTGCACGAAGCCACTTTCGTCAAGGGCGCCGATTCGGCCAGCGTGCAGGTGATCGACCCCGCCATCGCCGCCCAGCTGATGACGATGATGGAAACCGTCACCGGCGTCGACGGCACGGCCCGCCGCGCCGCGGTGCTGGGCTACCGGGTGGCCGGCAAGACCGGCACCTCCCGCAAGGCCAGCGGCGGCGGCTATGCCGCCAAGCGCTACGCGGCCGTGTTCGTCGGCCTGGTGCCCGCATCCAACCCGAAGTTCGCGATGGCCGTGGTGATCCACGACCCGCAGGGGCTGGAATACGGCGGCGGCGCGGTGTCGGCGCCGATCTTCCACCACGTGATGGACGGCGCGCTGCGCCTGATGGACGTGCCGCCGGACAACATCGAACAATGGTTCGCCCTGCAGGCGAAGAAGGCCGCCGCTGCCGTGGCCGCCGCGCCGCCGCCGCCCGCCGCCGTGGCCGTGCCCGCCCTCCCGGCCGCGCCGGTTCCGGTGGCCGTGGCCCCGGAGTCGCTGCAGTGAGCCGCGCCATGCCGCTGAGCGCGCTGCTGCAGGGCGAGAAGTCGCTGCCGCCGGGCTTCGACCCGATGGTCGTCGGCCTGAGCGCCGACAGCCGCGCGCTGCAAGCCGGTGACGCCTTCGTCGCGCTGGCCGGCGCCAGCACGCACGGCCTGCGCCATGCCGACCAGGTGCACGCGGCCGGCGCCAGCGTGATCCTGTTCGAACCGCCGGCGCCGCAGGGCAGCGCGCTTCCGGCCAATGCCGTGGCGGTGCCCGGCCTGCGCCGCCGCCAGGGCGAACTGGCCGATCGCTTCTACGGCGCACCGTCGCGAGCGCTGGCCATGACCGGCGTCACCGGCACCAACGGCAAGACCTCCACGGTGCAGTTGATCGCGCAGGCGCTGACTCTTCACGGCGACGTGGCCGGGACGATCGGCACGCTGGGCGCAGGCCTGTATGGCCAGCTGGTCGCGGGCGAGCGCACCACGCCCGACGTCATCGCCGTGCACCGCCTGCTGGCCGCCATGCGCGGCGACGGCGCGACGCACGTGGCGATGGAAGTGTCCTCGCACGCGCTCGAACAGGGCCGCGTGGATGCGGTCGCGTTCCGCACCGCCGTGTTCACCAACCTCACCCGCGACCACCTCGATTTCCACGGCACGATGGCCGCCTACGGCGCCGCCAAGGCCCGGCTGTTCGCGTGGCCGACGCTGCAGGCGGTGGTGGTGAACCTGGACGATCCGTTTGGCCCGGGCCTGCTGCAGCGCGCCCATGCCGGTGCGCGACGCATCGGCCTGAGCTCGCGCGGCCAGGCCGACGCGGTGCTGCGCGCCGACGCCGTGGCGCTGGCGCCGGACGGGCTGCACTTCGACCTGGTCGAAGCGGGCGTTCGCCACGCCATCGTGTCGCCGCTGCTGGGCCGCTTCAACGTCGACAACCTGCTGGCCGTGGCCGGCGCGCTGCGCGCGCTGGACTGGTCGCTGGCCGAGGTGGCAGCGATGCTGCCGCGCCTGTCGCCGGTGGGTGGCCGCATGAGCCGCGTCGGCGGCCGCGACGGCCAGCCGCTGGTGGTGGTGGACTACGCGCATACGCCCGATGCGCTGCAGCAGGCCCTGGCCAGCGTGCGTGGGCACACGCCGGGCCGGCTCACCTGCGTGTTCGGCTGCGGCGGCGAGCGCGATGCCGGCAAGCGCCCGCAGATGGCGGCGATCGCGCAGGCCGGCGCCGACGTCGTGGTGGTCACCGACGACAATCCGCGCCATGAGGACGGCGACGCCATCGTCGCCGGCATCCTGTCCGGCTTCAGCCGCCGCGACGCGGTGGCCGTGCAGCGCGACCGCGCGCGGGCCATCGCGGACGCCATCGCGTCGGCCGCCGCCGGCGACGTGATCCTGGTCGCGGGCAAGGGCCACGAGCCCTACCAGGAGATCGCCGGCGTGAAGCACGCCTTCGACGACCTCGCCGTGGCGATGGCCGCGCTGGAGGCCCGGAAATGAGGCCGCTGATGCTCTCCCAGGTCGCGCGCTGGGTCGAAGGCCGCCACCTGGGCGACGACGTCGAATTCACCTCGGTGGCCACCGACACCCGCACGCTGGCGCCGGGCGCGCTGTTCGTGGCGCTGCGCGGCGAGCGCCAGGACGGCCACGCGCTGGCCGCGCAGGCGCTGGCCGCCGGCGCCGTGGCGATGCTGGTGCACCGCGAAGTGGACAGCCCGCTGCCGCAGGTGCTGTGCGCCGACACCGAGGATGCCCTGGGCGAACTGGCCGCCGGCCTGCAGCAGGGTCGTGCCGCCGTCGTGGTCGCCATCACCGGCAGCAACGGCAAGACCTCGGTCAAGACCCTGGTGCACGGCATCCTGTCGCGCGCCGGCAAGGCCTACGCCAATCCGGGCAACTTCAACAATCAGATCGGCCTGCCGCTGGCCGTGGTCGCCGCGCCGGAAGACGCGCGCTTCGCCATCTACGAGATGGGCGCTGGCCAGCCGGGCGACATCGCGTACCTGGCCAGCATCGCCCCGCCGCAGGTGTCGCTGGTGAACAACGTGATGCCGGCGCACATCGAGCGCTTGGGCAGCCTGCTGGGCATCGCCGAGACCAAGGGCGCCATCTACGAGGCGCTGCCCGATGACGGCATCGCCGTGGTGAACGCCGACGACGCCTTCGCACCTTGGTTCATGCAGCGCATCGGCGCCCGCCGCACGCTGCGCTTTGGCCTGGACAACGACGCCGACGTGCGCGCCACCGGCCTGCGCCATTCGGCCGAGGCCACCCAGTTCCGCCTGCACACGCCGGCCGGCGCCGCCGACGTGGCGCTGCCGCTCCCGGGCCGCCACAGCGTGATGAACGCCCTGGCCGCCGCCGCGCTGTCGCTGGCCGCCGGCGCGTCGCTCGACGACGTGGTGGCGGGGCTGGAGCACGCGCAGGCGGTGCCCGGCCGCCAGATCCCGCACACCCTGCGCAGCGGCGCGGTGCTGGTGGACGACAGTTACAACGCCAATCCCGGATCGGTGGCTGCGGCCATCGCTGCTCTCGCGCAGGCCGGCGGCGAAGCCTGGCTGGTGCTGGGCGACATGAAGGAACTGGGCGAAGGCGCCGCGCTGCTGCACGCCGACATCGGCGCCCAGGCCCAGCGCGCCGGCATTGCCCGGCTTTGGACCGTGGGCGAACTGAGTGCGGAGGCCGCGCGCGCCTTCGGCGACGGCGCCCGTCATTTCAACGACCAGCCGGCCCTCGTGGCGGCGCTGTCCCCGGCCCTGCAGGCGGCCCCGGCCGGTCTGCGCTGCCTGGTGAAGGGCTCGCGCTCGAGCGCGATGGAAAAGGTGGTGGCCGCCCTGCTGGCCGCCGACAGGCAAGGAGACGCCGACCATGCTGCTTGAACTGGCCCGCTGGCTGCACGAGATGGGCATGATGCCGCCGCTGTTTGGCTACATCACCTTCCGCGCCATCCTGGGTGCGCTGACGGCGCTGCTGCTGTCGCTTTGGCTGGGCCCGCACGTGATCGAGCGCCTGGCCCGCCTCAAGGGCGGCCAGCCGATCCGCACCGACGGCCCGCAGTCGCACTTCGCCAAGGCCGGCACGCCGACCATGGGCGGCACGCTCATCCTGATGACCATCACCCTGTCCACGCTGCTGTGGGCCGACCTGCGCAACCGCTACGTCTGGGTGCTGCTGGCGGTGATGGTGGCGTTCGGCGCCATCGGCTGGCTGGACGACTGGATCAAGATCGTCAGGCGCGACCCGAACGGGCTCAAGTCGCGGCACAAGTACGCACTGCAGTCGATCTTCGGCCTGGCGGCGGCGCTGTTCCTCTACTACACCGCCGACAACGCCAACGCGACCACGCTGTTCCTGCCGCTGCTCAAGGACTTCGCGCTGCCGCTGGGCGGCATGTTCGTGGTGGTGGCCTATTTCTGGATCGTGGGCTTCTCGAATGCGGTGAACCTCACCGACGGCCTCGACGGCCTGGCCATCATGCCGACCGTGCTGGTGGCGGCGGCGCTGGGCATCTTCGCCTACGCCTCGGGCAACGCGGTGTTCTCGCAGTACCTGCAGATCCCGGCGATCCCGGGCGCGGGCGAGATCACCATCTTCTGCGCGGCCATCGCCGGCGCGGGCCTGGGCTTCGTGTGGTTCAACACCTATGCGGCCATGGTGTTCATGGGCGACATCGGCGCGCTGGCGCTGGGCGCGGTGCTGGGCACCATTGCCGTGATCGTCCGGCAAGAGGCGATCCTGGTGGTGATGGGCGGCATCTTCGTCATCGAGACACTGTCGGTGATGATCCAGGTCGCCAGCTTCAAGCTCACCGGCCGCCGCGTATTCCGCATGGCGCCGATCCACCACCACTTCGAGCTCAAGGGCTGGCCGGAGCCGCGCGTGATCGTGCGCTTCTGGATCATCTCGGTGATGCTCGTGCTCGTCGGTCTCGCGACCCTGAAGGTGCGCTGAGATGAACCCGACCGACCGCGCCCACCAGGCCACCAAGCTCGACGCCATCCCCGGCCGCTACGACCCGGTGCTGCTGCTGGTGACCCTGGCACTGGCGGGCCTGGGCGTGGTGATGGTGGCCTCGAGCTCGATCGCCATCGCCGAAGGCCTGGACGTGGGCCCGTTCTACTTCCTCACGCGCCACCTGGTGTTCCTGGCCATCGGCGGCGGCATGGCGTGGGCGCTGATGCGCCTGGAGCTGAAGATCGTCGAGAAGTACAGCCACCTGCTGCTGGCGCTGTGCTTCGTGATGCTGCTGGTGGTGTTCCTGCCGGGCATCGGCCGCACCGTCAACGGCGCGCAGCGCTGGATCAACATGGGCATCGCCGGCTTCCAGGCCGTGGAAGCGGTGAAGCTGATGTTCATCATCTGGCTGGCCAGCTACCTGGTGCGCTACCGCGACGAGATCGCCCAGCAGTGGATGGCGCTGATCAAGCCGCTGGGGCTGGCCGGGGCCATCGTGGTGCTGCTGCTGCTGCAGCCGGACTTCGGCTCGGCGGCGCTGCTGCTGGCCATCACCGGCGGCATGGTCTGGCTGGGCGGCGCGCGCATCCGCAACCTGCTGATCCCCGCGGCGGTGGTGCTGCCGATGCTGGCCCTGGTCGCCATCGCCGAACCCTATCGCGTGCGCCGCCTCACCTCGTTCCGCGACCCCTGGGCGGACCCGTTCAACGACGGTTTCCAGCTGACCCAGGCGCTGATTGCGATCGGCCGCGGCGAGTGGTTCGGCGTCGGCCTGGGCGCCAGCGTGCAGAAGCTCTTCTACCTGCCCGAGGCGCACACCGACTTCATTTTCTCGGTGACCGCCGAGGAGCTGGGCTTCGCCGGTTCGTTCGCCATCATCGCGCTGTTTGCGCTGTTCACCTGGCGCGCCTTCAACATCGGCCTGCGCGCGGTGGAGATGCGGCGCCACTTCGCCGGCTTCTGCGCCTTCGGCGTCGGCTTCTGGATCAGCCTGCAGGCCTTTGTCTCCATCGGCGTGAACCTGGGCCTGCTGCCGACCAAGGGCCTGACCCTGCCGCTGATTTCCTCCGGCGGCTCGAGCGTGATGATGACCTGCGTGGCCATCGGCCTGCTGCTGCGCGTGAGCTACGAGCTCGACCGCGCCGAGCGCCAGGTCGCGCGCCTGCGCGGCGGTGACCTGGCGATGCCGGAAGCCGGCGACGGCGGGCCCGATGCATCGCCCGCGGTGCAGTCGCCGGCGGCAGCCCCGGCGGCGATGGGCGCACGCGGCTCGCGCCACCGCATCGAGCCCAAGATCGGAGCCGTGGCATGAATGCGCCCGTGCTCATCCTGGCCGGCGGCACCGGCGGCCATATCTTCCCGGGCCTGGCCGTGGCGCAGGCGCTGCGCGCGCGCGACGTGCCTGTGGTCTGGCTGGGTTCGGCGGGCGGCATGGAAACCCGCCTGGTGCCGCAGGCCGGCATCGCGATCGAAACCATCGCCGTGAGCGGCCTGCGTGGCAAGGGTGCGGCAACGCTGCTCAAGGCGCCGGTGCTGCTGCTGCGCTCGCTTTGGCAGGCGCTGGCGGTGGTGCGCCGCCTGCGCCCGCGCGCGGTGCTGAGCTTCGGTGGCTATGCGGCGGGCCCGGGTGGCCTGGCCGCGTGGCTGCTGCGCCGGCCCCTGCTGGTGCACGAACAAAACCGCGCGCCGGGCCTGACCAACCGCGTGCTGGCACGTTTTGCGAGGCGCGTGCTGTGCGGTTTCCCGGGCAGCTTCAGCCATCACGACGCCGAGGCCGTGGGCAACCCCGTGCGCCCGGAAATCGCCGCGATCCCGGCCCCGGCCGAGCGCCTGGCGGGCCGCGAAGGCCCGGTGCGCCTGCTGGTGCTGGGCGGCAGCCAGGGCGCCTTCAGCCTCAACGTCGCGCTGCCGCAGGTGCTGGCCACGCTGTTGCCGCTGCAGCGCCCGCTGGTGCGCCACCAGTGCGGCGAACGCCATGCCGACAAGGCGCGCGCCGCTTACGCCGATGCGGGCGTCGAGGCCAGCGTCGAACCCTTCATCGCCGACATGGCCGCCGCCTACGCCTGGGCCGACCTGGTGGTGTGCCGCGCCGGCGCGCTGACCCTGGCCGAACTTTGCGCCGCCGGCGTGGGCTCGCTGCTGGTGCCGTTCCCCAACGCGGTGGACGACCACCAGACCCGCAACGCCGAATTCCTGGCCGAGCGCGGCGCCGCCGCGATCGTGGCCGAAGGCGAGGGCTTCGCCGCCCGCCTGCTGGCCGCCGCGACGCCGCTGTTGGCCGACGCGCCGCGCCGCCTCGCCATGGCCCGGGCCGCGCGCGCCGCCGCCCAGCCCCAGGCCGCCGCGCGCGTGGCGCAGATCGTCATCGAGGAGTCCCGCGCATGATCCGTCGCCGCCTGCAGGAATCGGGTGACCTGGCGCGCGCCTTCCCGCGCGTGCACTTCGTCGGCATCGGTGGCGTCGGCATGAGCGGCATCGCCGAAGTGCTGGTGACGCTGGGCTACCAGGTGTCGGGCTCGGACCAGAATGATTCCGCCACCACGCGCCGGCTGGCATCGCTGGGCGCGGCGGTGCACCGCGGCCACGCCGCGGGCAACATCGCCGGCGCCGACGTGGTGGTGGTGTCGAGCGCCATCAGCGCCGCCAATCCCGAGCTGGCCGCGGCCCACGAGCAGCGCATCCCGGTGGTGCCGCGCGCGGAAATGCTGGCCGAGCTGATGCGCTTCAAGCGCGGCATCGCCATCGCCGGCACCCACGGCAAGACCACCACCACCTCGCTGGCGGCGAGCGTGCTGAGCGAAGGCGGCCTGGACCCGACCTTCGTGATCGGTGGCCAGCTGCTGTCGGCCGGCGCCAACGCCCGCCTGGGCGGCGGCCAGTGGCTGGTGGCCGAGGCCGACGAGAGCGACGGCAGCTTCCTGCGGCTGAACCCGCTGGTGGCCGTGATCACCAACATCGACGCCGACCACCTGGAAAACTACGGTGGGGACTTCGAGCGCGTGAAGGCCGCCTTCAACGAATTCCTGCACCGCCTGCCGTTCTACGGCCTGGCCGTGCTGTGCGTGGACGACGCCGAAGTGGCGGCGCTGGCCGCCCAGACTCCGCGCCACCTGGTGACCTACGGCATCGAGCACGCGGCGGACGTGTACGCCAGTGACGTCCGCCAGGAAGGCCCGTGCATGCGCTTCACCCTGCACCTGCCCGAGTGCGCACCGCAGGACGTGACGCTGAACCTGCCGGGCCGCCACAACGTGCTCAACGCGCTGGCCGCCGCCGCCATCGGCTGGCAGCTGGGCGTGGAGCCGGCGCAGATCGCTTCGGCGCTGCACAAGTTCCAGGGCATCGGCCGCCGCTTCAACCTCAAGGGCGAGCTCGACTTCGGTCGCGGCAAGGCCCTGCTGGTGGACGATTACGGCCACCACCCGCGCGAGCTGGAGGTGGTGTTCGCCGCGGCGCGCGGCGGCTGGCCGGAGCGGCGCCTGGTGGTGGCGTTCCAGCCGCACCGCTACACCCGCACCCGCGACCTGTTCGACGATTTCGCCGCCGTGCTGTCCAGCGCCGACGCGGTGGTGCTGACCGAGGTCTATGCCGCCGGCGAGGCGCCGATCATCGGCGCCGACGCCAAGTCGCTGGCGCGCGCCATCCGCGCCCGTGGCCGCATTGATCCGGTGGTGGCCGGCAGCGCGCGCGAACTTCCCGCCGTGCTGGCCGACCTGCTGGCCGACGGCGACCTGCTGCTGATGATGGGCGCGGGCGACATCGGCTACGTCGCCGCCGACCTGGCGGCACACGGCATCCACGGAGAACACCAGGCATGACGCCGATCCCGTCCCCGCGCTGCACCGACGCCAAGGCCTTTGGCCGCGTCGCCGTGCTGATGGGTGGCACCAGCGCCGAGCGCGAGGTGTCGCTCGACTCCGGCGCCAACGTGCTCGAGGCGCTCCGCGCGCGCGGCGTCGACGCCCACGCTGTCGACGGCATCCCGGCGCTGATCGAGGCGCTGGTCGCCGGTCGCTTCGACCGCGTGTTCAACATCCTGCACGGCAACAAGGGCGGCGGCGAAGACGGCGTGCTGCAGGGCCTGCTGGAGGCGCTGCACGTGCCCTACACCGGCTCGGGCGTGCTGGGCTCGGCGCTGGGCATGGACAAGATCCGCACCAAGCAGGTCTGGCTGTCGCTGGGCCTGCCGACGCCGCGCTACGTGCGCCTGGCGCCGGGCGATGACATCACGGCCGCGGCGCTGGGCCTGGGCCTGCCGGTGATCGTCAAGCCGTCCTGCGAAGGCTCGAGCGTCGGCGTGTCGCGGGTGTTCAACCAGGCCGACCTGGCCGCCGCGGTGGCGTTGGCCGCGCGCTACCCGGGTGAACTGCTGATGGAGCAGATGATCGTCGGCGGCGAATACACCGTTGGCATCCTGGGCGACGTCGCGCTGCCCAGCATCCGCATCGTGCCGGCCGGCGAGTACTACGACTACCACGCCAAGTACGTCGCCGACGACACCCAGTACCTCTGCCCGGGCCTGGAAGGCGCGGCCGAGGCGCAGATGCAGGCGCAGGCGCTGGCCGCATTCCGCGCCGCCGGCTGCACCGGCTGGGGTCGGGTGGACGTCATGCGCGACCGCGACGGCAACAATTTCCTGCTCGAAGTGAACACCGCGCCGGGCATGACCAGCCACTCCCTGGTGCCCAAGGCGGCGGGGCAGGTCGGCGTTTCCTTGCAGGACCTTTGCTGGCGCGTGCTCGAGACCAGCCTGCCGCAGGAGGATGCGCGCCCGTGAACGCCCTGCTGCGCATCCTTGCCTGGACCCTGGCGATCGTGCTGGTGGCGCTGCCCGTCGTGGCCGTGCTCAACGGCTGGATCGCGGGCGAGCGCTGGCCGATGCGCAGCCTGGCCGTCACCGGCGAGTTCCGCCAGGTGGACGAGGCGGCCGTGCGCGAAGCGGTGCTGCCGATGGTGCAGCAGGGCTTCTTCGCCGTGGACCTGGACCGGGTGCGCGACGCCGTGACGGGCCTGGACTGGGTGGAGCGGGTGGAAGTGCGCAAGCGCTGGCCCGACCGCCTGGAGGTCAGCCTGACCGAGCACACGCCGGTGGCGCGCTGGAGCGACGGGCGCATGCTTTCCGAGGACGGCAAGCTGTTCGCCGCCCCTGCGGGTGCCGGCAAGGGCTTGCCGCTGTTCGAAGGCCCGGAGGCGCGGGCGAGCGAGTTGATGTCCTTCCACAGCCTGGCGCGCCCGCTGTTCCTGCCGCTGGGCCTCCGGGTCGACACCGTGGCGCTGAGCGCGCGCGGCAGCTGGAGCCTGCTGCTGGACGACGGCACCCGCATTGAGGCCGGCCGCGGCGACCCGCAGTCGCGGCTGGCGCGCTTCGCCCGCATGTTGCCCAAGATCCGCGCCGCCGACCCGCGCCTGCTGGTGCGCGCCGACCTGCGCTACACCAACGGTTTCACCCTCGTCTGGCAGGACGCGGCTCCCGCGCCGCCGGCCATTCCCCCCGCATCCGCAGCACAGGCCAACACATGAATCGCAAGGGCGACAAGTCGCTGATCGTCGGGCTCGACATCGGCACCTCCAAGGTCACCGCGCTGGTGGGCGAGTATTCGCCCGGCCAGGAAATCGAAGTGATCGGCATCGGCTCGCACGAATCGCGCGGCATGAAGCGCGGGGTGGTGGTGGACATCGAGTCCACCGTGCAGTCGATCCAGCGCGCCGTGGAAGAGGCCGAGCTGATGGCCGGCTGCGAGATCCGTTCGGTGTACGCGTCCATCACCGGCAGCCACACCCAGTGCCGCAATTCGCCCGGCATCGTGCCGGTGGCGGGCGGCGAAGTGACCTACGCCGACCTCGACCGCGTGCTCGAGGCGGCCAAGGCGGTGGCGGTGCCGGCCGACCAGAAGATCCTGCACGCCATCGCCCAGGAATACATCGTCGACAACTCGCAGGAAGGCATCCGCAACCCGGTCGGGATGAGCGGCGTGCGCCTGGAAGTGCGCGCGCACCTGGTCACCGGCGCCCAGTCGGCGGCCAGCAACGTCATGAAGTGCGTGCAGCGCTGCGGCCTGCAGGTGGACGACCTGATCCTGAGCTCGCTGGCGTCCAGCACCGCCGTGCTCACCACCGACGAGAAGGAACTGGGCGTGGTGCTGGTGGACATCGGCGCCGGCACCACCGACATCGCGGTGTTCGTGCAGGGGGCCATCCGCCATTCCGCTTCATTGCCGATTGCCGGCGACCAGGTGACCAACGACATCGCCCACCTGCTGCGCACGCCCACGCCCGAGGCCGAGCAGATCAAGGTGCGCTACGCCTGCGCGCTGGCCCAGCTGGCCACGGCCGAGGAATCGATCCAGGTGCCCAGCGTCGGCGACCGCCCGCCGCGCCGCCTGGCGCGCCAGGCCCTGGCCGAGGCCGTGCAGAACCGCTACGAGGAAATCTTCGAGATGGTGCAGGCCGAACTGCGCCGCTCCGGCTACGAGGAGTTGGTGCGCGCCGGCCTGGTGTTGACCGGCGGCGCCTCGCGCATGGAAGGCGTGGTCGAACTCGCGGAAGAAATGCTGCACATGCCCGTGCGGGTGGGGATTCCCCAGCACGTCTCGGGCCTGGGCGAAGTGGTCGGCAACCCGGTGCATGCCACCGGCGTGGGCCTGCTGCTGTGGGGCAGCCAGTTGGAACATCCCCGCCGCCCGGCGCTGTCGGCCGGCAAGGCGGGAACGGTTTGGACGAAGTTCAAGAACTGGTACCGAGGTGAGTTCTGAGCAACGTCGCGGCAACGAAACACAACGCAACCAAGAAACCAAAACCCCTGGATCGGAATCACGGAGGATCAACACATGGCACATTTTGAACTGATCGAGAAGCTCGCCCCGAACGCCGTCATCAAGGTGATCGGCGTCGGCGGTGGTGGCGGCAACGCCGTCGCGCACATGGTGAACGCCGGCGTGGAAGGCGTGGAGTTCATCACCGCCAACACCGACGCGCAGGCCATCAAGCAGTGCGGCGCCAAGCTGCAGCTGCAGCTGGGCGGCAACGTCACCAAGGGCCTGGGCGCGGGCGCCAATCCGGAAGTCGGCCGCCAGGCCGCGCTCGAGGACCGCGAGAAGATCGTCGCGGCGCTGGAAGGCGCCGACATGGTCTTCATCACCGCCGGCATGGGCGGCGGCACGGGCACCGGCGCCGCGCCGGTCGTGGCGCAGCTGGCCAAGGAGATGGGCATCCTCACCGTCGCCGTGATCACCAAGCCGTTCCCGTTCGAAGGCCGCCGGCGCATGCAGGTCGCGCTCAAGGGCATCGAGGAGCTGAGCCACCACTGCGACTCGCTGATCACCATCCCCAACGAGAAGCTGATCACCGTGCTCGGCCGCCAGGCCACCATGGTGCAGGCCTTCCGCGCCGCCAATGACGTCCTGCTGGGCGCCGTGAAAGGCATCGCCGACCTGATCGTCAGCCCCGGCCTGATCAACGTCGACTTCGCCGACGTGCGCACCGTCATGTCCGAGATGGGCCTGGCGATGATGGGCACCGGCGTGGCCCGCGGCGACGACCGTGCCCAGGCCGCCGCCGAGTCGGCGATCAAGAATCCGCTGCTCGACGACGTCAACCTGATGGGCGCCAACGGCGTGCTGGTCAACATCACGGCGGGCCCGGACTTCACGATGGCCGAGTTCGACGAGATCGGCCGCATCATCGAGGAGTTCGCGTCCGAGGACGCCACCGTGGTCATCGGCACCTCGCTCGACCCGGACATGCAGGACGAAGTGCGCGTCACCGTGGTGGCCACCGGCCTCAACCGCGGCGTCGTGCGCCAGGCCGCCCCGCGCGCCCCGGAGAAGGAGGTCTACCGCGCCCCGGTCAAGCTGGTGCGCAACGGCAGCACCGGCCAGGTGGAGTACGACGCGATGGCCAACGTTACCGCGGCGCCGTCCAACCAGCACCTGGGCCTGCGCTCGGGCCGGGCGCACGAGCCGGCGTCGGGCGCGTCCAGCGCCCTGGCCGACCTGCCGACCGACCACAGCTACCTGGACATTCCGGCCTTCCTGCGTCGCCAGGCCGACTGAGCGGGGCGGCGGCCGTCCCGCAGGCGCCCGACCAGGCGCCGTGGGCCGGGCAGCCGCAGCCGGCGGGCCTGGAGGGCCGGCCGGGCGTCAAGGCCGCGCGCTCCGGCGCGCGGTCCGAAGTTGTCCCCAGGGGGAATGGAAAGTCTTCGCCCGCCGGCCCGTCCGGCGGGCTTTTTCCCAGCCAGCCCAGGGAGTTGCGTGAAAGTCGCGAGAAAGCTACCGGGTCGGCGTTGCCGGAACGTGACAGGATGCCAGTTGTTATCTTTTCGTTCAGTACACCGTGTGTTATGGTTCGGACGGTTTTGCGCGCTCCTGTTCCGGAGACCGCTACAAATATGATCAGACAACGAACCCTAAAAAACGTCATACGCGCCACTGGCGTCGGCCTGCACAGCGGCGAGAAGGTCTACATGACCCTCCGCCCCGCAGCTCCCGACACGGGGATCGTGTTTCGTCGCGTTGATTTCGACCAGCCGGTGGAAATCCACGCCAAGGCCGAGAAAGTCGGCGACACCAGCCTTTGCACCGCCCTGGTCGAGGGCAACGTCCGGGTCATGACGATCGAGCACCTGCTCTCGGCCATGGCCGGGCTCGGAATCGACAACGCCTACGTCGACCTGTCCACGGCCGAGGTGCCGATCATGGACGGCTCGGCGGGTCCCTTCGTATTCCTGCTTCAGTCGGCGGGCATCGAGGAGCAGGAGGCCGCCAAGCGTTTCATCCGCATCCTCAAGCCCATCAAGGTCGAGGACGGCGACAAGTGGGCCCGGTTCGAGCCGTTCGAAGGCTTCAAGGTCGGCTTCACCATCGATTTCGCCCACCCCATCTTCAACAAGTCGACGTCCAGCACCGAAATCGACTTCTCCACGACCTCGTTCGTGAAGGAAGTCAGCCGGGCGCGCACCTTCGGGTTCATGAAGGACATCGAGTACCTGCGCGAGCGCAACCTGGCGCTGGGCGGCTCGATGGACAATGCCATCGTCCTGGACGACTACCGCGTGCTCAACGAAGACGGCCTGCGCTACGAGGACGAATTCGTGAAGCACAAGATCCTGGACGCCATCGGCGACCTGTATCTGCTCGGCCACAGCCTGATCGGCGCCTTCTACGGCTACAAGTCCGGCCATGCCCTGAACAACCAGCTGCTGCGCACCCTCCTGGCCGACACCACGGCCTGGGAAGAGGTGACGTTCGACGATCCGGCCCTCGCGCCCATCTCCTACGCCCACCCCGCGCAAGCGGTTTGAGACGCGCATCACGGCCCTTTCCGGCCACTTAACCTCAGGTTAACGACTCACGGCGTTCCACCGGGCATC
Organism: Lysobacteraceae bacterium; assembly: GCA_031418815.1. Lineage (GTDB taxonomy): Bacteria > Pseudomonadota > Gammaproteobacteria > Xanthomonadales > Xanthomonadaceae > Arenimonas. The sequence goes on from JANOJQ010000131.1 coordinate 36,280, forward strand.
ATGCCCCGTCGGTCGAAGATCGGGCGCTGGCGGCCAGCCTCAGAAGCTGGGCCCGGAGTTCCGGATCCGAAACCGATTGGGCGGTGGCCCGCAGTGAATCGCGGACTGCCTCGGAAAGTGGCCTCGCGTGACCGGTCCCCGTGGGGACAACGGGACTGGGTGCCGCCACTTTCACCACCAGCGTCCCGGCCTTGAGCCCGGCCGCGGCCGCGGCGTCCAGCAGGGCGTCCGCATGCAGCCGCAGCTTGGCTTTCCAGACCGGGCCGTTGACCAGGAACACCAAGTGCTTGTCATCCACGTTGGCCAATCTGCATTGGTCGGCCAAGGTGGCGGGGAGACTCTGGCGCAACAACGGGTCGAGCGCGTCCAGCCATCGGGCACGCTCTACCAGGTTGGCCAGTCCGGACCCAGCCAGCGCCTCGAGCGCTTGCGGGGGCAGGGCGGCCGGCGTTGTGCCGCGGACATTGGTTTTAGGTGGTCTAGACATGATGAATGTCATCATCGCAGCAAAATTCCTTCGGTCGCCAAAAAAGCTGGCGTTCGATGATCCGAAAGTGGCCGGAATCGCCCTCGGCGCCGTCGCCTTGGTGCTGGCGGCCGCCTTCGGTACCGGCTACCTGGCCCGCGGTGCCAACGGCGCCGCCCTCGAGGAAATCGCCCAGCTCCAGGCCGAAATGGCCCAGCAGCAGGTCGCCCTCGACCAGGCCCGCGAAGAGGCCCAGCGCGAAGTCAACGCCATCGCCGCCCGCGTCGGCGAACTCCAGGCCCAGGCCAACCGCCTCAATGCCCTCGGCGACCGCCTGACCCGCGTCGGCAAGCTCAAGGACGGCGAGTTCAACTTCAACGAACTGCCCGGCCAGGGTGGCTCCGAATCCGCCAGCGACGTCCCGTCCGGCGACCTGCTGTCGAGCCTCGATTCGCTACAGACCCAGTTCTCCCATTCCGGCCGCCAGCTGTCCGTCATCGAGGCGCTGCTGTTCGACCAGACGCTCGACAGCAAGGGCACGCCGGCCGGCATGCCGGCCCCGGGCTACATCTCGTCGTCCTTCGGCGGCCGCAACGATCCCTTCGGCCGCGGCCGCGCCCACCACATGGGCATCGACATCGACGCCAATGGCGGCGACCCGATCACCGCCGCCGCCGAGGGCGTGGTCAGCTTCTCGGGCGTGCGCAACGGCTACGGCAATGTCGTCGAGATCGACCACGGCAACGGGTACAAGACCCTGTACGCGCACAACTCCAGCAACCTGGTCCGCGCGGGAGACGTCGTGCGGGCCGGCCAGCTGATCGGCAAGGTCGGCTCGACCGGCCGCTCCACCGGCTCGCACCTGCACTTCGAGGTGATGCTCAACGGCCGCCAGGTGAACCCGCGCCAGTACCTGGACAAGGCGCGCGGCTGAAGTCTCCGGGCGGGCTTGATAGTCCCGTCCCCGTCCCCAAGTTAGACTAGTCGGCCGCGACGCCCTTCCCAGGGCTGCCGTGGCTTTTTTCGTTCGCGCCAGCGCGTCCCGTTCTCCTACCGGTTCCCCCCATGCTCAACAGCTTGCTCACCCGCATCTTCGGCAGCCGCAACGAGCGCCTGCTGCGCCAGTTCCAGAAGAACGTCGCGTCCATCAACGCGCTCGAGGCCCAGATGGAGCGCCTGGACGATGCGGGGCTGAAGGCCAAGACCGACGAGTTCCGCCAGCGCATCGCCGATGGCGCCAGCCTCGACTCGCTGCTGCCGGAGGCGTTCGCGGTCTGCCGCGAGGCTTCGCGGCGCGCGCTCGGCCTGCGCCACTACGACGTGCAGCTGATCGGCGGCATGGTGCTGCATTCGGGCCGCATCGCCGAGATGCGCACCGGCGAAGGCAAGACCCTGGTCGCCACGCTGGCGGTGTACCTCAACGCGCTGGCCGGCAAGGGCGTGCACGTGGTCACCGTCAACGACTACCTGGCCCGCCGCGACTCGGCCTGGATGGGCAAGCTTTACAACTTCCTGGGCCTGGACGTGGGCGTGGTCTACCCGGGCATGCCGCACTCGGACAAGAAGGGCGCCTACGCCGCCGACATCACCTACGGCACCCACAACGAGTACGGCTTCGACTACCTGCGCGACAACATGGCGCTGGCCAAGGACGACCGCTTCCAGCGCGGCCTGTTCTTCGCCATCGTCGACGAAGTCGACTCGATCCTGATCGACGAGGCGCGTACGCCGCTGATCATTTCCGGCCCGGCCGACGATTCCCCGGACCTGTACATCAAGACCAACCGCATCGTCCCCAAGCTCATCAAGCAGGAAAAGGAAGACGGCGAGGGTGACTACTGGGTGGACGAGAAGGGCAAGCAGGCCCATCTTTCCGAGCAGGGCATGGGCCACGCCGAGCAGCTGTTGCTCGAGGCCGGCATCCTGGCCGAGGGCGACAGCCTGTATTCGGGCAACAACCTGGCGGTGGTGCACCATCTCAATGCCGCGCTGCGCGCGCATGCGCTGTTCCAGCGCGACGTGGACTACATCGTGCGCGACGGCGAAGTCATCATCGTCGACGAGTTCACCGGCCGCACCCTGGCGGGTCGCCGCTGGTCCGACGGCCTGCACCAGGCGATCGAGGCCAAGGAGGGCGTGCCGATCCAGCGCGAGAACCAGACGCTGGCCTCGATCACCTTCCAGAACTACTTCCGCATGTACGCCAAGCTGGCAGGCATGACCGGCACGGCCGACACCGAGGCCTTCGAGTTCCAGAGCATCTACTCGCTGGAAGTGGCGGTGATCCCGACCCACCGCCCGATGGTGCGCAAGGACCACCCGGACCTGGTCTACCTGGCCCGCCCGGCCAAGTACGACGCGGTGATCGAGGACATCAAGGACTGCCATGGCCGCGGCCAGCCGGTGCTGGTGGGCACCACGTCCATCGAGACCTCGGAACTGCTGTCCAAGCAGCTCAAGCAGTCCGGCATCCCGCACGAGGTGCTCAACGCCAAGCAGCATGAGCGCGAGGCGCAGATCGTCGCCAACGCCGGCATGCCCAAGGCCGTGACCATCGCCACCAACATGGCCGGCCGCGGTACCGACATCGTGCTGGGCGGCTCGCTGGAATCCGAACTGCACCAGCTGCCCGACGACACCAGCGACCTCGAGAAGGCGCGGGTGAAGTCCGAATGGCAGAAGCGCCACGACGAAGTGCTGGCCCTGGGCGGCCTGCACATCATCGGCACCGAGCGCCACGAAAGCCGCCGCATCGACAACCAGCTGCGCGGCCGCGCCGGCCGCCAGGGCGACCCGGGTTCGTCGCGCTTTTATCTGTCGCTGGAAGACAACCTGATGCGCATCTTCGCCGCCGACTGGGTGCAGAAGGCGATGCGCGGCATGGGCATGAAGGAAAACGACGTCATTGAGTCGGG
>JANOJQ010000132.1:0-4336 GCA_031418815.1 Lysobacteraceae bacterium
AAGGGACACGCCGCGATGGGCCAGGAGCAAAAAGGCGCCGCGGCCGCGTTAGCCCAGCCGGATCCGCAGGAGAGATGCCTGGCCTTGGCCCGGATCGGGACGCGCAAGCACCGAAGCGCATCGCCACGGGCCCTTCGTCAAGCAACCCCGGTGATCCGTCCCGGCCGCGCCGCGAAGGCGTGGGTCGATACCTGTGAGTAAAAAAGCTACACACGAACAGGAAGCGACCCTCGCCTTCGCGGTGCGCCCGGCGCCAGATCGCGGGCCCCGAACGACCCCCGGACCATCCAGGACTTTGGAGAAGAACTTTTCTTTCAGTAGGACCAGCCGAGCTTCTTGTACAGCTTGCCCAGGGTCCACATCGGCCCCACCAGCAGATAGCTCAGGTCGGTGAAGAAGCTGGGTTTGCGGCCCTCGATCTTGTGGCCGATGAACTGCCCGATCCAGGCCACCACGAATACGCCGAGGGCCAGCCACAGCAGGCCCTTCATGCCCAGCGCGAGCGACAGCGCGTGGTTGACGAAACCGAAGCCGACGAAGAACACGAAGATGCCCGCCGCCAGCGGCCGCGACAGCCGCCAGTACCAGGCCATCGCCAGGAACATCGCCAGGCCCATCCAGAAGCCCGGCTGCACCAGCGCCGTCGGCACCGGGAGGGTCCACAGCGCGGCCGACACCGACCACACGATGGCCGGCACGCAGGCCAGGTGGATCATCTGGTTGGTCGGGTTGACGTGGTCGCCGGCATAGCTGAAAAGCCAACGGTCGACCGGGCGGCGCGGGTCGGGCGTGGTCAGTGCATCGGGGGAAGTCGCGATGGCCGTTCTCCGCAGGGGCGTTGGGTCCGCCCCATCATAGTCCCGCGCCCGCGGCCCGGCATCAGTCCAGGCGCAGGTCGGCCAGCCGGTCCAGCGCCTCGGCGTACTTGCGGCGGGTGCCCTCGATCACGTCCGCCGGCACGTGCGGGCCGGGCGCGGTCTTGTTCCAGTCCAGCGTCTCGAGGTAATCGCGCACGAACTGCTTGTCGTAGCTGGGCGGGCTGATGCCCACCCGGTACTGGTCGGCGGGCCAGAAGCGCGACGAATCGGGCGTCAGCATCTCGTCCATCACGTGCAGCACGCCGTGTTCGTCCAGCCCGAACTCCAGCTTGGTGTCGGCGATGATGATGCCGCGCTCGGCCGCATAGGCCGCCGCGAACCGGTAGATGGCCAGCGTGGCGTCGCGCACCTGCATCGCCAGGTCGGCGCCCACCAGGTCGACGACGGCGGCGAAGCTGACGTTCTCGTCGTGGTCGCCGACGGCGGCCTTGGTGGACGGCGTGAAGATCGGCTCGGGCAGCTGCTGGGCCTGCTGCAGGCCGGCGGGCAGGGCGATGCCGCAGATGCCGCCGGTGCGCTGGTAGTCCTTCCAGCCGCTGCCAATGAGGTAGCCGCGGGCGATGCATTCCACCGGCACCGGCTTGAGCTTCTTGGTCACCACCGAACGCCGTGCGTACAGCGCCAGGTCCACGCCGGCCGGCAGCACGCTGGCCACGTCTTCGTGGGTGAGGTGGTTGGGGATCAGGTGGGCCGTCTTGTCGAACCAGAAATTGCTGATCTGGCAAAGCATCTCGCCCTTGCCCGGGATCGGGTCGGGCAGCACCACGTCGAAGGCCGACAGCCGGTCGGTGGCCACCATCAGCAGGCGGTTGCCGGGCAGTTCGTGGACGTCGCGGACCTTGCCGCGGTGGATCAGCGGCAGGCCGGGCAGGTCGGAGGTGTGCAGGGTCGTGGGCACGTCGGGGCTCGCGGGCGCGGGGAATGCCATTGTAAGACGGGCGCCCGCGGCGCGGGCGGGCCATGACGCCGTCCGCACCGGGCGGGCTGGTAAACTTTCGCCATGCAAACGCCCGCCCTCACTCTTCCCGCCAGCCTGGCCCTGTTCGCGGGCCTGGTGGCCGCCCCCGCGATCGCCGCGCCGGCCAAGCCGGCCAAGCTCGGCCTGTGCTCGGCCTGCCACGGCGTGGACGGCACCAGCCGCACCCCCGGCACGCCCCACCTGGGCGGCCAGGACCGCGTGTACCTGGAGCGCGCGCTGGCGGATTACCGCAGCGGCAAGCGCCAGCACGTGCCGATGACCAGCCTGGCCAATACGCTGCAGCCGCGCGACATCCAGGCCTTGGCCGCGTGGTACGCCGCCCAGCCGGGCTTCAACAAGGGGAGCGCGCGATGAGGTTTTACGGAAAGCTGCTGGGTTTCGTCGCGGGCTATCTGTTGCTGCGCCACCCGGCCGGCGCCCTGATCGGCCTGCTGATTGGCCACGCCTTCGATGCCGACTGGTTGCGGCCGAAGAAGTACGACCCCTACGCGGTGCTGGGCCTGCGCGACGACGCCAGCGACGGCGAAGTGGAGCGCGCCTACCGCCGCCTGATCGCCCAGTACCACCCGGACCGCCTCACCGGCGCGGCCGATGAGCTGCGCCTGCAGGCCGAGGACAAGGCCCGCGAGATCAACGCCGCGTACGAGCGCATCCAGAAGCTGCGCAAGGCTACCTGACGCGGCGCCACTGCCCGGGGGGTCGGCGGCCCGGCGCCGCCGAGGCTAGAATCGCCACATCGCGGGCCGGCCCCGCCGCCACCCGGACCCCGCCCATGTCGTCCTGCCTGATCGCCCCCTCCATCCTGTCCGCCAACTTCGCCCGGCTGGGCGATGAAGTGGACAACGTGCTCAAGGCCGGCGCCGACTGGGTGCACTTCGACGTGATGGACAACCACTACGTGCCCAACCTCACCATCGGCCCGCTGGTGTGCGAGGCGCTGCGCAAGCACGGCGTCACCGCGCCGATCGACGTGCACCTGATGGTGAAGCCGGTGGACCACATCGTGCCCGACTTCGCCGCGGCCGGCGCCAGCCTCATCAGCTTCCATCCCGAAGCCAGCGAGCACGTGCACCGCACCATCCAGCTGATCAAGGCCAGCGGCTGCAGGGCGGGCCTGGTGCTCAACCCCGCCACGCCGCTGGAAGTGCTCGACTACGTGCTGCCCGAGCTCGACCTGGTGCTGCTGATGTCGGTGAACCCTGGCTTCGGCGGCCAGGCCTTCATTCCCTCGGCGCTGGACAAGCTCAAGCGCGTGCGCGACCGCATCGACAAGCTTGGCAAGGACATCCGCCTGGAAGTGGACGGCGGCGTGAAGGCCGACAACATCCGCGCCATCGCCGCCGCGGGCGCCGACACCTTCGTCGCCGGCTCGGCCATCTTCAACGCGCCCGACTATGCGGCCGTGATCGCGCAGATGCGCGCCGAAGTAGCCGCGGCGCGGGCCTGAGACCGACCCCCCGTTTCCGGAGCCTGCCGATGAGCTTCAAGACCGCCGACCTGTGCGACGCGAACGAAGACCGCGTGCGCGTGCTCGACCTTCCGCTGCGCGACTACGGCGGCCGCGCCGCTTTCCACGGCCCCGTCAGCACGATCCGCGCGCTGGAGGACAATTCGCGCGTGCGCGAAGCGGTGGCCGAACCCGGCGAAGGCCGCGTGCTGGTGATCGACGGCGGTGGCTCCACGCGCCGATCGATGCTGGGCGACAACCTGGCGGCGATGGCAGCGAAAAACGGCTGGGCCGGCGTGGTGGTGCACGGCGTCATCCGCGACACCGAAGCCATCGGCCAGCTGGCGCTGGGCGTCAAGGCGCTGGGCACCTGCCCGCGCAAGACCGACAAGCTCGGCCAGGGCCTGCGCGACGTGCCGCTGCAGTTTGGCGGCGTTGCGATCGCGCCGGGCGAGTGGCTTTATGCCGACGAGGATGGGGTAGTCGTGTTTGCGGATCGGGTGGCGTGATTATTTGGCCACGGATCAAATCTGATGACCGCGGACAAAGCGGAGCGGGAGTGGTACGGGGCGGGCCGCTGATACTGCGTGACGGATCTGCGCGTTGTCAGTCGCCGGTGGCGCACGCCTCATAGGTCAGGTCCAGCCAGCCGTTGGGCTCGCACTTGCCGGTTACCAGCGCCGCTATCCGCCTCGTGCGTTCGGCGTGCAGTTCCGGATTCCTTACGGGGTGGTAGCGGTTCGGAGAAATGGGCATCGCAATGAGGCCGTAGAACTCGTCGCCCGTGAGCCGGGCAAGATCTTTTCCGTAGTAGGCGTTCGCCGCCGCCTCGAACCCGATGACGCTCCTGCCGTCCAATGAGCCGAAGTAGGTGGTGTGCACGTACGTGTCCAGCTGCTGCTGTTTCGTGGTGCGTGAGTCCAGGACCAGGGACATGACATCACGACCAAGATCCACTTTTTTGCAGCAGTTGAATACGCCCCGGTAGAACGACTGCATGGCTCCCTTGATCCCGCCGGCTTGGTGATCTCC
>JANOJQ010000133.1:0-3095 GCA_031418815.1 Lysobacteraceae bacterium
GCGCTGCTGCTCGGTCGTTTCCTGCTGGACTGGTCAAGGCAAACCAGCGAACAGGGCCAATGGCCACCGGCCGGACTGGAATGGCCCGGCAAGTCGCCGCATCGGCACGGGGCGGACGCACGGCGCATCGCCCGCCAACTCAGGGTGGTCGGCGTTGCCTCGATCGTGGTGGCCCTGCTGGTGGCCGGTGCAGCGGCCTGGCGCGCGTTCGCCTGATCAGCGCGCCAGTGCCTCGCGCATGTAGGCGCGCGTGGCCTCGGCCAGGTCGTCATGTTCGAGTGCGAACTCGATGGTCGCCTCGACCAGCCCGATGCGGCTGCCGCAGTCGAACCGCCGTCCGTGGAAACGGTACGCCAACACCCGCTCGCGCTCCATCAGGGCGGCGATGCCATCGGTGAGTTGGATCTCGCCGCCGGCACCCGGGCGGGTCTTGGCCAGCAGGTCGAAGATCGAGCCGCTGAGCACGTAGCGTCCGACGACGGCGAGGTTGCTTGGCGCCACGTCCGGGCGCGGCTTCTCGACGATGGCGCTGATGTCGCCGTGGCGGCCCTGGAAATCGCGGGTGGCGACGATGCCGTAGCTGGCCGTCTGCTCCGGCGGCACGTCCTGCACGGCGATCACGCTGGCCGACTCGGCTTCGGCCAGCGCCACCATCTGCTTGAGCGCACCGGGGCCCTTGTTCCATATCAGGTCGTCCGGCAGCAGCACTGCGAACGGCTCGTCACCGATCACCGGCCGCGCGCACAGCACCGCATGACCCAGCCCGAGGGCCTCGGCCTGGGTGACGAACACGGCCCGTACATGCCGCGGAAGCACGTCGCGGATCAGCGCCAGCAGCTCGGGCTTGCCGGCTTTCTCCAGCTTCTGCTCGAGTTCGTAGGCCTTGTCGAAGTAGTCCGCCACCGAGTGCTTGTAGCGGTTGGTGACGAACACCAGCGTGTCGCAGCCGGCTTCGATCGCCTCGTCCACCGCGTATTGGATCAGCGGCTTGTCGACGACGGGCAGCATTTCCTTGGGCACCGTCTTGGTGGCCGGGAGGAAGCGCGTCCCCAACCCGGCGACCGGGAATACCGCTTTCCTGATTCGGAAGGTCATGTCTTGGCGATCGTCAAAAGGGGCGGGATTTCAGCGCGATGCGGCTCTTCCGCGCCGTTGGCCCCGGGAGTGTACTCCGGCACGGCGTCGCGCAGCAGCGCCGCCAGCTGGGCCTCGGCGCCGGGATCGGACAGCAGCTGCTGCAGCAGCTGCAGCCTCGCGCGCATCGCGGCGACGTCGAACTCGCGCGGCATCGCCTGCAGGATGCGGGGGTGATGCGTGCGCTGGTAGCGCTCGTCGGGGTGGAACAGGATCTCGTGCAGCTTCTCGCCCGGGCGCAGCCCCGTGTAGCTGACCGAGATGTCGATGCCGGGGCGCTTGCCGCTGAGGCGGATCATCTGTTCGGCCAGCTCGCGGATGGCCACCGGGCGGCCCATGTCCAGCGCATACACCGAGCACGGCTCGATGCCCAGGCTCACCGAACTCAGGATCAGCTGGCAGGCTTCCGGGATGGTCATGAAATAGCGCGTCACCTCCGGGTGCGTCACCGTCACCGGGCCACCCGCGGCGATCTGCCGGCGGAACAGCGGCACCACGCTGCCGGCCGAGTCGAGCACGTTGCCAAAGCGCACGATCGACAGGTTCATGTCGCTGCCGGCGAGCTCGGCCTGGCAGGCCAGCTCGGCGAATCGCTTGCTGGCGCCCAGCACGTTGATCGGGCAGATGGCCTTGTCGGTGGAAATGAAGACCAGCAGCCCGACGCCCGCCCCGACGCAGGCCCGGGCCAGCGTACGCGTGGCGCAGACGTTGTTGCGCAGGGCTTCGCGCACCTGGCCTTCGAGCATCGGCACCTGCTTGCAGGCGGCGGCATGGAACACGAAGTCCATGCCCCCGGCCAGCGCGATGCGGCAGGCGGTCGGGTCGCCGCAGTCGGCCAGCAGCGGCCGCAGCGGCACGGTCGGGAATTCACGCGCGAGCTCGGTGGCTATTTCGTGCAGCGGCAGCTCGGCGCGCTCGAACAGCACCACTTCGGCCGCGCCCGCGGCCGCGCACTGGCGCGCCAGCTCGGAGCCAATGGACCCGCCTGCGCCGGTGACCATCACGCGCTTGCCGGCCACGGCGGCGCGCGCGGCGCCGAACTCCACCGGCTTGCGGCCCAGCAGGTCTTCGATCCGGACCTCGCTCAGCTCCAGCCGCTGCGGCTTGCCGGCCAGCACATCCGACAGGCGCGGAATGGTCCGGAACGGCAGGCCGGTTTCATCGCAAAGGGCCACCACGCGCTGCATCTCCAGGGCGCTGGCCGAAGGCATGGCGATGACGATGAGTTTTGGCGCGGTTTCCTGCGCGATGTAGGGCAATTCGTCGATCGTGCCCAGCACCGGCACGCCCTGCACCTTGGCACCCTTGAGCGCGCGCTCGTCGTCAAGCAGGCCCACCGGCTGGTAGCGACCGTCGCTGCGCAGGTCGCGCAGCAGGGTCTCGGCCGTGCGGCCTGCGCCCAGCACCAACACGCGCTGGGCTTTTTCGCCCGCATGGCCAGCCTGGCGATGGTCCTTCCATATCCGGTAGAGCAGGCGCGGCATCCCCAGCATCACCACCAGGCCTACCGGGTACGGCAGCAGCACGCGCCGCGGCACCAGCTCCAGCGTCCCGGACAGGAACAGCATGACCACGATCATCAGCACGCCGATCAGGGACGCACGCACCAGATTGGCCAGGTCGGGCACGCTGGCGAAGCGCCACAGCCCGCGATACAGGCCCACCATGCCCAGCACCAGGCCCTGGACGGCGACCACGATCAACAGTTCGTGCGCCAGCGAAGCCGCAGGAGGTGCTCCCGCCGCACTCGCGATCCAGCGCAGCGCCACCCAGACGAAGGCCACCATCGCCAGGTCGTGCAGCACGATCAGCAGCCGCGGCAGCCGGGCCGAAAGGCCGGGGAAAAACGTCATCCTTCGGACTCCATGTCGTGCCGTAGATTAACCGGCGCGGGCCAGCGCCGGCCAGCCCAGGTGCGAACCAGCACGGCCACGATCGCCACCAGGCCCAGCGCGGCGACC
>JANOJQ010000134.1:0-21799 GCA_031418815.1 Lysobacteraceae bacterium
CGGCAACACCCGCGCACCCGTCGTCAATGGCGACGGCCAGTTCGGCCAACTCGACGCGTACGACACGTGGAGCGCCACGATCAACTACGAACCGGCCCTGGTGGGCTGGAGCGGGTTCCTCACGGTGAAGAACCTCACCGACAGCGAGCACGTCGTGGACCGCACCCGCGGCATCCTGCTGGGCAATCCGCGCCAGGTGGTCGTGGGCGCCAGCTACGCCTGGTGACCCGCCTGAGCCGGCTCAGTCCTTTCGATCGCCCGGCCTGGGCGGATTGATCCAGACCACCGTGACGCCGGCCTCCTTCGAGGCCCGGTTCACGGTCTCCACGTAGGCGGCGTCGACGGCAAAGCCCGATCCGGAAATCCCGGGCTGGCTGGCGGACTCGGGGGTGCTGGCGCAGGCGGCCAGCAGCAGGCTGGCGATGGCCAGTAAAACGGCAGTGCGGGCGGTGTTCATGGTGACCTCCTCGAAGGCAGGAAAACCGCAATGCCAGACTACTCCGCCGGTTCGTCCCCGCAAGTGCCGCCAGCGTCGGGAACGGCGGCCGCGTGCGCCCCGCGGCCGGGCTCGGCCACGTCGCCCAAGGCCTCCAGCACGCCGGTGGCATAGGCGCCCGGCGGCAGGGTGAATTCGAGCAGCAGCTCGCCCGGCCCGGGCCACTGCCAGCGCAGGTCCGCCACCCGGACGCGCAGGGCGCGGCGCTCCTGCTTGAGTCCTGCCGCCTCGAGGCCGGCGCGCAAGTCGGCGAACGGCGCCAGCGCGGCTTCCTCGGCGGCGCGCACGCCCGCCTGCGGGCGCAGTTCGCCCAGGCCCCACATCGGGCCGGTCGGATGGATGTCCTGGCGGGCCGCGCGCGCCCGGATATCGTCGTTGGCCGGCTCGGGGCCGAACACGCTCTGGCTGCCGTCGAGCATCCACACCTCGCCCTCGCCGCCGGTGGCCCAGTCGCCGCGGGCGATGCGGGCGGCCAGCGCGGCGTTGAACATCTCCGAACGCGCCGCCGACAGGTAGATCGAGCGCTGGTCGCGATGCACGCGCTGGCCAGCGAACATGCGCCGCGCCGCCTCGACATTGTCGCCCTCCCGGCCGAAGCGCTGGTTGCCGAAATAGTTGGGCAGGCCGTGCGCCGCGATGGCTTCCAGGCGCGCCTGGATCGCCGCCGGGTCACCCACCACGTCGCGCAGGCGCAGCACGAAGCGGTTGCCCTTGAGCGCGCCGCGCGGCAGCTTGCGGTTGTGCCAGGTGGACGCCAGCACGCGCAGGTCGTCCGACACCAGGCCTTCCAGGTCGGGCGCGACGCGCTTGGGGAAATGCACCGAGAAGCGCTGGCGCGTGACCGCGTGGCGGTCCTTCATGCCGGCGTAGCCCACGCCCATGTCGGGGATGCCGGCCCAGCGGGCAATGCGCTTGGCGGCGAACGAGGTGTTCATGCCGCGCTTTTCCACCGTCAGCAGCAGGTGTTCGCCCTGCCCCGTCGGCTCGAAGCCGTCGATCTCCTCGACCTGGAAGTCCTCGGGCTCCACCCGGTAGCGCGCCTGCAGCACGGCATCACCGTGCGCGCGCGGAAGCGTGCTCACGCGCGCACCAGCAGCACCACGGCCATCGCCGCCAGGCCTTCGCCGCGGCCGGTGAATCCCAGGCGTTCGGACGTGGTGGCCTTCACGCTGATGTCGTCCACCGCCACGCCGAGGTCGGCGGCGAGGTTGGCGCGCATGGCCGCCGCATGCGGCGACACCTTCGGACGCTCGCACACCACCGTGACATCGGCATTGCCCACGCGCCAGCCGCGCCCGGCCACCAGCGCCGCGCAGTGGCGCAGGAACAGGCGGCTGTCGGCGTCCTGCCAGCGCGGATCGGTGGGCGGGAAATGCACGCCGATGTCGCCCAGCGCCAGCGCGCCCAGCAGCGCGTCGCACAGCGCGTGGATCACCACGTCGCCGTCGGAATGGGCCAGCACGCCGCAGTCGTGGGCGATGCGCACGCCGCCGAGCATCACGTGGTCGCCGTCGCCGTAGGCGTGCACGTCGTAGCCCTGGCCGATCCGCACGTTGAGGTCTGTCATATTTTTTCCTTGGCCACGGATTTACGCGGATGAACGCGGATAAAAGAAGAAACGAATGAAGAGCAGAGCACGAAAGGCCACCGCGTGAACAACTCAAGCCCTGGCTCTATCCGCGTTCATCCGCGTAAATCCGTGGCCAAAGCACTTTCAGTCCATGTTGCCGAGGATGAACTCGGCCAGCGGCAGGTCGGACTGCGTGGTGACCTTGATGTTGTCTTCGCTGCCTTCGACCAGGCAGGGGCGCAGGCCCAGCCGCTCCATGGCCATGGCTTCGTCGGTGATCTTCACCCCGGCGCGCAGCGCTGCCTGCAGCGCGCGGGTGAGGCCACCGCGGCGGAACAGCTGCGGCGTCAGCGCGCGCCACAGCCAGTCGCGCGGTTCGGTGGCCTGGCTGTGGCCGAGGTGGTCGGCGCGCTTGAGCGTGTCGCGCACCGGCGCCGCCAGCAGCGCGCCCACCGGGTCGGCCTGGCCCACGGTGAGCAGGCGCGCCAGGTCGAGCGCGCGCAGGCAGGGACGGGCCGCGTCGTGCACCAGCACCCACTGGTCGTCGTCCACCGTGCCCGGCAGCGCCCGCAGGCCGGCCAGCACCGAGTCGGCGCGCTCGCTGCCGCCGATGCAGGTGATCACGGGCTTGCCGCCGATGTCGCGCCAGCCGGGCCAGAAGCCATCGTCGTTCGCCAGCGCCACCACCACGCCGTCCACGCTGTCGTGGTTGAGCACGGCGCGCAGGCTGTGCTCGATCACGGTGCGGCCGAACAGCGGCGAGTACTGCTTCGGGACGGCACCGCCGAAGCGCATGCCGCGGCCGGCGGCCGGCACCACGGCCCAGGTCACGGCCTGGGCTCCGGCACGGCGTCGTCCTGCGATTGTTCGGCGGGCGCGGCGGCGGGCTTGGCGGGCTCCACCACGCGGTAAAAGGTTTCGCCGGGCTTGATCATGCCCAGCTCGCTGCGGGCGCGGTCCTCCACCGCGGCCTCGCCCGACTTGAGGTCTTCCACTTCGGCCGACAAAGCGTCGTTGCGCTGCTGCAGGCGGGCGTTCTCGGCGCGCTGGTCGCTGACCCGCAGGTCGAGCCCGCGCGCTTCACCCAGGCCGCCCTCGCCCCACCACAGCTTCGCCTGCAGGGCCACCAGGGCCAGCAGGAGCAGGGCAAGGACCCACCAGCGGCGCAAGGGCGTGGGCTCAGCGCTTGAGGCTGATGAAGGCGTCGCGGCCGGCGTAGCGGGCCTGGGCCCCCAGCGCTTCCTCGATGCGCAGCAGCTGGTTGTACTTGGCCACGCGGTCGCTGCGGCACAGCGAGCCGGTCTTGATCTGGGTGGCGGTGGTCGCCACGGCGATGTCGGCGATGGTGGTGTCCTCGGTTTCGCCCGAGCGGTGCGAGACGATGGCCGCGTAGCGGTTGGCCTCGGCCCTCGCGATGGCCTGCAGCGTCTCGGTCAGCGTGCCGATCTGGTTGACCTTGATCAGGATGGCGTTGGCGACCTTTTGATCGATGCCGTCCTGGAAGATCTTCGGGTTGGTCACGAACAGGTCGTCGCCGACCAGCTGGACCTTGCTGGTGAGGCGCTCGGTGAGCAGCTTCCAGCCGGCCCAGTCGTTCTCGGCCATGCCGTCCTCGATGGTGATGATCGGGTACTGCGCGCACCAGCCGGCCATGAAATCGACGAACTGCTCGGACGTGAGGCGCTTGCCCTCGCCCACCAGGTTGTACTTGCCGTTGTCGAAGAACTCGGAACTGGCCACGTCCAGGCCCAGCAGCACGTCTTCGCCGGCCTTGTAGCCGGCCTTGCCGATGGCCTCGAGGATGACTTCGATGGCTTCCTCGTTCGACTTCAAGTCCGGCGCGAAGCCGCCTTCGTCGCCCACGGCGGTGCCCAGGCCCTTGGCCTTGAGCACCGACTTGAGGCTGTGGAAGATTTCCGTGCCGCAGCGCAGCGCCTCGGCGAAGCTGTCGCAGCCCACCGGCAGCACCATGAATTCCTGCATGTCCACGTTGTTGTCGGCGTGGGCGCCGCCGTTGATGATGTTCATCATCGGCACCGGCAGCGACACCTCGCGGCCCGCGGCCAGGTGCTGCCACAGCGGCTGGCGCTTCGACGCGGCCACGGCGTGCGCGTTGGCCAGCGACACGCCCAGCAGCGCGTTGGCGCCCAGGCGGCCCTTGTTCTCGGTGCCGTCGAGGTTGACCAGCTTGCTGTCCAGGCCCGCCTGGTCGGCGCCGTCGAAGCCCTTGAGCGCATCGGCGATCGTGGTGTTGACGTTGGCCACGGCCTTCTTCACGCCCTTGCCCAGATAGCGGCTCTTGTCGCCGTCGCGCAGCTCCACCGCTTCCTTGCTGCCGGTGGACGCGCCCGAGGGCACCATGGCGCGGCCGAAGCTGCCGTCGGCGAGCGTGACCTCGGCTTCAAGGGTCGGATTGCCGCGGCTGTCGAGGATTTCGCGGGCGTGGATCTTGCTGATCGTGGTCATGTCGGCTCTTGGGTAGTTCAAAGGGATTTTATTGCCACGGATTTACACGGATGAACACGGATAAAGCAGGATCAACTGGTTTTTTGCTTTATCCGTGTTCATCCGCGTCAATCCGTGGCCAATTTCCTATTCCTGCATTTCGAGGAAGCCGTTGCGCTTGGTGATGCGGTCGAGCTCGAGCAGGGTTTCCAGCAGGGCCTGCATCTTCGGCAGCGGCCAGGCGTTCGGACCGTCGCTGAGGGCCTTGGACGGGTCCGGGTGGGTTTCCATGAAGATGCCGCTGATGCCCACGGCCATGGCCGCGCGCGCCAGCACCGGCACGAACTCGCGCTGGCCGCCGGACTTGCCGTCCATTCCGCCCGGCAGCTGCACGCTGTGGGTGGCGTCGAACACCACCGGGCAGCCGGTATCGCGCATGACGCTCAGCGAGCGCATGTCGGAAACGAGGTTGTTGTAACCGAAGCTGACGCCGCGCTCGCAGGCCATGATCTGCGTGTTGCCGGTGGCCAGGGCCTTGGCGGTGACGTGCTTCATTTCCCAGGGCGAGAGGAACTGGCCCTTCTTGATGTTCACCGGCTTGCCGGCGCTGGCGACCTTCTGAATGAAGTCGGTCTGCCGGCACAGGAAGGCGGGCGTCTGCAGCACGTCCACCACGCTGGTGACTTCATCCAGCGGCGTGTATTCGTGCACGTCGGTGAGCACCGGCACGCCGAGCTGGCGCTTCACCTCGGCCAGCACCTTCAGGCCGGCTTCCAGGCCGGGACCGCGGAAGCTGGTGCCCGAGGTGCGGTTGGCCTTGTCGAAGCTGGACTTGAAGATGAAGGGGATGCCCAGCTTGCCGGTGATTTCCTGCAGGCGGCCGGCGGTTTCCATCTGCAGCTCGAGCGACTCGATGACGCAGGGGCCGGCGATGAGGAAGAAGGGCTGGTCGAGGCCAACCTTGAAACCGCAGAGATCCATCAGATAGCTCCTGCTTTAGGAGCGGCTTCAGCCGCGATGGCCGGATGCCCGGCGGAGAGCATCGGGCCTGAAGGCCCTCCTACAAGGGCAGCAGCCTTGTGGTCGCGGGCGGCCTTGATGAAGCCAATGAAGAGGGGGTGGCCGTCGCGCGGGGTGGACAGGAACTCGGGGTGCGCCTGGCAGGCGATGAACCACGGGTGCGACGGCAGCTCGATCACTTCCACCAGCAGGTCGTCCATGGACTTGCCGCTGATTACCAGGCCGGCGTCCTCGAGCTGGGTTCGGTAGCGGTTGTTGAACTCGTAGCGGTGGCGGTGGCGCTCGCCCACCACGTCCTTGCCGTAGAGTTCGCGCGCCTTCGAACCCGGCTTGAGGCGCTGGTCCTGCAGGCCCAGGCGCATCGTGCCGCCCAGGTCGGACTGCTCGTCGCGGCGCTCCACCTCGCCGGTGGCCGTGCGCCACTCGGTGATCAGGCCGATGACCGGGTGCGCGCAGTGGCGGTCGTTCTCGGTGCTGTTGGCGCCGGCCAGGCCGGCCACGTGGCGGGCGAAGTCCACCACCGCCGCCTGCATGCCGTAGCAGATGCCGAAGTAGGGAATGCCCGATTCGCGCGCGTGCTGCGCCGTCATCACCTTGCCCTCGAAGCCGCGGTCGCCGAAGCCGCCGGGCACCAGGATGGCGTCCACGCCCCCGAGCACCGCCACGCCTTCCTTCTCGACCTGCTCGGACTCGATCCACTTCAGCGTCACCTTGGTGCGCTGGCGCAGGCCGCCGTGCTTGAGCGCCTCGGACAGCGACTTGTAGGCGTCCTGGTGGTCGATGTACTTGCCCACCACCGCCACCGTCACCGCGTCCACCGGATGTTCGGCGGCGTCCACCACCGCCTGCCACTCGGACAGGTCGGCCGGCTTGGCCACGTCTTCCATGCGCAGGCATTCGATCGCGATCTGGTCGAGCTGCTGTTCGTGCAGCCACAGCGGCAGCTTGTAGATGTTGTCCACGTCCACGCAGCTGATCACGGCCTTTTCGTGCACGTTGGTGAACAGGGCGATCTTGCGACGCTCGGACTCCGGCAGCGGGCGCTCACTGCGGCAGACCAGGATGTCGGGCTGGATGCCGATCGAGCGCAGCTCCTTCACCGAATGCTGGGTGGGCTTGGTCTTGAGCTCGCCGGCCGCCGCGATGTAGGGCACCAGCGTGAGGTGCATGAAGATGGCCTTGCCCGGGCCGCGCTCGGTGCGGATCTGGCGGATGGCCTCCAGGAACGGCAGCGACTCGATGTCGCCCACCGTGCCGCCGATCTCCACCAGGCCGACGTCGAAGCCGTCGGTGGCCTCGAAGATGGCGCGCTTGATTTCATCGGTGATGTGCGGGATCACCTGCACGGTGCCGCCGAGGTAATCACCGCGGCGCTCCTTGCGGATCACGTTTTCGTAGATGCGGCCGGTGGTGACGGAGTTCTTGCGGCTCAGGCGGACGCGCAGGAAGCGCTCGTAGTGGCCCAGGTCGAGGTCGGTCTCGGCGCCGTCGTCGGTGACGTACACCTCGCCGTGCTGGAACGGGCTCATGGTGCCGTGGTCGACGTTGATGTAAGGGTCGAGCTTCATCATGGTCACGCGCAGGCCGCGCGCCTCCAGGATGGCGGCCAGCGAGGCCGCGGCGATGCCCTTGCCGAGCGAGGACACCACGCCACCGGTAACGAAGATAAGACGAGTCATGGGTTTGGCAGGCGCTGGAAAACCGCATTCTACCGGGTTGGTCGCCCCGGAACCAGAACCTTTTTCCGATCAATGGCTTGCATTTGGGCCGCTTGACCGCTTCCGATGCCGCGCCCATCCTGCGGCCTCGCGCCCACGCACCACCCTTCCCGAGCCCTTCCCGAATGAACACCCGCTACAACGCCGCCGACATCGAAGTGCTCTCGGGCCTGGACCCGGTCAAGCGCCGCCCCGGCATGTACACCGACACCACCCGGCCCAACCACCTGGCCCAGGAGGTCATCGACAACTCGGTGGACGAAGCGCTGGGTGGCCATGCCAAGACGGTCGAAGTGACGATCTTCGCCGACGGCAGCTGCGAGGTGATCGACGACGGTCGCGGCATGCCGGTGGACATCCACCCCGAGGAGAAGATCCCGGGCATCGAGCTGATCATGACCCGCCTGCACGCGGGCGGTAAGTTCAGCGGCAAGAACTACACTTTCTCCGGCGGCCTGCACGGCGTGGGCGTGAGCGTGGTGAACGCGCTTTCGAAGAAGGTTGAAGTGGTGATCCGCCGCGAGGGCCAGGAACACCGCATGGAGTTCCGCGACGGCGACCGCAGCTCGGCGCTGGAAGTAGTGGGCACGGTGGGCAAGCGCAACACCGGCACCCGCCTGCGCTTCTGGCCCGACCCGAAGTACTTCGACACCCCGAAGATCCACGCCAGGTCGCTGCGCCACCTGCTGCGCGCCAAGGCCGTGCTGTGCCCGGGCCTGACGGTGAAGCTGTACGACGAGGCCACCGGTGAGCGCAACGAGTGGTACTACGAGAACGGCCTGCGCGACTACCTGCGCGGCGAATTGGTGGGCCGCGACCTGCTGCCGGCCGAGCTGTTCGTGGGCCACGTCAACAAGGACACCGAGGTGGTGGACTGGGCCGTGGCCTGGGTGCCCGACGGCGAACTGGTGCAGGAAAGCTACGTGAACCTGATTCCCACCGCGCAGGGCGGCACCCACGTGAACGGCCTGCGCTCGGGCTTCACCGACGCGCTGCGGGAGTTCTGCGACTTCCGCAACCTGCTGCCGCGTGGCGTCAAGCTGGCGCCCGAAGACGTCTGGGACCGGGTCAGCTACGTGCTCAGCCTCAAGCTCACCGACCCGCAGTTCAGCGGCCAGACCAAGGAGCGGCTGAGTTCGCGCCAGGCCGCGGCCTTCGTCGAGAACGCCTCGCACGACGCGTTCTCGCTGTGGCTCAACCAGCACGTCGAGACCGGCCTGCAGATTGCCCAGCTGGCCATCGACCGCGCCTCGGCCCGCCTGAAGACCGAAAAGCAGGTCACCCGCAAGAAGATCACCCAGGGCCCCGCCCTGCCCGGCAAGCTGGCCGACTGCATCAGCCAGGACCTGGGCCGTACCGAGCTGTTCCTGGTGGAGGGCGACTCGGCCGGCGGCAGCGCCCGCCAGGCCCGCGACAAGGAGTTCCAGGCCATCCTGCCGCTGCGCGGCAAGATCCTGAACACCTGGGAAGTGGAGTCCAGCGGCGTGCTGGCCTCCAACGAAGTGCACGACCTCGCGGTGGCCATCGGCTGCGACCCGGGCGTGGAGGCCATCGACGGCCTGCGCTACGGCAAGGTGATCATCCTGGCCGACGCCGATTCCGACGGCCTGCACATCGCCACCCTGCTGGCGGCGCTGTTCCTGCGCCATTTCCCGGCGCTGGTGCGCGCGGGCAACATCTTCGTGGCCATGCCGCCGCTGTTCCGCGTGGACGTGGGCAAGCAGGTGTTCTATGCGCTGGACGAGGAAGAGAAACGCATCCTGCTCGACCGCATCGAGAAGGAAAAGATCCGCGGCCAGGTCAACGTCACCCGCTTCAAGGGCCTGGGCGAGATGAACCCGGTGCAGCTGCGCGAGTCCACCATCCACCCCGACACGCGCCGCCTGGTGCAGCTGACGGTGGACGACGCCGAGCTGACCCGCGGCCTGATGGACATGCTGCTGGCGAAGAAGCGCGCCGGCGACCGCAAGGCCTGGCTCGAGGCCAAGGGCGACCTGGCCTCGCTGGAGGTCTGAGCCTTCCGGCCGCGGTGGCCGGGCTCCGCCAAGAACGCCGCAGCTGGGCGCCAGGCGTGAAAAAAGTGTGAGCCTGCACACGGTTACATGACGCCCTGCGTCACATTTCGGTGCCATGCCCTGCTGCAAGTTGCCGGTGGGTCGCAATCAGCCTGCTGGTTTTTCCCGGGTTTACGCCTTGCTCGCGCCCCAAGGTACTTGGCCAGGGTGGCTTTTCAAGGGACGGGTCACCGCCCGTTCGGTGCCGGGTCTGACTGGCATGCTTCGTGCTTAGGCGTTAGTGCCCGCAGCTGTGCGCCCCTGGTCGGTGATCCGGCCCGGAATGTCGACCCAACAATCCCGTCCCTTCACACCCACCCTCAAGGAACCCGCCCCAATGAACAACGTCCGTGCTATCCGAGGCCTGGCCCTGACCGCCATGGCGTCCCTCGGTCTGGTTGCCGTGGCCCCCGCCTTCGCGGCCTCCGGCTTCGATACCACCGCGCCTTACGCGGTCTCCAATGACCTGAGCTTCCGCGTGATCATCCCGCAGTTCCTTAGCTTCCGCGTGGGCACCGCCGGCGGCACGATCGACCTGGTTGAGTTCACCCTTACCGGCGCCCAAGTGGGCACCACCACCGACATCGCCCGCACCAATGCCGGCGGCGCCGCGATCCCGGTTCAGCTGATCAGCAACGGCGGCGACGTCTCCGTCGCGGCCGTGGGCAGCGGCACCGGCCTGACCGACGGCACCAACGTCATTCCCTGGACCGAGATCGATGGCACCACCTCGGTCCCGCTGTTCCCGATCCCGGCTGTCGGCGCCACGGTCAACGTGCTCGCAGTCAACGGCGTGGTCAACCGCACCGCCGACTGGACCTTCGTGTACGACAACACCAATACGGTGGCCGCCGCGACCTACAACGGCACCGTGACCTACACCGCGACCGACCTGTAACCTTCGCAAAGGTCAAAGGGGCGGGGCGGCCGCCTGGCCACCCCGCCCCCGGAGGTTGCAATGAATAAGGCCCGGAAAATTCGCTTGTCCGCGCTTGCCCTGCTGACGCTGGGCGGCAACACCTTGGCCCACGCCTACATCGTCAACATCGCGGCCGCCAACCCTCAGGCGGTCTACCTGCGTGTCGGCGACGGCAGCATCACCGGCGGCAACTACAACGCCGGCGGCACCCCGGCCCTCAACGCCACCGTCAACGATGTCACGGTGACCGTTCCGGCCAACGTCGTCGGCAACGGTGTCGCCCAGGTCATGGCGACCACGGCGCGGCTCACCAGCGACCTGGACGGCTTCGTTTTTTGCAATGCGGGCGAGGTCTATGTCGGCGGCTTTTACCGTCGCCCGGACAACACCAACAGTAATGGCACCCTTACCGTGGTGGCACCGATGACGCTGAGCAACGGCGCACAAACCATCCCGATGTCCCAGATCAGCTGGACCAGCCGCGGCAACGGCGACACTGGCGCGCAGCCCATCCTCGCCGGCAGCTTCACCGGCGGCAGCCAGGTTCTGGCCAGTAATTTCCAGCACAACACCTGGCGCGAGAGCTGCCTGGCCTTTCGCTATGCCAACCAGAACCTGGTCGCCAGCGGCACCTACCAGGCCCGGGTCACCTACACGCTGACGGCGCCGTGAGCCTGCTCCGTTGCGCCCTGCTGGCGAGCTTGCTGGTGCTGGCGTCCACCGCGTCGGGCGCGCAGGCGCTGCCGGTGGATGACAGCGCCAGCCAGGTGATGTCCAGCACGCTGCGGCTGACCTGGGACGAGAGCGTGCCGCTGGTGCGGCGCACGTCGATGCTGTCGGGCACCTTGACCGTGCTGGTGCGGCTGGACGTCTCGCCTTGGCGCGGCCAGAGCGGCCGCATCTACCAGGTGCTGCCGTCGCAATCCGGCGTCCCGGTTCAGGCCTCCTGGACCAGCAACGGCGTGCTTTCGCCCGGCGCGATGAAGGACGGCGGGCGCGCGCTGGTCTACGCCGGCCAGATCAACACCGACCTGATCGAGGACACGCTGCGGCTGACCATCCAGGCCGACGGCAACCGCCTGGATCGCCAGGAACAGCTGCGCTTCTCCTTCGAGTTCGAACCCGACCAGCCATGACTCCGTACTCGCCCGCCCGCATCGCCCTGGCCACCGCCCTCCTCCTGGCCGCCGCGCAAGTAAACGCCCAGGCGTTTTCCGCCCAGGTGATGCCGCCCCGCTTCGAGGCCGCGGCCAAACCCGGCGAGACCTACCGCAACGTCATCGAGATCCGCCACGAGTCCACCGTGCCCGCGCGCTACATCATGCGCACCGCGGACTGGTCGCTGGACGCGGCCGAAAGCCCCGTGTTCGAGTACGCACTGCAGCCGGGCAGCTGCCGCCCCTGGGTTGGCATCGAGGCCCCGGAGCTGCGGATGAGCCCCAACAGCAGCCGGCGCTACCGATTCGAGGTGGCGGTGCCGGCCGATGCGCCAGCCGGCCAGTGCCGTTTCGCCATCATGATCGAGGGCGAGCCGCAGATGAGCGGTTCTGGCGTACCGATCGCCGGCCGCATCGCGGTCGTGGTCTACCTCAATGTCGGCGGCGCCGCCGCCAACCTGGCCGTCACCGGCAGCCAGTCGCTCAAGGAAGAGGGCGCCACCCTGCCGGCCCTGCGGGTGGCCAACCGGGGCAATGCCCATGGCCGCCTGGAAGGCATGGTGGATGGCACTGACGCCGACGGAAAACGCTGGACGCTGGCTCCGGCGAACAGCCCGATCCTGCCGGGCGCAACCCGCGTCATCGCGCTGCGGCCGGTGACCGATGCCGCGCAAACCGCCGCGCCGGTGATTCGGTTCCCGATCGTCATCAAGGGCAGCCTCGACTGGGGCTCCCAGCGGATTGCCGTAGACGCGACCATCGCCCAATGAGCCCTGGCGCAGGCACCCGGCTGCTGCCGCTTGCCGCCAGCCTTGTCCTGATCTGTGCCGCCAGCCAGGCGGCCGCGCAGCAATCCGCCGACGGCAGCATCGAAGGCACGCCGTTCCAGGACCGCATCATCGACCCCGCGAAGCTGGCGGCGCTGCCGCCCGACGACGCCGAGGCCTACGACCCGGAAGGCTTGCCGCGCAGCATCAGCGCCGAAGCCATCGTGAGCGCGTCGCAGGTCGGGGAGGACGACTTCCTGGAAACCGGCCTGGGCTTCGACGGCCTGTGGGAAACCGAGCGCCACGGCGCGCTGTCGCTGGACGCGACGGTGTTCCACTCCAACCGTGGTCGCGACGGCAACTCCCGCACCTTGGGCCTGGCCACCCTCTGGCAGCGTGGCCTGGCCTTTGACGGCGGCTGGAACGCCGACAACGGCCTGGGCGTGCTCAACACCGGCCTGCCCTCGCTGCTCGCCGGGCAATACCGTTTCTTCCTGCCCAGCGCGCCGTTCGTCGGCGCCTCCACGGCATGGCGGCAATCGCCCGCTGGAACCGAACTGATGGCGTCCGCCGGACGCAGCGGCGTGTTCAGCGGTTCGCGGTTGGTGGGCTTCGACAGCGCCCAGGGCCATGTCGCCAGCGCGGCGGCGCAGTGGCAGTGGGCGCCCGGCTGGACTTCCGCCGTGGCCGTGCTTGGCACTGGCGGCCAGATCGTACCCGACGAGTTCGGCGGCAGCCTGTTCCAGGAGGGCAGTACCGACGCCCTGCTGGCCGGCACCGGTTGGGAAACCACCGACCGCGGCGTAAGGGTTTACGCACAGGCCAGCCGCAGCGTGTCCGGCGACGCCGGCGGTGCCTGGGCAGACGCCTGGCGGAGGATCGGCCGCTACGACCTCCGCTATGGCGTGTTCCACCTCGAGCCGGGCCTGGCCTGGGGAACCACGCCCATCAACAACGATGCCCAGGGCGCCTACGTCCGCGCCAGCTACCAGCACGCGCGATGGTCCTGGAACGCCAGCCTCGACAGCATCCGCTCGATCAGCGGCACGACCTTCGACGGCCTTTACGGCAACGTGTACGCGCGCTACCAGGGGCGCGCCAACCTGGGCTACGGCGGCAGCCTGGGCGTGCGCGACAGCGACGGCGGCACCGACTACAGCACCCGCCTGTTCGCCGACCGCCGCACGGGACTGGGCCTGTCGCGGCTGCAGTTCGACTACGCCGACGGCAACCTGCGCGGTCGCGATTGGCAGCTGAGCCTGGACCAGGATATCCCGCTCAAACAGGGCCAGCGCTTGTCCATGACCGCGGCATACGGCTCGATCAGCTATGGCGATCTGCCGGCGACCGAAACCGTTTCCCTGTCGGCCTACGGCGGCCTGGACCTTGGGCAGCGGCTCAGCCTGGACGGCAACGTGCGCGTGAGCCGCGCTGCCGGCGCCGAAGCCCATCGCACCACCGACGCCAACCTGTCGTTGAACTGGCGCATCTCCAGCCGCTGGTGGCTGTCCACGACGGTCTATGCCAGCGAGGGCCAGAGAAGGTCACCGTTCGCCCTCGACCCACTGGCACCGCCGGACCCACTGCTCGACCTTCCGCGCAACCGATCGCTGTTCCTCAGCCTTCGCTACGATCGCCAGTCGGGTTCGAGCCAGGCGGTGCTGGGCGGGCAGCGCGGCGCGGCCCACGGCAGCGTTGCGGGCAGCGTCTTCCTTGACGAGAACGGCGACGGCAGCCGTGCCGCCTCGGAGCAGCCGGCGGCCAACGTCACGGTGCTGCTCGACGGCCTTTACGCGGTGCGGACCGACAGCCAGGGCGAATTCGAGTTCCCGCGCGTGGCCACCGGCAGCCATGAACTGACCGTGGTGCCGGACAACCTGCCCCTGCCGTGGTTCCTGGATGAGCGCGCCGGGCGAAAGACCGTCACGGTGGCCGTGCGCGACGTGGCGCGGGTGGACATAGGCGCGAAGCGGGAACGCTAGGCCGGCCAGGAACGTGACCGGATGCAAGGAAAGATGACGCGCCGCGTCACCCCCGGTGTCCGCCAATTTCCTGGCTCGACGACGCGCGCGAGCCGAAGCAGGCGCCCGCCGCTCGCAAATCGTCGAAGCTGCCGGGGGTTTGGGACGGCCTCTGAGATAACGGCAGAAACAAGGGCTTATGGCACGATTCGTGCATGACTCCAGCTGAAAATTGCGTGCGCCAAGGCTGATCCGCCCCAGGCGCGCACCCATGCCGCCACAAGCCAGGGAACAGGGCTCACATGCCGCCAGCCAAGGGTCGCCGACAGCAGCCCATACTCTTCACGCTCGCCGGCCTGATCCTGGCGACGGCGGTGGCCGTGGGCCTGCAGGCGCGCGAGCGCGCCACCGTATCGGCGAACCTTTACGGCTACACCGTCGCGGAGAGCCCGGCCGGCGGCACCTGCGGCTTCGACTACATCGATCTCGGCGACGCCGGGCGGCCGCTGGCGCTGGTGCCCGGCCATGGCCGGGCGGACGCCGACGACCGCGCCGCCGTGCTCGCGCTGCAGCAGCCGTTCGAGTTCTACCAACTGCCGGTTTCGTCCCTGGTGGTCTCGGGCAACGGCTACCTGGCCAGTGCCGATTCCCTGGCCGTCGAGGATGGCTCGGATTTCAGCAACGACTGCGGCCTGCCTTCGCGGGCCGACAACCCCGCCGCCAGCCAGAACCGCATCTACGTCTACCACGACGACCTGCGTCCCAGGGCCGGCGGCCAGGTGCGTCAGGCGTTCTTTGGGAACTGCCCGCGCCCGGGCGCGGATGGCGCAGGCCAGGCCTGCACGGTGGTCGAATGGGACGGCTTCGAACGGTCCAGCCCCGTGCCGAGCACGCAGCCGCTGCGGGCCCAGGCCGTGCTCTACCACCGCAGCCACGAGATTGCGCTGCAGTATGCGTCGCTGGACGACAGCCATGCCGGCCAGGCCACCATCGGCCTGCAGGGTTTCGATGGCCGCACGGCGCGCGAGGCCAGCTGCAATTCGTCCCGGCATCGGACGTCGCGACAGTCGGTCTGCTTCTTCGATCCGCGCGAACGCCCCACCCAAGCGATCGCCGGCCATACCCCGAAGGGGTGAGCGGCCTCGGGTCTCAGGCGACGGCCGCCTCCAGCAGCTTGGCCAGCATGGCCTGCACCTTCGCCGCGCGTTCGGGCTGGTAGCGCCCGGTCGACTCGTCCATGTAGGTGCACTGCGCCAGCTCCAGCTGCAGCGCATCCACGCCCTCGCCCGGCCGGCCATGGTGGCGGGTGATGTAGCCCCCCTTGAAGCGGCCGTTGGCCACCCAGGTGTAGTCCTGCTGCGCGGCCAGCACCGCTTCGATGCGTGCCTGCCTTGCCGGCGCGCAGCTGGCGCCGCCGGCGGTGCCGAGGTTGAAGTCCGGCAGCCGGCCTTCGAACAGAAAAGGCACGGTGCTGCGGATCGAATGACCTTCCCACAGCACCGCATGGCCGTGCCTGCCGCGCAGGCGCGCCAGTTCGCCGGCCAGGGCGTCGTGGTAGGGCCGCCAGTAGCGCTCGATGCGCGCGGCCACTTCGTCGGCCGAGGGCTCTTCGCCCGGCAGGTACACCGGCGCGCCGTTGAAGCGCTGCACCGGGCACAGGCCCGTGGTGTTCTGGCCGGGGTAAAGCGACCGGTCGTCCGGCGACCGGTTGAGGTCGATCACGTAACGCGAATGCACCGGCACCAGCAGCGATGCCCCCAGCCGGCGCGAGAAATCGTAGAGGCGGCTGACGAACCAGTCGGTGTCCGGCACGCCGCGCGCTTCGGGCGTCATGCGGATAGCCAGGTCCTCGGGCAGGGCGATGCCGTCGTGCGGCAGGCTGACCAGCAGGGGCGCGGTGCCTCGGTGCAGGGTGAAGAATTCCATGGCTCAGGCCTGGGCGGCGAAGCGTGACGGCGCGTACGGCGCCGGATCAATCGGCGGCGTGCGGCCCAGCATCAGGTCGGCGACGATGCGCCCGGTACCGGCGGACATGCCCATGCCCATCATGCCGTGGCCGGTCGCCAGCCACAGGTTGCTGTGGCGCGGCGAGCGGCCCAGCAGCGGCAGGTCGTCCACCACCATCGGCCGCCACCCGCACCACTCCTCGCGCCTGGCGGGACCCGCCGGCTCGTGCAGGTATTCGGCCGCGCCGCGCTCGAGCGCCGCCAGCCGCGTGCGGTTCAGGCCGTCGTCATAGCCACTGAACTCCATGGTGCTGCCAAGGCGGAAGCCGTCGTCCCAGCTGGTGACGCAGACGCTGCGCTCCTTGAGCACCAGGGGCCGGCGCGGCGTCCGAACGGGCCGGTCATAGGTGATCGAATAGCCCTTGCCGGGCTGGATGGGGATCGCCAGCCCCAGGCTGCGTGCGAACCGCGGCGACCAGGCGCCGAGCGCCATCAGCACCTTGTCGCCGGTGCGGCGGCCCTCGTTGGTCAACACCGCATCAATGCCGCGCCGGCCACTCTCGAAGCCGGTGATGCACACGCCCTCTTCGATCACGCCGCCCGCTTCGCGCACCAGGCGCGCCAGTTCGGCGGTGTAGCGATCGGGCCGCAGCTGGGCGTCGCCGGGGAAGTGGATGGCGCCGGCCATGCCCGGCAGCAGCGCCGGTTCGTCGGCGGCCAGGGCAGCGCCGTCGAGCACGTTGGCGCGGATGCCCATTTCGGCCAGCAGCGGCAGTTCGCGCTGTTGCTTCTCGAGGGCGGCGGCGCTGCGGAACACGTAGTGGAAGCCGCTGGCCTCGAAGCCGCAGTCCATGCCCTGGCCATAGACCAGGTCCTCGGTGAGGGCGCGCGACAGCTTCAGCAGCGCACCCTTGGCCAGGCCGCTGCTGCGCCAGTCGTCGGCGTTGCAACGGCGGGCGACGGCCACCAGCCAGCGCGTCAGCGCCGGGTCCCAGCGCGGCTTGATGTAGAGCGGCGCCGACGGGCTGAGCATCCAGCGCAGCGCCTGCCCGACCATGCCCGGTGCCGCCAGTGGCGGCGCGTGGCTGGGCGTCAGCGTGCCGCAGTTGCCGTGCGACGCGGCGCCACCGACCCGCGCCTGTTCCAGCACCCGGACCGAGCGGCCTTCGGACAGCAGGTAGTGCGCGCAGGCCAAGCCGATCACGCCCCCGCCCAGGATCAGGATTTCGGTGTCGCTTTCGCTCATTTGGGCAGTCTACAGGGGCCCGGGGCCGCGCTGACCGCTCAGCCGCGGCGCATCGGCGGCCACTGCAGGTACGTCGCCGCCCGCCACAGCCACTCCATCGGGCCAAAACGGAACCGCGCCAGCCAGGCCTGGCTGGCCAGCACCTGCAGCGAATAGAACCCCAACACGAACGGCACCTGCCAGGCGCGCGGCAGCTGCTCGAAATAGCCCAGGCCATAGCCCGAGAAGATGAACGTGCAGATGACCGACTGCGCCAGGTAATTGGTCAGCGCCATGCGGCCGGCCGGCGCCAGCACTTTCAGGCCGCCCGCCAGCGAAGCCGACTGCAGGCCGCGCACGATCCAGGCCAGGTAGCCCAGGCACATCAGGACGCCGCCCGCCATGGCCAGGGACATGGCGAAGCTGTCGCGCAGGCCCATCGGACCCAGGGTGGTGGTCGGCGTGATCGCCATCGACGCGCCCATCATCACCATGCCCACCGGCAGCGCGATCCAGCGCAGGCGCGCGAACAGCACCGGGAAGCCCCCGGGCCCGGCGATGGCGCCGCTGCGCACGAACCAGGCCCCCAGCAGGAACAGCCCGAGCAGCTGCCAACCCCACATCACCAGGTAGCCCATCATCAACGCGAAGTCGTCGCCGCGCTGGGCCATCGCTTCCCGGTAAGTGCCCTGTCCCTGCGCCTGGCGCTGGGCCTCGAGCATGGCCGCCATGTCGGCGTTCGATTCCTCGACCATCCTGGCCATCTCGGCCGCGGACCCCGGAGCTGTGGCCGCCAGCTCGACCATGGCGCCCGAAAGCAGCATCAGCGCCAGCGGCAACAGCATCAGCCCGATGGCCCACTTGGGCAGGCGCGACTGCGGCGTGCCCCGGAAGAACAGCAACAGCAGCAGCGCCACCAGGGCGTACGAGGTCAGGATGTCGCCGCTCCACACCAGCAGCGCGTGCGCCAGGCCGATGGCCAGCAGCGCCAGCACGCGGCGCAGGTACAGGCGCACGAAGGGGCGGCCGGCGTCGACCGCGCGCTGCATCATCACCGCAAAGCCCATGCCGAACAGCAGCGAGAACAGCGGGTAGAACTTGCCCTGCACGAAGAAGTAGACCAGCGCATCCGCCCAGTGGTCGGCACCGGTGAGCGCCGGATCGATGCCGGTGAGCGCGCCGTCCAAAGGCCCCACCATGGCTTCGATGTTCATCAGCAGGATGCCAAGGAGCGCGAAGCCGCGCAGCACGTCCAGGGCGTCGATGCGCTCGCTGCCCTGAACGGGCGCCAGCACGGTGGCTTCGGTCATGGTTGCAGGCCTCCCCGCCCGTCGTCGTTCGATCATGGTCAAGCCGGCCGGTTACAGCAAGCACGGACGCCAAACGAAGACGGCCCGCCGGGGCGGGCCGTCCGGCCATCAGGGGCCGCGCGATTCAGTGCTGCGTGCCGCCCTCGCCGTGCACGTGGCCGTGGTCGATTTCGACCTGCTCGGCTTCGCGCACGTCGACGATCTCGACCTGGAACTGCAGGGTCTTGCCCGCCATCGGGTGGTTGAGGTCCACGTCCACCACGGTGCCGCCGACCTTCACCACGGTGACCGCGCGCGGGCCCGCCGAGCTGTTGAGCACCACCTGCTGGCCGGGCTGCAGGCGGGTTTCGCGGAAATGCTTCTTCGGGACGCGCTGGACCAGGCCCTCGCGGCGTTCGCCGTAGGCCTGGTCCGGGGCCACGGCGGCTTCGAAGCTGTCGCCGGCAACGTGGTCGAGCATCGCGTCCTCGAGGCCCGGGATGATGTTGCCGTGGCCGACCAGCACGGCCAGCGGCTCGCGGTCCTTCGAGGTTTCCACCGGCGGCTGGCCGGGCTCGGAGACGGTGTAGTGGAAGCGGACGACGCGGTTCTTCTCGATCTTCATGGGGGTTCCGGGAAAGGGCCGGTGACGCAACCGGCGGGATCGGGCAGACTCGGCCCGTGAAAGCGAGCGCGCATTATCCGGGCCTCTCCCTCCCGGCGCCAGTTCCCGGCGCCATTGCCCTGCCCGTCCTCATCGCGATGGCCCTCCTGGTGCTCGCCCTGGGCGCCTGCTCGTCGGCGCCCAAGCGTGGGCCCGCACCCGCCGGCGGCTCGGGCCTGGCCATCCGTGACGTGGCGCCCGCCGACCCCTTCCGGGCCAACAACGTGCTGATCCGCGCGCTGGGGCTGGTGGGCACGCCCTACCGCTGGGGCGGCAACACCCCGGAGGGCGGCTTCGACTGCAGTGGCCTGGTGGGCTACGTGTTCCGCGACGCGGCCAGCCTCAGCCTGCCGCGCACGACGAGCGAGATCGCCCGCTTCGACGCCGACACCCCGCCGCGCGACCGTCTGGCGTCAGGCGACCTGGTGCTGTTCGGCAAGGGCAAGAGTGTTTTCCACGTTGGGATTTACGTCGGTGAAGGCCGCTTCGTGCACGCCCCCAGCACCGGCGGCACCGTGCGCCTGGACCGCGTGGACGGCCCGTACTGGCGCGACCACTACGCCGGCGCGAGGCGGGTCCTGGACTAAAGCTTTTTTGCCACGGATTTACGCGGATAACCGCGGATAAAGCGGAAACCACTTTGGTTCCTGGCTTTATCCGCGGTTATCCGCGCAAATCCGCGGCACAGGGTTTTGGCTCCGGGCGGAGCCAAAGCCACGTACCGACGATGGCCATGATGGCGGCGCCGATGGCGGCCATCCACCAGCGCGGCGCGGTGGCGAAAAAGATAAGCGAACACGCGGCCATGGTGCCGACCGACCAGCGCTTGGCCGATCGGCTGACGGCGCCGCTGGCCTGCCAGTCGCGGATCATCGGCCCGTACAGCCGGTGCGCCAGCAGCCAGGCGTGCAGTTTTTCCGAACCGTTCGCCGCCGCCCAGGCGGCCAGCAGCACGAAGGGCGTGGTCGGCAGGCCGGGCACGAAGATGCCGATGATGCCCAGCGCCAAGGCGGCGTAGGCCAGGCACAGCCACAGCCACCGCTTGACCTGCCGTCCCGGGCTCATGCCTGGCGCAGGCTCGCCACGGCCTGTTCGATGTCCTTGCTCAGGGCCATCACCTTGAGCGCGTACTCGGCCAGGCGCTGGTCGTCCGGGTCCTCGGGTCGCCACGCGGGCACGGGCGTGGGCTTGCCCTCGACGCCGTCCAGCGCCACGAACACGATCACGCAGTGAGTGCACAGGCGGTCGCCGCCGTCCTGCATCGGGTCGCGCGCGCGCACGTCGATGGCGAAATGCATGCTGCTGGTGCCGGTGTAGACCAGCTTCGCCGTCACGGTCACCAGGTCGCTGGTGCGGATGGGCGCGACGAAGCGGATGCCGCCCACGGCCACGGTCACGCTGTAGCGGCCGCTCCAGCCCACCGCCGCGGCGTAGCCGACCTGGTCGATCCACTTCATCACCACGCCGCCGTGCACCTTGCCGCCGTAGTTGACGTCGGTGGGCTCGGCCAGGAAGCGGAAAGTCAGTTCGCGCTGTGCGCCACTCATGCGGCTACCCCGTTGCCGCGCAGCGCGGCGTACCGGGGGATTCTAGCCCTGAAGCCCCGGTGCGCCGATGCCGGCCACCGCGTCGCGCACCGCGCGCCGCCGCATCCGGCCGTGCAACCGGTCACGCAGCCGGGCCAGGGCCCGCGCCAATGCGATGCGTGCCGTGCTGTCGGCCGCCGCGGGCAGCCGGGCGCACGCCTGGACGAATTCAGCGTAGGCCACGCGTACATGCCGGATTTGCTTCATCAGCAGCTCGAGCATGATCGCGTCGTCCAACAGGCCGATCACCTCGACGTCGTCGGGGATCAGGTCCTCGGGGTCGCTGAAGTAGGCCAGCAGCCGCAGCACCTGCGCGCGCTCGACCTGGGGCAGCGCCCAGGCATCGTCCTCGAGCATGTCCAGCAGCCCCGCCACTTCCTGCACCTGGCGCCGGATGTAGCCCGGGGCCGCGGCGATCGGCAGGGTGGCCAGGGCCTGGCGCGCGGCGTCCATAATGTCGCACTCCTCGGCGCAGGCCACCCGCCGCTCGGCCCGGGCCAGGGCCTCGTGGAAGCGTTCGATGTCGCCAGGTTCGAGCTCGAGGGTGATCTTCATCGGCCCGCATCGTACCCGAGCCCCCGGCCGGCGCAGGAGGGCCGTCAGGCCCGATGACGTCTGGCCAAGGGCACCGGGCCTTAAGGCCCTCCTGCAGGGGTGGGATGAATGGGGGGTTCAGCCGCGCTGGCTGTAAACGCCGGATTCGCGTAGTATTCGCGCTGTTTGCTGCACGGCTGACCGTTTTCCCCCGGTATGCCCGCCACCCAGGTCTCGAGTCCGCTCGTCCTGCGTCTGGCCCCACTCCGCACGCCTTTCGCTGCGCAAACCCGTCAGGCCCGACTTGGGCCCTGCCGTAAAACCAGCTTCACCAGCTCGCAGCGCGGTTTCAGGGAACGCTCCGGGTTACACAACGGAGTACCACCATGTCTTTTGAAACCCTTGGGCTTGCGCCCGAGCTGAACCGTGCGCTTGCCGAACTCGGCTA
>JANOJQ010000135.1:0-3677 GCA_031418815.1 Lysobacteraceae bacterium
GGCGTCGCCGGAGCCCACGTCCAGCCGCACGTTGGGCTGGCCGGAAATCGAGGCGTCGCCCGAGCCCACCCGCACTTCGTAGGCGAGCGTGGCCGGCAGCTGGGCGTCGAGCTGCAGGGTGGCGTAGTTGGCCTTGAAGAAAATGCCGCTGGAGTAGCCGTCGCGCTCGGCGCGGACCACCAGCACGGCGCCCTGGCGTTCCTGGGTGAAACGGAGCTGGTCGAACAGGGCCGGGTCGGACACGCAGGCGCGGGCGGTGAAGCTCGCATCGTCGTCGCCGGACCGCCCAAGCCGCAGCTGATGGGCATTGACCTCGATTCGAATCGAGGTCACGCCCTTCAGGTCGAGCGCCAGCGATCGGTCCTGGACGTGCTCGCATTCGGAGCCGAAGGCGAGGGCGGGGGTGAGCAGGGCCAGCAGGGCGAGGTGCTTCACGGCGCGGCTCGGTCGGTTTCGGACGTGCAGTCCGTGATGTCCTTCTCGTCCATGTTGGCGTAGGGCTTGAATTCCGGCACCAGCTCGGCCGCCGCGCGCTGGGCTTCCAGCAGCGCGGGCAGGCGGTCGCACAGGGCCTGGGCGGACACCTTGATGGCGTCGGTCTGGGCCTTCATACGCTCCTCGATCGACGCATTGTCGCCGCTGAGAGCCGCCTTGGCGGCTTCCTTCATCGCTTCGGTGGCGATCGCGGCGCCCTGGATGCCGACCTCGGCGCCCGCTTCGGCAACGGCGGCCAGTTGGCTGCGGTAGTCCAGCAGGCGCTGGCGCTGTTCGGGGGTGAGGGCGACCGTCTTGCCGTCGATCACCAGGTCGCCCTGCGGCGAGAGCGACGCGCTCGGCAGTCCGGCTACGCCTTCGCCGATGTCCAGGTTCTTGGTGGCCATTTCCTCGCGGATGCCGTTGCGGGCCTTCTCGGCGATGCCGGCCCAACCGGTCTTGGCGTCGGCGGCTTCGTCGCTGCCGCCGCAGGCCACCAGGCCCAGCGACGAGAGTG
The DNA here is from genome assembly GCA_031418815.1 of Lysobacteraceae bacterium. Taxonomy (GTDB): domain Bacteria; phylum Pseudomonadota; class Gammaproteobacteria; order Xanthomonadales; family Xanthomonadaceae; genus Arenimonas. The sequence goes on from JANOJQ010000135.1 coordinate 992, forward strand.
CCAGCAGCACCGGGGCGAAAGTCTTGATGTTCATTTCAATCTCCTGTCGCGGAAAAGGCGGGAGGCCTGCGCCTCCCGCCGTGCTCTTTTCTGATCAGCCCTCGTCGCGGGTCCGGCGGAAGTGCATCGCCGCCAGGATCATCGCCACGCCGGCCGCCGCGCCGACCCAGATGTCGAGGTGGGCGAAGGCGCTCCAGCTGTTCTGGGGCGAGAACAGGGCCACGATGTCCTGCGGACCTTCGGGGTTGAAGTTCTGCATGGCCGGGTTGTGGGCCTCGCGGTAGATCATGTCCATGCCGTTGAGGGTGCCCAGCAGCATCCGCCCGACGATGTTGGTCCAGAACCACGAGGCCTTCATGCCCAGCATTTCCATCACGTCGAACCAGCTGACCAGGACGCCGGCGAACAGCGGCACCAGCAGCGCCCAGAGGAAGGGCTTGGACTTCGACCACGCCGACACCAGCAGCAGCCAACCCACGGTGGGCAGGGCCCAGACCGCGAACACCGGCAGCGCGGCCGCCACGTAGAGGGCGATGGTCAGCGGGCTGGCCGGGCCCCAGATCAGGGTCATCGGGTTGCCGCCGTGGAAGAGCGCGTAGCCACTGAGGATCACCAGGAAGCCGATCGAGGTGGCGATGGCCGCGATGGTGGCGATCACCGGCGCCACGACCAGGGCGCTGAACACCTTCGACAGCACGGTCTGCTGGTCCGACAGCGGCAGCGACTTCCAGAACAGGATGCTGCGGTCCTTGCGCTCGTCGAACAGGGCGCCCAGGCAGTAGAAGAACACCACGAAGGCCAGGACCAGGAAGGGCCAACTCGTGGCCAGCAGCGTGCCCATGTCCAGGCCGGCACCCATTTCGGCGATGTCGCCGGGCTGCATCGTCTCGGTCAGCTTGGAAAGCTCGACGCCGTTCATCTTCAGCGCGCCGCCGCCGTCGTTGTCCGCCGCACGCCGGACGCTCTCGCCGGCGATGATGGCCATGATGCTCAGCAGCAGGAAGATGGCGCCGGTAACCAGCGGCGCCCAGAAGAAGCCGCCCCGGTGTTCCCAGTACTCACGCTTCAGGAGCCATTTGAAGGTGTTCATGCGTAGGTTCCTTTCATGGTGGCGACGAACAGGTCGGCAATGCCGGGGTTGCGCGTTTCGCCGTATTCGGCCAGCTGGTTGCGCGGCACGCCGTCAAAGAGCATCACGGCCTTGCCGAACACCTGGCGCTCGTCGATCGGCTTGAGCGCGCGGGCGGCGTCGGCCTTGTCGGCCGGCACCATCACCTCGGTGAAGCGCTCGCCCACTTCGTCCATCGTGGCCGACAGGACGATCTTGCCGTCGCGGATGAACATCAGGTCGGTGAGGATGTGTTCGATCTCCTCGACCTGGTGGGTGGTGATGACGATGGTCTTTTGTTCGTCGAAATAGTCTTCCAGCAGGTTCTGGTAGAACTGCTTGCGGTACAGGATGTCCAGGCCCAGGGTCGGCTCGTCCAGCACCAGCAGCTTGGCGTCGATCGCCATCACCAGCGCCAGGTGCAATTGCACGATCATGCCCTTGGACATGGCACTGACCTTCATGCCCGGCTGCAGCTTGGTGTGGGCGATGTAGGCTTCGGCCTTCTTGCGGTCGAAGCGCGGGTGCACGCCGGCCACGAAGTCCACCGCGTCCTTCACCTTCAGCCAGCGCGGCAGCACCGCCACGTCGGCGATGAAGCACACGTCCTGCATCAGTTCGTCGCGCTCGGTGCGCGGGTTCTTGCCCAGCACCTTGAGCTCGCCTTCGAACGGCACCAGGCCCAGCGCGGCCTTGAGGGTGGTGGTCTTGCCCGAGCCGTTCGGGCCGATCAGGCCGACGATGCGGCCGGCGGGGATGTCGAAGGTGACGTTGTCAACGGCGGGCTTCTTGCCGTAGGACTTGCTGAGGTTGCGTGCAGAGATGACGGCGCTCATTTGCGGCTCTCCTGGTTGGCGCGGTCCATCAGCTTGTCGAAGTCCAGGCCCAGGCGCTGGATCCGCTCGATCACCAGCGGCCATTCTTCCTTCAGGAAGCGGTCGCGTTCGGATGCCAGCAGCTTCTCGCGGGCCCCATCAGTCACATACATGCCAAGTCCCCTTCTTTTTTCCACGAGTTCTTCGTCGGCCAGCTCCTGGTAGGCGCGGGAGACGGTAATTGGGTTGAGCTGGTACTCGGCGGCGATCTGGCGCACCGAGGGCAGGGCCTCGCCCGGCTTGAGGTCGCCGTCGAGCATCATCGCCACCACCTTGTCCTTGAGCTGCCGGTAGATCGGCGCGCTGTCATTCCATGCAATGGTCATCTCAGGACTCCTGGCGCGGCAGCAGGGCCGCAAAGGAAACGTAGGGCATGGCCAGGTGGCGCTTGAGGGCGCCGCGGCGGCGCGAGGTCTGGGTCGTGTCCTGGGCGGCCAGCGCCGGGGTGCCGTCGACCTGGACCAAGGCCGCGGGGGTGACCTGGCCGCGCTCGGCGGCGCCGGGCGCCTCGCCCAGGCTGAATCCGACGACCACGAAGCTGAGCGCCGCAGCCAGTCCGATCAGGTTGGTTTTCAATTTGGCGTACATGTCGCCTCCCGGCTTGGTGAAGTATTGGATAGGTGTTGTAGGTAACTATAACACTACAAATTGACCTGTCAACACCCCGTGCACACTTTCGGGACCAAACTGGTGGCACAGACCC
>JANOJQ010000136.1:0-14558 GCA_031418815.1 Lysobacteraceae bacterium
CGCGAACGACCTGGTGGACGAACGCGCCAATTACTGGCTGCCCGTGGACCAGTACATCGGTGGCATCGAGCACGCGATCATGCACCTGATGTATTTCCGCTTCTATCACAAGCTCATGCGCGACGCGGGCCTGGTGGCGACGGACGAACCGGCCACCAACCTGCTGTGCCAGGGCATGGTGATCGCCGACACGTATTTCCGCGAAAACCCGGGTGCGCCCAACGACTGGTTCAACCCGGCCGACGTGGACGTGGTGCGCGACGCCAAGGGCCACGCCACCGGCGCCGTGCTGCGCGGCGACGGCCTGCCGGTGCGCATCGGCGGCACCGAGAAGATGGCCAAGTCCAAGAACAACGGCGTTGATCCGCAAACGATGGTCGACAAATACGGCGCCGACACGGTGCGGCTGTTCTCCATGTTCGCCGCGCCGCCCGAACAAAGCCTGGAATGGAACGAGGCCGGCGTGGAGGGCATGGCGCGCTTCCTGCGCCGCGTCTGGGCCCAGGTGCACAAGCACGTGGCCGACGGCGCGGCGCCCGCACTCGACGTCGCCACGCTCGACCCCGCCCAGAAGACCCTGCGCCGCCAGCTGCACGAGGCCATCCAGAAAGTGGGCGACGACTACGGCCGCCGCCACACCTTCAACACCGCCATCGCCGCGGTGATGGAGCTGATGAACGCGATCTCGAAGTTCGACGACGCCAGCGGCCAGGGCCGCGCGCTGCGCCAGGAAGCCTTCGAAGCGGTCACGCTGCTGCTCAACCCGATCACGCCGCACACCTCGCACGCGCTCTGGCAATTGCTGGGCCACGCGGAGGCTACGCTCGAGGACCAGGCCTTCCCGGTCGCCGACCCGGCCGCGCTGGTGCGCGAGGCGGCCACGCTGGCCGTGCAGTTGAACGGCAAGCTGCGCGCCACGCTGGAAGTGCCGCTCAGCGCCAGCAGGGAAACCATCGAAGCGCTGGCACTGGCCGAGCCGAACGTGCAAAAGTTCATGGAGGGCTTGACCGTGCGCAAAGTCATCGTGGTGCCGGGCAAGATCGTCAACATCGTCGCGGGGTGAGGCAAATGCAGCGTCTACTGGTCCTGGTTTGCCTGGTCGCGATGCTTGCGGCCTGTGGTTTCCGTCCCCGCGCCTCGTTGGCGCTGGCCACCGACCTGGGCCCGGTGAAGGTGCAGTCGGCCGACCCCTACAGTCCGCTGGCGCAGGGCCTGGCCACGGCGCTGTCGCGCGCCGGGGCCCAGTCGGCGGTCGACGGCCAGCCCTCGGCCACCCTCAAGGTGGTTTCCGAAGCCCTGGCCACCCGTCCGCTGGCGCTCGACGACCGCGCCCAGGTGCGCGAGTACGAAACCCGCTACGCGGTGAAGTTCGAGCTGCTCGACTCCGCCGGCGCCGTGCAGGTGCCGGTGCAGGAAGTGGTCCTGACCCGCGAATACACCTACGACAGCGTCGCCTCCGCCGGCAGCCCGGCCGAACAGGAGCTGCTGCAGCGCGAACTGCGCCGCGACATGCAGGCCGCCATCCTGCGGCGCCTTGACGCGGTGCTGCGCGCGAAATAATGGAGATCAAGCCCGACCGCCTGGAGCGACAGCTCGCCGGCGAACCGCTGCGCCCGGTTTACCTGGTGGCGGGCGGCGAGCCGCTGCTGGTGCAGGAGGCCGCCGACGCCATCCGGGCCAGGGCCCGCGAAGAGGGCTATGGCGAGCGCGAGGTTTACGACGCGGACGGCGGCTTCGACTGGAACACGCTGACCCAAGGGGTGGCCTCGTTGAGCCTGTTCGCCACCCGCCGCCTGTTCGACCTGCGCCTGCCCAGCGGCAAGCCCGGCAAGGACGGCAGTGAGGCGCTGCGCGAGTACTGCGACAAGCTGCCGCCCGACACCGTGCTGCTGGTCACCGCGCAGGAGTGGAGCAAGGCCCACGCAGGCAAATGGAGCGAGGCGATCGCCAAGGTTGGCCACCTCGTGCCGGTGTATCCGCTCAAGACCCATGAACTCGGCGAATGGCTGCAGCGCCGCCTGCGCAGCCGCGGCCTGGTGGCCACGCCCGACGCCGTGCGCCGGTTGGCCGACCGCGTCGAGGGCAACCTGCTGGCCGCGGCCCAGGAAGTGGACAAGCTGGCGCTGCTGGTGGGCGAAGCCAGGGGCCCGAAATCCGAGGCCATTGACGTCGAGCAGATGGAGCGCCTGGTGGCGGATTCGTCGCGCTTCGATGTGTTCAAGCTGGTTGACGCCGCGCTGGCCGGCGAGGCGGTGCGCGCCGTGCGCATGCTGGCGGGCCTGCGCGCCGAAGGCGACCAGGTGGCGGGCCTGATGCCGATGGTGGCCAAGGAAGTGCTGGCGCTGTGCAGCCTGGCGCGCGCCGCCGAGTCGGGCAACGTGATGTCGGCCATGCGCGACGCCCGCATCTGGGAAAGCAAGCAGGCCTTTTACCGCCGTGCGCTGGAGCGCCATCCGCTGTCGCGCTGGGAAGCGTTCGCGGCCGAATGCGGCCGCATCGATCGAACGTCCAAGGGCCGCGGCGACGGCGACGCCTGGCTGATGCTCGAACGCCTGCTGGTGGGCATCGCCGACGCCCGGGCCCGCAAGCTGCTGGCCTGATGGCGCTGACGCTGCTCTACGGCGGCACCTTCGATCCGGTCCATGCCGGCCATCTGGCCGTGGCGGCCGCCGCGCGCGAGGCGCTCGGCACCGGCATCGCCTTCCTTCCCGCCGCCGATCCGCCGCACCGCGCCGCGCCCGGCGCCAGCGCCGGGCAGCGGGCACGCATGCTGGAACTGGCGATCGCCGGCGAACCCGGCTTCGCGGTGGACCGGCGCGAGCTGCACCGCGCCGGCCCGTCCTACACCGTGGACACCCTGCGCGACCTGCGCCTTGAACTCGGGCCCGAGGCGCCGCTGGCATGGCTGGTGGGCGCCGATGCCTTCCGCGGCCTGTCCGGTTGGCACGCATGGAGCGCGCTGTTCGGCCTGGCCCATTTCGTGGTCGCCGTCCGCCCCGGCCACGGCCTTGACGCGCTGCCCGAGACCCTGGCCGAGGCCTGCGCCGGTCGCTGGACCGCCCGCGCCCAGGACCTGGCCGGGAGCCCGGCCGGACGCCTGATGCGCCTGGACATGCCCCTGCACCCCGCCTCGGCCACCGAGCTGCGGCGCCGGCTGCGCGCCGGAGAGCCGCATGGGGGCTGGCTGTCGGCCCCCGTGGCCGATTTCATCGACCGCGAACGCCTGTACCGGGGCGATACGGCGCCGTCGGGCGTATAATCGCGCTCGTCTTTCCCGATCCGAGTACCGCGTTGACCACCCAAGCCCACGTCATCAAGACCCAGATGCCCGACCCGGCCCCGTCGCCGGAGGCGATCCTCAAGCAGGTGCACCTGGCGCTGGAGGAGATGAAGGCCAAGGATGCCGTCGAACTCGACGTGCGCGGCAAGACCAGCATCGCCGACTACCTCGTGGTGGTGTCCGGCACCTCGACCCGCCACGTGAAGTCGGTCGCCGACGAAGTGGTGCGCTTCGCCAAGAAGTGCGGCGTGATGCCGCTGGGCGTGGAAGGCGAGCGCGAAGCCGAATGGGTCCTGGTGGACCTGGGCGACGTGATCGTGCACGTGATGCTGCCGCGCGTGCGCGAGTACTACGCACTCGAGCGCCTGTGGACCGTCGGCGACCAGCCGCCCGATTCCGCTGTTTCCGAGTAATTCTTTTTTGCCACGGATTCACGCGGATGAACGCGGATAAAGCATCAGACGCTTTTATCCGCGTTCATCCGCGTGAATCCGTGGCCAACATCTTTTCCACCCCTTCGCGATGAAAGCCCGGCTGATCGCGGTCGGTGAGCGCGCGCCCGACTGGGTGGCGACCGGATTCGCCGAATACCAGAAGCGTTTGTCGCACTGGCTGCCGCTGGAACTGGTGGAAGTGGCGCCCGGCCTGCGCGGCAAGGGCCGCGACGCGGCGCGCGCGATGTCCGACGAAGGCGCGCGCGTGCTGGCCGCGGTGCCGCGCGGTGCGCTGGTGGTGGGCCTGGACGGCCGCGGCAAGGCCTGGTCGTCCGAACAGTTGGGCCAGCGGCTCGAGCACTGGCGCCAGCAGGGTCGCGACCTGGCCTTCCTGATCGGTGGCCCCGAGGGCCACGCTCCGGAAGTGGCCGCCGCCGCCGATGAAACCTGGTCGCTGGGCCCGCTGACCCTGCCGCACATGATCGTGCGCCTGGTGCTGGCCGAGCAGCTCTACCGCGCCGCAAGCCTGCTGGCCAACCACCCCTACCACCGCGGCTGATCCCGTCGCCCAATCGAGGCTGAAGCCACGGCCGCGGAGCCCGGTCAATTCGTGCCGGGCCACCGTCGCAGCGGCTATGCTTGCGGGATGCTCTATCTCGCCTCGCAATCACCGCGCCGCAGGGAACTGCTGGCCCAGCTCGGCGTCCCCTTCGGGCTGCTGGACGTGGACGTTCCCGAGCAGCGCCTGCCCGGCGAGCCGCCGGAAAACTACGTCAGCCGCGTCGCCCGCGAGAAGGCCGGCGCGGGCCTGCTCAAGGTCGTGGCCAGCCCCGGCGCCGTGGTGCTGGGCGCCGACACCGAAGTGGTGCTCGACGACGCGGTGTTCGGCAAGCCGGCCGACGCCGGCGAAGCGCTGCGGATGCTGGTTCTCCTGTCGGGCAAGACCCATCGGGTGGTGTCCACGCTGTGGCTGGTGGACGCCGGCCGAGAACAGTCCGCCACCTGCATCACCGATGTCACCTTCGAGGCACTCACGCCGGCCCAGGCCCAGGCCTACGTCGCCACCGGCGAGTGCTTCGGCAAGGCCGGTGCCTACGCCATCCAGGGCCGCGCGGCGGCCTTCGTGACCCATCTTTCCGGAAGCCATTCCGGCGTGATGGGCCTGCCGCTGCACGAAACCGCGCGCCTGCTGCGCGGCTTCGGCCTGATCGACTGAACCGGGGAATCGGATGTCCGAGGAAATACTGATCAACGTCACGCCGCGCGAAACCCGCGTGGCGGTGGTCGAGAACGGCATGCTGCAGGAGCTGCACATCGAGCGCGCGTCGCGTCGCGGCGTGGTGGGCAACATCTACAAGGGCCGCGTGCAGCGGGTGATGCCGGGCATGCAGGCGGCGTTCGTCGAGATCGGCCTGGACCGCGCGGCGTTCCTGCATGCGTCCGACATCCTCAAGCTGCCGCTGGTGCCCGCGGGCGAGGGCGAAGAGCCGCCGCCGGCGCCCACCGGCCCGCCGCCGTCGATCAATTCGCTGGTGCAGGAAGGCCAGGAAATCGTCGTGCAGGTGGTGAAGGACCCGATCGGCGGCAAGGGCGCGCGCCTGACCACGCAGATCTCCATCCCGTCGCGCTACCTGGTGTTCCTGCCGCATTCGCGCGTGCTGGGCGTGTCGGCGCGCATCGAGGACGAAGGCGAACGCGCCCGGCTCAAGGCGCTGATGGCCACGCTGGCCAACGGCTCCGGCCAGGGCTACATCGTGCGCACCAATGCCGAGGGCCAGCCCGACGAGGCCTTGGCCGAGGACGTGGCCTACCTGCGCCGCGCCTGGGAAGTGATCAAGTCGTCCAGCGCCACCAGCAAGGTCGGCGAGCGCATCTACGAAGACCTGGCGCTGCCGCTGCGCGCCGTGCGCGACCTGATGCGCAAGGAAGTGGACCAGGTGCGGGTGGATTCGCGCGAGGCCTTCGAGCGCCTGAGCGCTTTTGCGCACCAGTTCATGCCGGCGCTGGCCGAACGCATCGAACACTATTCGGGCGAGCGGCCGATCTTCGACCTGTATGGCGTCGAGGACGAGATCCTGCGCGCGATGCAGAAGCAGGTGCCGCTCAAGTCGGGTGGCCACCTCATCATCGACCAGACCGAGGCGATGGCCACGGTGGACGTGAACACCGGTTCCTTCCTGGGCCAGCGCAACCTGGAGGAAACGGTCTACCGCACCAACCTGGAGGCCGCGCAGGCGGTGGCGCGGCAGCTGCGGCTGCGCAACCTGGGCGGCATCATCATCATCGACTTCATCGACATGACCGACGACGAGCACAAGCGACAGGTGCTGCGCACGCTCGAGAAGGGCCTGGCGCACGACCATGCGCGCACGTCGGTGTACGAGTTCTCGCCGCTGGGCCTGGTGGAGATGACGCGCAAGCGCACCACCGAAAGCCTGGAGCGCCAGCTGTGCGAGCCCTGCCATGAGTGCGGCGGCCGCGGCACGCTCAAGACCGCCGAAACCCTCACCTACGAGATCTTCCGCGAGATCACCCGCGCCGTGCGCCAGTTCGAGGCCACGCAGCTGCTGGTGATCGCCTCGCCCAAGGTGGTCGGCAAGATCACCGAGGAAGAGTCGGCGGCGGTGGCCGAACTCGAGGAGTTCCTCGGCAAGTCCATCCGCTTCCAGGCCGACGAGCAATACGCCCAGGAACAGTACGACGTGGTGCTGCTTTAAGGCCGGGAATGCACAGCCCGCTGCGCCGCCGGATCCGCCACGCCCGCCGATTCATCGGCTACGGCCTGCTCGTGGTGCTGATCCTGGCCGCGGCCGCGGTGGGCGTGGTGAACCAGATGCTGCCGCTGGTGGAGCGCAACCCGCAGAAGGTGGCCACTTGGCTGAGCCAGCGCGTCGGCCAGCCGGTCACCTTCACCCACGCGCGCGCCGAATGGACGCGGCGCGGGCCGCGCTTCACGCTCGACGGGCTGCGCATCGGCGAAGGCGACCGCCTGCTCGACATCGGCCGCGCCGAGCTGCTGGTGGCGGTGTATTCGGGCTTCCTGCCCGGCGCGCCGCTGACTGAACTCAAGGTACGCGAGCTCTCGCTGGCGCTCGAGCAGGGCGATGACCGCCGCTGGCGCATGGTGGGCCTGCCGTTCCAGCCGCTGCCCGGCGTGGACCCGCTGGACACGCTCGAGGCGCTGGGTGAGCTGCAGGTGGAGCGCGCGAAGCTGGTGGTGCGCTCGCCTTCGTTCCGCCGTGAGCTGTCGCTGCCGCGCGTGGACCTGCGGCTGCGCGTCAACGGCGGGCGCCTGACGGCCGGCGTGCAGGCGTGGGCGGTGCCCAGGGGCGTGCCGATGACCGCCGTGGTGGACCTGGAGCGCGGCACCTGGTCGGGCCAGATGTGGGCCGGCGGCGAAGCGCTCAAGCTCGACGACTGGTCGCCGCTTCTGGCCGACACCGGCGTGGTGGTGGCGGGCTCGGGCAACGTGGACCTGTGGGCGCGCATCGATGCCCAGCGCGTGATGGACGTGCGCACCCGGGCCGAACTGGCGCCGCTGGCGCTGGGCGCGCGCAAGCCTTGGCGCACGAAGGCCGATGGTTCGCTGGCCTCGCCGCCGGTGGCCTTCGAGCGCGCGAGCCTGTTGGCGCGATGGCAGGTGGACGGCAACGGCTGGCAGCTGCACGCCCCCGAACTGCACTTCCACGAAACCGGCCGGCGCGAGCCGCGCAGCTTCGACGGGCTTTGGATCGCAGGCGGCAAGCGCTTCGCGCTGCAGGCGCCGCACATGGACCTGGCGCCCGCGCGCGCGCTGGCGACGCTGAGCGATTCGGTGCCCGCCGGCCTGCGCGAATGGCTGCTGGAAGCCGCGCCCGACGGCAAGTTGAGCCAGGTGCGCGTCGAAGGCCAGGGCGATACGTGGGTCGGCTCGGCCACGCTCGACGACGTGCGCTGGCGGCCCTACGGCAACCGCCCCGGCGTGGACGGCCTCGCGGGCCGCGCGGCGTTCGACCAGTCGGGCGGCGTGTTCAAGCTGGGCGACGACCCCGTGCGCTTTGACTGGCCGGGTTTCCGCAAGCCCATGGACGTGCGCGTCGCCGGCACCCTGGGCTGGTGGCGCATTGGCGGGCTTTGGACGGCCGGCGCCAGCGGCCTGCGCATCCGCGGCGCCGACTTCGGCGTGCTGGCGCGCGCCGAGCTGCAGTTCCAGGGCCCGGGACGGCAGCCGCGGCTCGACCTGGCCGCCGAAGTGGATCCGTCGACGATGCAGGCGGCGAAGAAATTCTGGGTGGTCGGCAAGATGCCGCCGGCCACCATCGACTATCTCGACAACGCGCTGCAGGAAGGCACCGTCGAACTCGGCCGTGCCGCGCTGGGCGGCGAACTGTCGGACTGGCCGTTCCGCGAAGGGCAGGGCCGCTTCGATGCGCGGGCGCGCGTGGTGCAGGCCAAGGTGGAGTTCAACCGCGAGTGGCCCGTGGCCGAAGCGCTGGACCTGGACGTGGCCTTCGACGGGCCCGGTATGAGCCTGGACGGCTCGGGCGTGATCCTGGGCAATCGCGTCGGCCGCGTGGTGGGCGGCATCGCCGATTTCCGCGACCCGCGGCTTGTGCTCGACATCGACGCCGCCGGCCGCGGCGAATCGCTGCAGGCGCTGATGCTGGCCAGCCCGCTGCGCGCGCGCTACGAGGAACACCTGCTCAACGCCAGCATCCGCGGTCCGGCCACGGTGGCCCTGGCGCTCGACCTGCCGCTGGCCGCACGCCTGGTCGGCCGGCGCATCGAGGGCACCATCGACCTGGCCGATGCCGCCCTGTCCGACCCGCGCTGGGGCATCGCCTTCACCGAGGTCACGGGCCGCACGCGCTTCAGCGATCGCGGCTTCGCCGCCGAAGCGCTCGACGTGGTGTTCGAAGGAAAGCCGGCGCGCTTCAACCTGTTCGTTGGCGACGGCTACACCGGCAGCCCGTCGCTCGCGGCGCGCGCCACGCTGGAAGGGCGCTTCCCGCCGCAGGTGCTGCTGGCGCGGCACGAGCCGCTGGCCTGGCTCGACGAATGGCTCAAGGGCAGCAGCGCCTGGCGGCTTTCGCTCGACGTGCCGCAGGCGCTGGCTGGCGCACCGGCGGCGCCGGCGCGGCTGGACGTGCAGTCCGACCTGGTGGGCACGGCCATTACTCTGCCGGCGCCGCTGGGCAAGGACGCTGCCACGCCGATGCCGCTTTCGCTGCAGGCGCCGCTGCCGGTGGGCAAGGGCGAGATCACGCTGAAGCTCGGCGAGCTGATGCGCCTTCGCGGCCGCATGGGCAGCGACAACGCCCTGGCCGGCCTGATCCAGTTCGGTGCCGGCGCCGAGTTGCCGCTGCCGGCCGAGGGCCTGGTGGTGCTGGGCGCCAGCGACACGCTCGACGCCGCCGGCTGGATCGCCTTCGCGGCCAAGGGCGACGGCAACGGCGGGCTGAGCGCGGTTGACCTGCGCGTGGCGCAGCTCGACCTGCTGGGCTCGAACTTCCCCGACACGCGCCTGCGCCTGCAGCGCGAGGCCGACCAGACGCAGGTAAGGCTTGTCGGCCCGGCGATCGAAGGCGTGGTGCGCATCCCGGGCAAGCTCGACCTCGGCGTGCAGGGCCAGTTCGAGCGCATCCACTGGCCGGAAAAGCCGCCGGCGCCACCGGCGGTGGCGGGCGCTGAAGCCATCGCGCTGCCCGGCGAAGAAGCCCCCGGCCAGGACCCGGCCGTGCTGCCGCCGCTGCGCTTCTCGGTGAAGGACCTGCGCCTGGGCGCCATGACGCTGGGCCAGGCCGAACTGCAGGCCACGCCGGTGGCGCAGGGACTGCGCGTGGATCGCTTCACGACGCGCGCGCGCCGCATGCAGCTCACCGCCAGCGGCGAGTGGCTGCGGGCAGGCGAGGGCAAGAGCCGTTCGCGCTTCGACGTCGATTTCTCGGCGCTTGCGCTGGGTGAGCTGCTGGCCTCCTTCGGCCTGGCCGGCATGGTCGAAGACGGCCCGATCAAGGGCAAGCTGCAGGGCAGCTGGCCGGGTTCGCCCGGGGCGTTCGCGCTGGTGAACTTCGACGGCCGCCTGCGCGTGGACGTTGGCGAAGGCCAGCTGCTGGAAGTCGAGCCCGGCGGCCGCGGGCGCGTGCTTGGCCTGATCAGCCTGGCCGAGATCCCGCGGCGGCTGAGCCTGGACTTCAGCGACTTCTTCCAGAAGGGCTTCGGCTTCAACACGATGCGCGGCGAGTTCGTGTTCGCCGACGGCCGCGCCAGCACCGACCTGCTGGAGATCAACGGCCCGGCGGCGGAAATCCGCGTCAGCGGCTCCACCGACCTGCGCCTGCAGCAGTACGACCAGCGCATCGAGGTCCTGCCCAAGGCCGGCGGCGCGCTGCCGGTAATCGGCGCTATCGCCGGCGGCCCGGTGGGTGCCGCCGTGGGCGCCATGGCCCAGGCCGTTCTGCAGAAGCCACTCAAGCAGGCCGCACGCACGGTGTACCGGATCAGCGGGCCGTGGAAGGAGCCGAAAGTGGAGGTCATCGAGAAGGGGCCGCCGGTGGCGAAAGAATAGAAAATAGTGAAGAGGAAATAGAAACTAGTGGAAGCAAGTGCGGGATGCGTCCGCTTCGTTTGCTTTCACTAGTTCCGTTCCGCCCTTGCCCCTCATCGGCACCGCCCACATCTCCCTATGACGCCCCTTTCCTACCGGCCCCGCCCATGACCCAGACCCTCCAGCTTGCCCAGTCGCGACTGCTTTCGCCCGGAGGCCTTGGCCTCGACGGACTGGACGCAGCGTTCGGGCGTTTGATGGGCCCGGGTGTGGATTACGGCGACCTGTACTTCCAGCACAGCCGGCGCGAGGGCTGGAGCCTGGAGGACGGCATCGTCAAGGACGGCTCGCACTCGATCGAACAGGGCGTGGGCGTGCGCGCGGTGAGCGGCGAGAAGACCGGGTTCGCGTATTCGGACGACATCCGCGCCGATGCGCTGCTGGAATCGGCCGGGGCTGCGCGTGCCATCAGCCGCAGCGGCGCCAGCGCCGCCGGTGGCCAGCGCATCGTGGTGCCGGGCCGCGCGCTCTACGCGCCGGTGGACCCGATCGACGAGATGGCCACCGACCTCAAGATCCAGTCCCTGCGTGACGTGGACCAGTGGCTGCGGGCGCAGGACCCGCGCGTGAAGCAGGTCATCGTCAGCCTGGCCGGCGGCGTGGACACGGTGCTGGTGGCCAGCAGCGACGGCAAGCTGGCGGCGGACGTGCGGCCGCTGGTGCGCTTCAACGTGCAGGTGATCGTCGAACAGGACGGCCGCCGCGAGCAGGGCTACTCCGGCGCCGGCGGGCGCTACGGTTACGCCGAACTCTTTTCCGGCGGCCGGCCCCAGGCCGTTGCGCGCGAAGCGCTGCGCCAGGCGCTGGTGAACCTGGACGCCGTGGAAGCCCCGGCCGGCACGCTGCCGGTGGTGCTGGGCCCGGGCTGGCCTGGCGTGCTGCTGCACGAAGCGGTCGGCCACGGCCTGGAAGGCGACTTCAACCGCAAGGGCACCTCCGTGTACGCCGGCCGCATCGGCGAACGCGTGGCCGCGCCGGGCGTCACCATCGTCGACGACGGCACCCTGGCGGGACGCCGCGGCTCGCTCAACATCGACGACGAGGGCACGCCAACCCAGTGCACCACGCTGATCGAGGACGGCATCCTGCGCGGCTACATCCAGGACACGCTCAACGCGCGCCTGATGGGCATGGCGCCGACCGGCAACGGCCGCCGCGAAAGCTTCGCGCACCTGCCGATGCCGCGCATGACCAACACCTACATGCTGGCCGGCAACTATGATCCGGCCGAGATCATCGCCTCGGTGAAGAAGGGCCTGTACGCGCCCAACTTCGGCGGCGGCCAGGTGGACATCACCAGCGGCAAGTTCGTGTTCTCGGCCACCGAGGCCTACCTGATCGAAGACGGAAAGATCACGCGCCCGGTGAAGGGCGCCACGCTGATCGGCAATGGCCCGGAAGCGATGACCCGCGTGAGCATGGTCGGCCGCGACCTGGCGCTGGACGAGGGCGTGGGCATCTGCGGCAAGGACGGCCAGAGCGTGCCCGTCGGCGTCGGCCAGCCGACGCTGAAGATCGACGCGATGACCATCGGCGGCACGCGGGCGTGATCGCTGGAGCTATTGGCCACGGATTGACGCGGATGAACGCGGATAAAGCCAAGAGCGACTTTGTTTGGTTCGGAGCGAGCCCGATGGGCGCGGCTCTACCCGTTGGATTTGGCTCTATCCGCGTTCATCCGCGTCAATCCGTGGCCAAAACCCTGGCTTCAATCCTGCCCGCCCGCGGAATCCATGATGAGGGCGCGCAGTTCGCGGAACAGTTCGCGCGACGAGTGCGGCGGTTTGTTCTTGAGTTTTTCCTGCGCGGCGTTGCGCGCCAGCTGGCGCAGCTGCTGGCGGTCGCCGTTCGGGTACTCGGCCAGCAGCTCCGACAGCGCGTCGTCGCCCAGGGCCACCAGCCGGTCGCGCCAGTACTCGACCCGGTGCAGCTGGGCGGCCTCGCGCCTGCCCTCGACCTTGTCGTGGTCGAGCGCGGCGCGGATGGCCTGCAGGGCGTCGTCTTCCTCGCGCCGCATGATCTTGGCCAGGTACTGCACGGCGCGCTTGCGGGCGATCTGGGCGGTGATGCGCTTGGAGGTCAGTACCAGTTTGCGCAGGTCTTCGTCCATCGGGATCTGCATGATCCGGGCGTCGCTCTGCTCCACCAGCTGCAGGGCCAGCGCCAGCACGCCCAGCGCCTCGCGCCGCTGCTCGCTGCGGCTGGGGCCGAAGTCCTCTTCTTCTTCGATTTGATCGTCGCTATGCATGTTTCATCGCCTACCCGGAGCGAAAGGATACGCCCATGACCCCCCTCACCGCAGCTTCCGACGAATCCCTGGCCCGGCTGGACCGGCTTTCCGGCCTGGCCCGGGACGTCCTGCGCCAGTGCCAGGCCCTGGGCGCGACCCAGGCCGAGGTGGCCCTGGGCGAAGACAGCGGCCTGACGGTAAACGTGCGCATGGGCGAGGTGGAGACGGTCGAGCGCACCAGCGACCGCAGCGTTGGGGTCACCGTGTATTTCGGCCAGCGCAAGGGCAGCGCCAGCACCGCCGACCTGCAGGCCGCCAGCCTGGCCTCGACCGTGGAGATGGCCTGCGCCATCGCCCGCCACACCGAAGCCGACCCGGCCGCCGGCCTGGCCGATGCCGACCGTATGGCGCACGACCTGCGCGAGTTCGACGGCTGGCATCCGTGGGCGCTCGACGCCGACCGTGCCATCGCCCTGGCGGTCGAGGCCGAGGCCGCCGGCCGCGCCGCCGACGCCCGCATCGCCAATTCCGACGGCGCCGGCGCCCACAGCGGCGAGAGCGTGTCGGTGTATGCCAACAGCCACGGCTTCGTCGGCGCCGAGCGCAGCACCAGCCATTCGCTCAGCCTTTCGCTGATCGCCGGCAGCGGCGACAACATGCAGCGCGACTACTGGTACACCAGCGGCCTGTCGCCCGACGACCTGGAGTCGCCGGTGCAAGTGGGCCGGCGCGCCGCCGAGCGCACCGTGGCGCGGCTCAATCCGCGGCCCATCAAGACCGGCGAGCATCCGGTGCTGTTCGCGCCCGAGATGGCGCGCAGCCTCGTTGGCCACCTGCTGGGCGCGATCTCCGGCGGTGCGCTGTACCGGCGCGCCAGCTTCCTGCTCGACCACGCCGGCAAGCGCATCCTGCCGCCTTGGTTCAACCTGGTGGAGCGCCCGCATCTTGCGCGCGGCCTGCGCTCGGCGGCCTTCGATGCCGAAGGCGTGGCCACCGTGGACTCGGACCTGGTGCGCGACGGCGTGCTGGCCCGGTACCTGCTGGGCAGCTATTCGGCGCGCAAGCTCGGGCTGCAGAGCACCGGCAACGCCGGCGGCGTGCACAACCTGGAAGTCACCGCCAATGCCGACGGGCTGCAGGCCATGGCGCGCGACATGGGCCGCGGCCTGCTGGTCACCGAACTGATGGGGCAGGGCGCCAACACCGTCACTGGCGACTATTCCCGCGGCGCGGCCGGCTTCTGGGTCGAGCACGGCGAGATCGCGCACGCGGTCGACGAGCTCACCATCGCCGGCCGCATGCAGGACATCTTCCTGGCCATCGAGGCGGTCGGCGCCGACGTGGACCGCCGCTCGCACGTGGCGGTGGGCTCGATCCTGGTGGGCCGGATGATGGTGGCCGGCGAGGCCTGATCGGTCATTTTGCCTTGACAGTGTCTTCACAAGGCCGGAAATTACCCGTGCCAACGGCGCCGCGGGCGCCGTTCACCGCAGGGGAAACGTAATGAATGAGCTGACGCAGGAACAAAAGACCTGGGGCATGATCGCGCACCTTTCGGCGCTGATCGGCTTCCTGATTCCGTTCGGAAACGTGCTCGGTCCGCTGGTGGTGTGGCTGATCAAGAAGGACACGATGCCGTTCGTGGACGACCAGGGCAAGGAAGCGCTGAACTTCAACATCACGGTCGCGATCGTGGTGGCGGGCCTGATGATCGTGGGCACGGTGCTGCTGGTGATCCTGATCGGTTTCCTGTTCTACCTGCTGGCGGCCGTCATCGGCATCGCGGCGCTGGTGTTCATGATCCTGGCCGGCATCAAGGCCAACGAAGGCGTGAGCTACCGCTATCCCTACATCTTCCGCCTGATCAAGTAATCCGGGCCGGGCAACACCCCAGCGCCGGCGGGCCTCCCGCCGGCGCTTTTTTTTGGTTCTTCTCCCAAGTCCGGGGCTCGGCGCCGTCGCCACCCCGGAAGCGAGGGTCACTGCCTGCTCAGTGAAGCCTTTATTTCGCAGGCAGTGACCCTCGCT
>JANOJQ010000137.1:0-44300 GCA_031418815.1 Lysobacteraceae bacterium
TGGATCCAGGTGCCCACCTTGAGCTGGCGCATCAGCTCGACGTCGCCGTCGCTGACGTTGAGGTTGTCGGTGCCACCCACCAACTCGAGCCGCGGCTTGAGGTCGGCGGCCACGCTGCCGGCACGGCGGTCGGGCAAGGCCACCACTTTTTCGACGGCGGCCACGGCCACCGGCGGCGGCGTGAGGCCAAGCGCCATCAGCTCGAGGCTGTCGCCCATGGCGCGCACCAGGTCCGCGGCGGCTTCGCCGGTGATGCCCGAGCTTGCCAACACCGCTTCGATCGGCTCGCGCAGGGCCTGCATGGACGCGGTGATTGCCTTGGGGACCCCGCCCTCGCGCGGCACCAGGGCCAGCAGGCGGTCGGCCAGCGTGAGCGCCGATTGCCAGGAGCCGCTTTCCGGGCCCTCGCGCAGCGCGATCATGGACAGGTGGTGGGTCCAGGAACGACCCAGGAACTCCTCCATCGCCGGCGTCGGGCTGATGCCGCGGGTGCGCTGTTCGAGCTCCTTGGCGGCCAGGTCGCGGGCCTGTTCGAGGCGTTCCTGGCCACGCTGCGCCTCGGCGGCGCGGCGCTCGGCCAGCTCGATGCGGCGGCGGTGCTGGTCGAGGAAGGCGCGCAGCTCCTGCTCAAGCGTCTCGAAGATGGCGACGTCTTCATTGAACTCGGCGATCAGGCGATCGACCGTGTTCTCGGCCTTCTGCAGCAGCTCGCGCTCCTGCGGGCCTTCACCGCGGTTGCCTTCGCAGGCCTCGGCCAGGGAATTGAGCAGGCGGCGCGCCGGGTGGGTCTTGTAGAGGAACAGCCGGCGGTCCATCACCGCGGCCTTGACGAACGGCACCACCAGCCGGGAAATCAGCGTACGCGAGCCTTCCTCGAAATCGCGCTCGTCGAACATCACGTCGAACAGCATGCCGACCAGGTCGACCGCGTCCTCGTCGTCCTGGCTGATGGTGACCTTCTCGGGCGGCAGCCCGATGCGGCTGGCGCTCTGCAGCAGCTCGTTCTTGAGCAGCACGGCCAACGAGGCTTCCGGACGGCGCATGGCTTCGGTGACCGACGACGGCACGCTGCCCTGCAGCAGCGACAGCACCGACATCATCTCCGGCGCCGCAAGCGGGCGCTGCGCGGGGGCGCCCGGCGCCGGCGTGCGGGCACCGCCCTGCTGGTGTTCGGGGCGCCAGGCGTGCAGCAGCTGGAACAGCGCATCGAAGATGGCGCGGTCTTCCGGCGCGGCGGCGGCGGCCTGTTGGGCCGCGTGGGCGTAGCCGTAGTCGGACGCGGCGCCGGCGTAGCCGTCCTGCGACATCGGCGGTGCCTGCATCGGCGGCGGCTGCGGCGGGCGCGCGGCGGGCTTCTGGGCCACCGGCGGGTGGAAACCGGCGGCGGCGAGGCGGGCATTGAGGTCGGTGAGCAAGTCGCGCAAGTCGTGGATCAGCTCGCGCTCGTAGTACTTGAACAGCACCATGCGCACGTCGGCCGGCACGTCCACGTCGCGATGCGCGCCGCGGATATAGCCAGACAGGCCGATGGCACTGACCGGATTGATGGCGGGGTCGATCTGTGCGATGCCGAACAGTCGCGAGAGGCGGGCCGCGAGCTCGTCGAGCTGGGTGCCGTGGATGCGCATCACCGCTTCGGCGGTCAGGTTGGCCGCCAGATGCTCCTCAAGCTCGCTTTCCTCGACCAGCGCGAGCTCGTGGACACCGTCGGCCTTGGCCGGGAGCAAAAGGCCCTGGCGCTCCAGGGCGACGAAGCCTTGGTCGAGGTGGTCGCGGAAGCCGCGTTCAATCGGTGCGCGCGAGGTGCGCAGGGAGCGCATGGCGTGAAGGTAGGGAGAACCGTCGGGAGCGCCGTCCTTCTTGGCCAGGTCGAACAGCCAGTCGTCGGCCCGGGCGAAAACGCGCGCCAGGACCGCCTGGAGGTGTTCGGTGGTGCGGCGGCGCATCGCGGCAAGCAGGTCCCGGTTTGCGGGACTGGGCTGCCACTCGGGCCTGCGGAGGAAGGGATCGCTCATGGGGCTTGGCACGTCCGGGGGGAGGTTTACGCGCTGGGCGCCAGTGTGCAGGACGTTTTCTGGCCTCGTCTGTGACTCTATTCGCAAATTGCACCAACGGAGCATCCAGGGGGCTGGGTGGTAATCTGGGAGTCATGAACGAACTCGATTTCCTGCGCCGCCGCCGGTCGGTGCCATCCCGGCTTCTGGGTGAGCCGGGCCCGTCGCCCTCTCAGCTCGATGCCCTGCTGGCCGAGGCCGTGCGCGTGCCGGACCACGGCAAGTTGGCGCCGTGGCGATTCCTGCGCATCCAGGGCCCGGCGCGGCACGCGCTGGGAGAGATGCTGGCAACGCGCGGCCTCGAGCTTGACCCGGCCGCACCGCAGGCGTCGGTGGAGAAGGATCGCCTGCGCTTCTCGCATGCGCCACTGGTGCTGACCGTGATAGCCAGGCTCACGCCCGGCCACAAGGTGCCCGAGCAGGAGCAGCTGCTCTCCGGCGGCGCCGTCTGCTTCGCGCTGCTGCAGGCGGCGCAGTCGCTGGGCTTCGGCGCGCAGTGGCTCACCGGCTGGCCGGCCTATGACCCCGTGGTCAAGGCGCGCCTGGGTGTCGGGGCCGACGAGGCCGTGCTGGGCTTCATCCACATCGGCACCGCCGGCGCCGCTGCACCCGAACGCCAGCGCCCCGACGCACGCCAACTGCTGTCCGACTGGACGCCATGACCAGCCCCGTCCACCTGGTCGACGCCAGCCTTTACGTCTTCCGCGCCTGGCACTCGATGCCGCCGGAGTTCGAGGACCGCGAAGGCTGGCCGGTCAACGCCGTGCATGGCTTCACGCGCTTCCTGCTCGAACTGTTGGAACGCAACCGTCCCACGCGCATTGCGATCGCCTTCGACGAGTCGCTGGACTCGAACTTCCGCAACGACATCTACACGGCCTACAAGGCCAACCGCGACGCCGCCCCCGACGAACTCAAGCGACAGTTCGGCTACTGCCAGCGCGTCTGCCGCGCGCTCGGCCTGCCGGTACTTTCGGACGGCCGCTACGAGGCCGACGACCTGATCGGCGCGGCCCTGGGCCAGGTGCGGCGCGCCGGCCACGCCGGCCTGATCATTTCGGCCGACAAGGACCTGTCGCAGCTGCTGGACGTGGACGACGAGCAATGGGACTACGCCCGCAACGAACGCTGGCGCGCCGACGGCGTCAAGGCGCGCTACGGCGTACACGCGCACCAGATCGCCGACTACCTGGGCCTCACCGGCGACGCGATCGACAACATCCCGGGCGTGCCGGGCATCGGCGCCAAGACCGCGGCGGCCCTGCTGGCGCACTTCGGCAGCCTCGATGAGCTGCTGGCGCGCGTGGCCGAAGTGCCCTACCTGAGCCTGCGCGGCAGCGCCCAGCACGCGCAGCGGCTGGTGGAACACCGCGATATCGCACTGTTGTCGCGCCGCCTGGCCACCATCGACGTCAACGCCCCGCTGCCCGCCGACCTCGGCGACGCCACCCGGCGCGCGCCCGACGCCGCCGCGCTCGAGGCGCTGTGCGAGGACGTGCGCTTCGGCCCCATGACGCGCCGGCGACTGCTGTCGGCCTGATCCCCACACCCGGAACCCACGCCATGACCGACCAACCCACCACGATGTGCGAAGGCAAGTACCTGCGGCTGGTGAAGCGCGGCCACTGGGAGTACGCCGAGCGAACCAATGCCGGCAGCGCCGTGATCGTGATCGCCGTGACGCCCGACGACAAGCTGCTGTTCGTCGAGCAGTTCCGCGTGCCGATGAACGCCCCGACCATCGAGATGCCGGCCGGCCTGGTCGGCGACCTCGACGCCCACGACACGATGGAAGAAGCCGCGCGCCGCGAGCTGCTGGAGGAAACCGGCTGGCAGGCCGCCGAAGTGAAGGTGCTGATGGTCGGCCCCACCAGCTCGGGCATGAGCAACGAACTGATCGCCTTCGTGCGCGCCCGGGGCCTGACCCGGGTGCATTCGGGCGGCGGCGACGAGACCGAGAACATCACGGTGCACGAAGTGCCGGTCGCCGATGCCCCGCGCTGGCTCACCGCCAAGATGGCGGCCGGCTATTCCATGGACCCGAAGCTGTGGGCGGGCCTGTGGCTGCTGGACCGCAATCCGGACGGCAGCCCGGCCTGAGCTGTGGGAGGGCCTTCAGGCCCGAAGCTCCTGGCGACGAACCGTCGGGCCTGAAGGCCCTCCCACAGGGTCAGCGGTAGCCGTCGGTCGCGCGCACCAGGATGTCGGTCAGCTCGTCCTCGAACGCCGAGTGGCCAGAGGTGGGCGCGATTTCCAGCTTCGATTCCGGCCAGGCCATGTGCAGGTCCCAGGCATTCTGGACCGGGCACACGACGTCGTAGCGGCCGTGGGCGATCACGCCCGGGATGCCCTTCAGTCGGTGCGCGTCGCGCAGCAGCTGGTCATCGGCGTCCCAGAAGCCGCCGTTGACGAAATAGTGGCACTCGATGCGGGCGAAGCTGAGCGCGAAGTGCTCGTCTTCGTGGCTGTTGATGAAGGCCTCGTCCTGGCGCAGGAAACTGGTGCTGGCCTCCCACACCGACCAGGCGCGCGCCGCGGCCAGGCGCACCGCTTCCACCGGCGAGGTTAGGCGGCGGTGGTAGGCGCTCATCAGGTCGTGGCGCTCCACCTCCGGAATGGGTGCGAGGTATTTTTCCCAGGCGTCGGGGAACAGGCGAGAGCAGCCTTCCTGGTAGAACCACTCCAACTCCCAGCGCCGCAGCATGAAGATGCCGCGCAGCACCATCTCGGTCACGCAGCCCGGGTGCGACTGCGCGTAGGCCAGCGCCAGCGTCGATCCCCAACTGCCGCCGAACAGCTGCCAGCGGGCGATGCCCAGGTGCGTGCGCAGCTTCTCGATGTCGGCCACCAGGTCCCAGGTGGTGTTGTCCTTCAGGTCGGCATGCGGCGTTGATCGCCCCGAGCCGCGCTGGTCGAACAGGACGATGCGATAGCGCGCCGGATCGTGGAAGCGGCGCATGCGCGGACCGCAGCCGGCGCCCGGTCCACCATGCAGGATCACCACCGGCTTGCCGTCGGGGTTGCCGCACTGCTCGTAGTGCAGGCGATGGCGATCGTCCACCTGCAGGTAACCGCTGTCGAAGGGTTCGATGTCCGGGTAAAGGCCGCGCATGGGTTTCTCGCCAACGGGAGGGTGGGCTGATTCTATCCCCCGGCGCCGCCCGCACCGGGCTTGAACTGTCATGCGCAAGGCGTATGCTCCGTTGAGATGGGTACGCCACCGCCGCATCTGAGTCTGGTGGGCACCGGGACGACATTCCCCCCGGTCGGGCCCGCTTCCGCCCGCGAAACCGCCCTGCCCCGCGTCCTCTCGCTCGATGCCCACGGCCGGATCCTCGACTGGATGCACTGGCAGGACGCCGTCTGCCTTTACGTGCGCGGCGCCGTCGCCTGGACCCTGGGCGATCCCTGCCTGACCGTGCACGGCGGCACCAGCCGCGCCAGCGGCCGCCAGAGCATCATCGAACTCCACCCCATCGTCGCCGCACGCAGCCACGCCCGCGTGCAGGCGCTGCCGCCCTCGCCGGCGCTCACCAATACCGCCCTGTTCGCCCGCGACGCCAACCTGTGCCTGTATTGCGGCAAGGAGTACGGACGGCACTCGCTGACCCGCGACCACGTCATGCCGGTGTCGCGCGGTGGCCGCGACGTTTGGGAGAACGTCGTCTGCGCCTGCTTCCACTGCAACTCCCGCAAGGGTGGCCGCACGCCGCAGCAGGCAGGCATGCCCCTGCTGGCCGTGCCCTACCGGCCCAGCTGGGTGGAGCATCTGATCCTGTCGAACCGCCACATCCTGGCCGACCAGATGGCCTTCCTGAAAAACCACCTGCCCAAGCACCCTCGCCGGCCGTCCTGAGCCCATTTGACGGAACCCTTGCCGGCGGCCGACACTGCCTGCCTTCACGTCGCCCACGGCAGGCGTGCCCAGGGGACCATCAGTAATGAGCAATCACAACATCTGTTTCGCCGGCCTGTCCCGCGATGAAGAGGCCCAGGTCACCGCGACCTTCCAACAAGCCAACGCCCGGCTGGGCAACCATTGGACGCTGACGCCGGAAAATGCCGCGGGCGTCCTGGTGATCGACATGGACTCGATGTACGGCCAGATGAGCCTGATGAAGGCCATCGGCTCGGGCCAGGTGCTGGTGGCCCTCACCGCCAGTGGCCGCGCTGAAACCGACTACGTGCTGACGCGCCCGGTCACGGTGGATGCGCTGGCCGACCTGATGTCCAGGATTGACGGCCGTGCGCCCGCGGAGCCCGCCGCGGCCAGCGCGCCCGAGCCCGCAGCGGCGGCGCCCAAGGCACCTGCACCAGTGCCGGCGTCGGAACGCGTGACAGGTCCGGCACCCATCGTGGTGGCCACGCCCCCGATTGAACGCGCCGCCGCCCCGGTCGCGCCCGCTGCCGAACCGGCTCCGGCTCCGACGCCAGCGCCGGCGCCCGCGCGCCCCGCCGAACCGCGCCTTGCCGACCTGCTGCGCCCCGGCGCGCTGCCGGGTCCGGTCCGCCTGCAGCTCACCGGCGCCCCCGACCTCGTGCTGGACCCGGCCAGCCAGACCTACCTCGGTGGCCCGTCGCTCAAGCCGCTGCTGCCCTATTGCGCCGCCGTCCTGCGCGACACCGACCTGCAGCCGGTCACCGCGGCCGACCTGCAGGCCCTCGCCACCGCCCCGGGCGGCAGCCAGCCGTTCTCTCGGCTGGCCTGGCTGTGCGCCCTGAGCAGCGGCAACGGGGCGCTGATGCCGGGCTTCAGCCCGAACGACAAGTACAAGCTGCTCAAGTGGCCGCAGACCGAGCGGGAGTTCCCCAAGCACTTCCGCATCGCCACGGTGATGATGAAGGGCCCCGCCAGCCTCACCGAGATCGCCGAACTCAGCAGCACGCCGCTGGGTGAGGTGATCGACTACGTGAACGCCTGCCTCGCCAGCGGCGCCGCCGAGCCCGACGCCGCCGCGCCCACCTCGGTCGACAGCGGCAAGGGCGGCCTGCTGGGCAGGTTCCGCCGCTGAGCCTCGCCCGGCGGCCCCGGTCGCCGCGCGTCAGCGCTACCTGAACGCTGCGAACGGTTCGCCTTGCCCCCGCGCGGCGCGTGCCGGACAATTTGCACCTGTCCCAACGCCTGAGCCCTGATGGATTCCCAGCGCTACCCGCGCCTGTCCCGCATCGCCGTTCCCGCCGACCTGCGCGAGTTCCCGGAAGCCGAACTCCCCGCCATAGCGGAAGAACTGCGCGGCTACCTGATCGACGCCGTCAGCCAGTCTGGCGGCCATTTCGGCGCCGGCCTGGGCGTGATCGAACTCACGGTGGCCCTGCATTACCTGTTCGACACCCCCGTGGACCGCCTGGTGTGGGACGTCGGCCACCAGTGCTACCCGCACAAGATCCTGACCGGCCGCCGCGACACCATCCACACGGTGAAACAGAAGGACGGCGTGGCGCCGTTCCCGCGTCGCGAGGAAAGCCCGTACGACACCTTCGGCGTCGGCCACAGCTCGACCTCGATCTCGGCCGCGCTGGGCATGGCGATCGCACTGCAGGCCAAGGGCGACGAGCGCAAGGTGGTGGCCGTGATCGGCGACGGCGCGATGACCGCCGGCATGGCCTTCGAGGCGCTCAACCACGGCGGCGGCATGGACCCCGAGCCGAACCTGCTGGTGGTGCTCAACGACAACCGGATGTCCATTTCCGAGAACGTCGGCGGCCTGACGCGCATGCTCGGCCGCCTGTCCGGCAGCCGCACGCTCAACGCGCTGCGCGAGGGCGGCAAGAAGCTGCTGGGCGACAAGCGCCGCCCCGCCGCACGCTTCATGCGCCGCTGGGAAGAGCACTGGAAGGGCATGTTCGTGCCGTCCACGCTGTTCGAGGAAATGGGCTTCCACTACACCGGCCCGATCGATGGCCACGACGTGCCGGCGCTGCTCGCCACCCTCAAGACGCTCAAGGGCCTCAAGGGCCCGCAGCTGCTGCACATCATCACCACCAAGGGCAAGGGCTACGAGCGCGCCGAAGGTGACCAGATCGAATACCACGCGGTCGGCCCCTTCGACCCCAGCGTGGGCATCGTCAAGAAGGCCGCACCGGCGAAGGTGACCTACACGCAGGTATTCGGCGACTGGCTGTGCGACATGGCCGCCGCCGACGATTCGCTGATGGGCATCACCCCGGCGATGCGCGAAGGCTCGGGCCTGGTGCGCTTCAGCAAGGAATTCCCGCAGCGCTACTTCGACGTCGCCATCGCCGAACAGCACGCGGTCACGCTGGCGGCCGGCATGGCCTGCGAAGGCGCCAAGCCGGTGGTGGCGATCTATTCGACCTTCCTGCAGCGCGGCTACGACCAGCTGATCCACGACGTGGCGGTGCAGGACCTGGACGTGCTGTTCGCGGTTGACCGCGGCGGCGTGGTCGGCCCCGACGGCGCGACGCATTCGGGCAGCTTCGACCTGAGTTTCCTGCGCTGCATCCCCAACATGGTGCTGATGGCGCCGGCCGACGAAAACGAATGCCGGCAGATGCTGAGCACCGGCTTCCGGCACGCCGGCCCGGCCGCGGTGCGCTATCCGCGCGGCACCGGCCCGGGCGTGGCGGTGCAGTCCTCGCTCGACACACTGCCGGTCGGCAAGGCCGAACTGCGCCAGCGCGGCGCCGGCTTGGCCCTGCTGTCGTTCGGCGCGCTGCTGCCGGCGGTGGAGAAAGTCGGCCGGGAACTCGGCCTGACGGTGGTGAACATGCGCTTCGTGAAGCCGCTCGACCGCGCGCTGGTGCTTGAACTGGCGGCCAGCCACCAGGGCTTCGCCACCATCGAGGACAACGCGGTGATGGGCGGCGCCGGCAGCGGCGTGGCCGAACTGCTGTCCGCCGAGGGCATCACCCTGCCGGTGCTGCACCTGGGCCTGCCCGACCGTTACCAGGAACACGCCAGCCGCGAGCACCTGCTGGCCGAAGCCGGCCTGGACGCCGACGGCATCCGCGCCGCCCTGCTGCAGCGCTGGCCGTCGCTCGCGGCCCCGGCGTCGCGGGCCGTGATCGGCTGAGGCCGGCGCGCCGCCCGCGCGGCGCTTTGCTAGAGTGCGTGGCGTCACCCAAGGCCGGGGAACGCCCATGCGACGCCTACGCTTCTTCGCCGCCGCGCTGATCGCGGCCGTCGCCACCGCGGGCCACGCCGCCACCGACGACAGCTGGCAACAAGCCAGCGCCACCACCCGCGGCGGCGCCGAGGCCGACCTGGTGGTGCAACTGGGCGACATCGACAACCTTGGCTTCGGCTGGCCCGAGGGCTTCACGCCCTTCAGCGGCCGGTCCACCCCGGCGCACGCCTTCCCCTACCAGCCCGAGGCGGACGATCCCTCGGGCACCGACCGCATCATGGTGGTCAGTGGCTACGGTGCCGGCACTGGCGCGCGCGACGGCTACACCTATGAAACGTCCCGCCCCGGCAACAAGCCCAGGCCGCTGGTGCTGTCGTTCGACCTGCAGGGCCTGGAGGTGAAGTCGGCCGCGCTGCAGCTGTTCGTCGATGACTTCCAGTCGCGCAGCATGGGCAGCCGCTTCCGCGCCTGGCTCGACGGCCGCGAAACCACCGACCTGCCCGTCGTGCTGAACTCGCTGGACCAGACCGGCCCGATCGGCAAGCTGCTGACCATCCAGCTGCTGCCCGAGTACCTGGACCTGCTGGCCGACGGCAAGCTAGAGATCCGCATCGACGACCCCGACCACGACGCCGGCGACGGCTTCGCCTTCGACTTCGCGCGGCTGCTGGTGAATCCCAAGGGCTATGGCTATTCGGGCACCGTGCGCGGCACCGCGGTGGCCGCGGGCTCGGGCGAACCCCTGCCCGGCGTGCTGGTGTCGGCCGCCAACGTGCGGCAGGCGCTCACCGACGCGCAGGGCCGGTTCGAACTGCGCCAGGTGCCGGCCGGCATGGTGGTCACCAGCGGCAGCAAGCCCGGCTACACCGGCGACAGCGAAGCCAGCGACCTCGAGGACGGCCAGGCCGTGGACGTGATGCTGGAGCTGGCGCCGCTGGGCAATGACAGCGAATCATTGGCCGGCCAACTCGCGCGCGAAGGCGAGGCCAATCTTTACGGCATCTACTTCGACACGGCCAAGGCCACGCTCAAGCCCGAGTCCGAAGCCACGCTGCAGCAGGTGTTGGGCGTGCTGACGGCCGACCCGGCGCTGCGCCTGGTGCTGGCGGGCCACACCGACAGCGAAGGCGAGGACGCCTACAACCAGGGGCTTTCGGAGCGCCGCGCGGCAGCGGTGATGCAGTGGCTGGCGGCGAAGGGAATCGATGCCGCGCGGCTTTCTTCGGAAGGCCTGGGCGAATCGCGGCCCGTGGCCGACAACGGCAGCGAGGCCGGGCGCGCACTCAACCGCCGCGTGCAGCTGCGCGTGGCGGACTAGGCGGCTGGGCGGCGGCCCAGCGTCACGCGGTCGCGGCGCTCGAGGTCGCGCTCGGTGGCCACCGAGTGCAGGCCGGCGGCTGAGAACAGCGCACGCACCGCCGGGCCCTGCTCATGGCCGTGTTCTACCAGCAGCCAGCCGCCGGGTACCAGGTGCGCGGGCGCGTCGCGCGCGATCACCCGGATCGCGTCCAGGCCGTCGGGGCCGGAGGCCAGCGCGGCGCGGGGCTCGAAGCGCAGGTCGCCCTGCTGCAGGTGCGGGTCGCCGTCGGCGATGTAGGGCGGGTTGCTGGCGATCAGGTCGAAGGTTTCACCCGCGACTGCGCAGAACCAGTCGCTGGGCAGCAGGCGCAGCGTCAACCCGGCCTCCACGGCGTTGTCGCGCGCGACGTCCAGCGCGGCCTGGCTGGCGTCCACCGCCGTGACGTCGGCCAGTGGCCGCTCGCTGCCGATGGCCAGCGCGATCGCGCCGGTGCCGGTGCCCAGGTCGAGCACGCGCCGCGGCTCGCTGCGCGGCAGGCGATCAATCGCCAGCTCCACCAGCAGCTCGGTTTCGGGGCGCGGGATCAGCGTGTCGGCGGTCACCGCCAGTTCGAGCGACCAGAAGCCGCGGTGGCCGGTGATCTGCGCCACCGGCTCGCCGCCTTCGCGACGGCGCAACAGGGCGGCGAAGGCGTTGGCCTCACGCGGCTCCAGCAGGTCGCCGGCGTGCGCGTAGAACCAGCTGCGCGGCCGGTCCAGCGCATGCGCCAGCAGCAGTTCGGCCTCCAGCCGCGCCTCGTCGCCGGGCAGCCGGGACGCGGCATCGCGAATGGCGTTGGCCAGCGTCGTCACCGTCAGTGCGCCAGCAGCTGCCATCCCTGCACGAAGCAGGCAAGCAGGAACCCGGCGAGGAAGAAGATGTAGGACAGCCGCAGGTAGCGATACTTGTGGTGCGCCAGGTACCAGCCCAGCGCATAGGTGTCGCGCGCCATGGTCTCGTAGACCGAGCCGTCGGACTTGAGCGCGCCGGCGATTTCGGTCAGGAAGCGTTCGCGCGTAAGTTCGGCGAAGTGGCCGAAGAACATCAGGTTGAACTGTGAGGGAATGGCGCCGTTCTCAAGCTTGAGCGGCCGGTACTTGGGCAGCACCGCCAGCACCGCCAGCAGCAGCGCCAGCAGCGTGAACGCGGCCAGGGTGAGCGAGGCGGTGCGCAGCACCGGATCGTTCAGGCGACCCAGCACCAGCGTCAGCACGATCGACGACATGGTGATGATGATGTTGGCCTTGGTGTCGGCCATCGTCGACAGCTGCACGTGGTGCTGCTGCATCGTGCGCAGCAGGCAGTCGCCGGTGTTGCGCTCGGGGATGGCGGCGAACAGGCGCTCGGTGTCGCTCGGGACGGCAGGCTCGGGGGGGCTCATGACGCGTTCCTTACGGGGCCGGCCCCATGATAGCCCTGTCTTCCTGCCCCGGGCCTGCCCATGCGGTTCCTGATTGCCCTGCTGGCCTGCGCGACCCTCGGTGGCTGCGGCGGCGTCTACTACCGCGCCATCAACGTCGGCGTCGACGATGCGCGGATCACCAGCGAAACCTACGATCCCGCCCACCAGCTGTCCCTGGACGTACATCGCCCCGCGCCCACGGCGGCCCTGCCGCCGGTGGTGGTGTTCCTGCACGGCGGCAGCTGGCGCGACGGTGATCGCGAGGGCTACCGCTTCGTCGGCCAGCGGCTGGCCCGGGCCGGCGCGCTGGTGCTGGTGCCCGACTACCGCAAAGCGCCCGGCAACGCCTTCCCCGACTTCATGTACGACACCGCGCGCGCCGTCGCCTGGGCGAGGGAAAACGCCACGCGCCTGGGCGGGGATCCCGGCCGGGTGTTCGTGATGGGCCACTCGGCCGGGGCGCACATGGTGGCGCTGCTGGCCACCGACGGCCGCTACCTGGCGTCGGTGGGCCTGGTGCCGCGCGATCTCGCCGGGGTGGTGGCACTGGCGGGACCCTATGATTTTTTGCCCTTGACCGATCCGGAGCTGTGGGAAGTGTTCGGCGAGCAGGCCCAGTGGCCGCGCAGCCAGCCGGTGAACTTCGCGGACGGCGACGAGCCGCCCTTCCTGCTGCTGCACGGCCGCAAGGACCGCATCGTCTGGGCGCTCAACAGTGAGCGGCTGCAGGCGAAGCTTGCCGCCGCGGGGTCCAGCGCGCGCTACGTGGCCATCCCGGGCACGGGCCACATCGGCATTCTGCTGAGCCTGCGCCGCGAGGAAGCCTCGCCGGCGCTGGCCGAAACCCTGCGCTTCCTCGGCCTGCCCTGACCGCGGCTCAGGCCGTCTCGACCTGGGCCTGCGGCAGCACCGCCGAACGCATCAGGTGGTCGAAGGCGCCCAGCGCAGCGGTGGAGCCGGCGCCCATCGCGATCACGATCTGCTTGTACGGCACCGTGGTGGCGTCGCCCGCGGCGAACACGCCCGGCACCGAGGTCTGGCCGCGGTCGTCGATGATGATCTCGCCGCGCGGCGACAGCGCCAGCGTGCCCTTGAGCCATTCGGTGTTGGGCAGCAGGCCGATCTGCACGAAGATGCCCTCGAGCTCGACCACGTGCTGGGCGCCGCCGACGCGATCGGTGTAGGCCAGGGCCGTGACCTTCTGGCCGTCGCCGCGCACTTCGGTGCTTTGGCCGTTCACCACGATGCTGACGTTGGCCAGGCTGCGCAGCTTGCGCTGCAGCACCTCGTCGGCGCGCAGCTGCGCGTCGAACTCCACCAGGGTGACGTGCGCGACGACGCCGGCCAGGTCGATCGCCGCCTCGACGCCGGAGTTGCCGCCGCCGATCACCGCCACGCGCTTGCCCTTGAACAGCGGGCCGTCGCAGTGCGGGCAATAGGCCACGCCCTTGTTGCGGTAGAGGTTTTCGCCCGGCACGTTCATCTGGCGCCAGCGCGCGCCGGTGGACAGCACCACCGTGCGCGACTTCACCGAAGCGCCGTTGGCCAGCTGCAGTTCGACCAGTCCACCCGGCGTCGCCGCAGGCACCAGCTTTTCCACGCGCTGCAGGTCCATCACGTCCACGTCGTACTCGCGCACGTTTTGCTCAAGCACCGACACCAGCTTCGGACCCTCGGTGTGGGCGACGGAAATCAGGTTCTCGATGCCCAGCGTGTCGAGCAGCTGGCCGCCGAAACGCTCGGCCACGATGCCGGTGCGGATGCCCTTGCGCGCCGCATACACCGCCGCCGAGGCGCCGGCCGGGCCGCCGCCGACGATCAGCACGTCGAACGCGCCCTTGCCGGAGATCTTCGCCGCCGCACGCTGCTCGGCGCCGACGTCGAGCCTGGCGACGATCTGCTCCAGGCTCATGCGGCCCTGCTCGAACGGCTCGCCGTTGAGGAAGATGCTGGGCACGGCCATCACCTGGCGCGACTCCACTTCGTCCTGGAACAGGGCGCCGTCGATCGCCACGTGCCGGACGCGCGGGTTCAGCACGCTCATCAGGTTCAGGGCCTGCACCACGTCCGGGCAGTTCTGGCACGACAGCGAGAAGTAGCTTTCGAACAGGTAGTCGCCGTCCAGCGCCTGCACCTGTTCGATCACGTCCTGCGCGGCCTTGGACGGATGGCCGCCGACCTGCAGCAGTGCCAGCACCAGCGAGGTGAACTCGTGGCCCATCGGCAACCCGGCGAAGCGCACGCCGATGTCGGTGCCGACGCGCTGGATGGCGAAGGACGGGCGGCGGGCGTCGTCGTCGCGGCGCTCCAGGCGGATCTTGTCCGACAGCGGCGCGATCTCGGACAGCAGCGCCCAGAGTTCCTGCGACTTTTCGCCGTCGTCGAGCGAGGCCACCAGTTCGATCGGCAGCACGAGCTTTTCAAGGTAGGCCTGCAGCTGGGCCTTGAGGGTCTGGTCGAGCATGGGGGAGCTCCGGGAAGTGAAAACGGGGGAAGGCGCTTGATGCAGCGGCCGGCGCACGGGGCGCCGGCCGCTGGGGCAAAAGCCTGCGACTCAGATCTTGCCGACCAGGTCCAGCGACGGCGCGAGGGTCTTCTCGCCTTCCTTCCACTTGGCCGGGCACACCTGGCCCGGATGGGCGGCCACGTACTGAGCGGCCTTGAGCTTGCGCACGGTTTCCTTCATGTCGCGGGCGATCGCGTTGTCATGCACTTCGGCGGTCTTGATGACGCCGTTGGGGTTGATGACGAAGGTGCCGCGCAGGGCCAGGCCTTCTTCCTCGATGTGCACGCCGAAGGCGCGGGTGAGCTGGTGGGTCGGGTCGCCGACCAGCGGGAAGCGGGCCTTGCCCACGGCGGGCGAAGTCTCGTGCCAGACCTTGTGCGAGAAATGGGTGTCGGTGGTGACGATGTAGACCTCGGCGCCCATCTTCTCGAACTCGGCGTAGTTGTCGGCCGCGTCCTCGACCTCGGTCGGGCAGTTGAACGTGAAGGCGGCCGGCATGAAGACGATCACCGACCACTTGCCCTTCAGGGTGGCGTCGGAGACTTCGATGAACTTGCCGTTGTGGAAGGCATTGGCCTTGAACGGCTTGATTTCGGTGTTGATCAGGGACATGGGGAGGATCCTCGGTGGTTGGAAAGGTGAATTGAACGATGCGCCATCATAGGCGGCAGCTATGTGAAGGTAAATTCGATTGATTCTATCGTCTCAATAGTTAATGACTATTGAAATCGGCGTTTTATGCGGCAGTGCAATATTGCTTCCGGCTTTTTCATAGGCTATACCAATCGCCATGAACCTCCGCGATCTGCGCTACCTCGTCGCCCTGGCCGAAGCCCTTCACTTCGGCAAGGCCGCCGAAGCCTGCCACGTCAGCCAGCCCACGCTTTCAACGCAAATCAGGAAGCTGGAGGAAGAGCTGGGCGTCGCCTTGGTCGAACGCGCACCCCGCCACGTCATGCTGACCGCCGCCGGCCGCGACATCGCCACCCGCGCCCGCCGCGTGCTGGCCGAAGTGGACCAGATGCGCGAAACCGCCCGCCGCACCAGCGACCCGGAAGCCGGCAGCGTGCGCCTGGGGCTGTTCCCGACGCTGGGGCCCTACCTGCTGCCGCACGTGGTACCGCGCATCCGGGCACGGTTCCCGCGCCTGGAACTGCTGCTGGTCGAGGAAAAAACCGAGGCCGTGCTGCATATGCTGCGCGACGGCAAGCTCGACGCCGCGGTGCTCGCCATGCCGCTGCACGAAGACTGGCTGGAAACCGAGTTCCTGTTCGAGGAACCGTTCCTGCTCGCCGTGCCCGAGGGCCACCCCTTGGCCAGCCACCGCAACCTGCGCCTGTCCGACCTGGGCGACCAGCACCTGCTGCTGCTCGAGGAGGGCCACTGCCTGCGCGACCAGGCGCTGGAGGTTTGCCACTTCGC
This sequence comes from Lysobacteraceae bacterium, assembly GCA_031418815.1. Classification (GTDB taxonomy): domain Bacteria; phylum Pseudomonadota; class Gammaproteobacteria; order Xanthomonadales; family Xanthomonadaceae; genus Arenimonas. The sequence goes on from JANOJQ010000137.1 coordinate 15,812, forward strand.
GGGCGCCGGTGAGAAGGAAGGGTTCCGCGCCACCAGCCTCGAGACGCTGCGGCAGATGGTGGCCGCCGGCGTCGGCGTGACGCTGCTGCCGATGCTGGCGGTGAAGCCGCCGGTGTCGCCGTCGGAGAACATCCGGCTGCTGGCCTTCCGGGACCCGCCGCCCAGCCGCCGCATGGCGATGGTCTGGCGCAAGACGTCGGCCATGGGCGCCTTCCTGCACGAACTGGCTGCGGTGCTGCGCGACCTGCCGCCGGGTTTGCTCGATCCGCCCAGGGAAGTGATTTCCTGACGCCCGGCGGAGCGGCCGGCGACGCCCGCCCGCCGACCCTGCATCGCGCCGTTCGGCCCGGCCGTCGGGATGCGCGGAGCTATCTACTGCACCGGATCGCGGCCGGGGAATATGCTGGCATCGGACCCTGGCGCGACCGGGCCATCCCACCGCCATCGCCACGAGACCTCGCCATGACGCTCAAGGGTTCCAAGACCGAAGAAAACCTCAAGGCCGCCTTCGCCACCGAGGCGCAGGCCAACCGGCGCTACCTGTATTTCGCGCAGAAGGCCGACGTCGAAGGCTTCAGCGACGTGGCGTCGGTGTTCCGGTCCACCGCCGAAGGTGAGACCGGCCACGCGCATGGCCACCTCGAGTACCTGGAATCCTGCGGCGACCCGGCCAACGGCCTGCCCTTCGGCGATACCGCCAGCAACCTCAGGTCGGCCATCGCCAGCGAGACACGCGAGTATTCGGAGATGTACCCGGGCATGGCCAGGATCGCGCGCGACGAGGGCTTTGACGAGATCGCCGACTGGTTCGAGACGCTGGCGCGGGCGGAACGCTCGCACGCCAATCGGTTCCAGCGTGCGCTCACGGACCTGGCTGGCTGAGCGCAGGCCCGACGTGCCGCGCTGGATCTGGATCCTGCTCGCCGCCACCCTGGCCGCCCTGCTGTGGGCGGCCAACCGCGGCGCGTCCACGCCGGTGGCGCAGCCGCTTCCGGGGCAATCGTCGTTTTCCTGCGAACTGCCGCCGCCCGCCTCTGCGATCGAGCCGCTGCAGACGGGCGTGCCGGCCCGCATGCAGCCGTTCTTGCACGGCGAATACACCGTGTCGCCGCTGGCGGGCTTCAGCCTGGAAGCGCGCGTTCTCGGGCGCGAAGACTACCGTTTCGACGCCGGCGCCGCACTGTCGCCCACCGACCTGGCCCTGGGCTGGAACGGCATGGCCAACCCGGCGGTGTACCGACGCCTCGACATTTCCCAGTCCGGGCGCTGGTACCACTACCGCTGGGGCGCCGAGGGTCCGCCGCTGCCGCTGGGCGAAATCATCCGCTCCAGCGCCAACATGCACCTGATCCCGGCGAACGAAACGGTGGCCCAGGCGCTGTCGCGCGTGCGGCCCGACCAGACCGTGCGCCTGCAGGGCTGGCTGGTGGAGGCGCGGCGCGACGACGCCGTGTGGCGCAGTTCGACCACCCGCGAGGATTCCGGCGCCGGCGCCTGCGAACTGATCTACGTGTGCGCGCTTTCGTCGTTCTGAGTCAGTAGACCAGCGTCGCCAGCACGGGCGAGGCATCGCGCCAGCGCGCACGGCCGCCCAGCGCCGCCAGCTCCACCAGCACTGACGCCCCCAGCAGCTCCACCCGCAGGTTGGCCAGCAGCCTGGCGGCGGCGAGCAGGGTGCCGCCCGTCGCCAGCACGTCGTCCACCAGCAGCACGCGCTCACCCGCGGCCAGCGCGCCCTGCTGCACCTGCAGCCGGTCGCTGCCGTACTCGAGGTCGTAGGCCACCTCATGCACTGCCCCGGGCAACTTGCCCGGCTTGCGGATCGGCACGAAGCCGACGCCCAGTTCGCGCGCCATCGCCGCGCCCAGGATGAAGCCGCGCGCCTCCACGCCCGCGACGGCCGCCACGTCCGCCGTGCGCCAGGGCGCCGACATCGCCGCGACGGCGGCAGCGAAGCCGCGCCCGTCGGCCAGCAGCGGCAGGATGTCCTTGAACAGGATGCCGGGCCGCGGGAAGTCCGGCACGTCGCGGATCAGTGCGGTGAAATCCGCCAAGGCCTCAGGCCTCATCCGACGCCACCCGTTCGGTTTCGGCCAGCGCGGCCGCTTCCCATTCCAGCATCGCCGGCAGCGCGAAGATGGCGCGCAGGTAGGCCGTGGCGGTGGCGTCGAGCGGCACGCCGTAGCCGCGGAAACGCAGGCACACCGGCGCGAACATCGCGTCCACGATGCCGAAGTGCTCGCCGCACAGATAGGGCCCGCCATTGCCCGAGCGCGTGCGCAGGTCGTGCCAGACCTGCTGGACGCGGGCGATGTCGGCGCCGGCCTGGGCGTCCCAGTGCGGCAGCCGCGGCTGCCGCCGCACGTTCATCGGCAGTTGGCTGCGCAGCGCGCCAAAGCCCGAATGCATCTCGGCCGCGGCGCAGCGGGCAACCGCGCGCTGGGCGATGTCGGCCGGCCAGCCCTTGCCCTCGAGCCAGCGCTCGTTGGCGTATTCGCAGATGGCCAGTGAATCCCAGACCACCAGGTCATCATCGTGCAGCACCGGCACCCGGTGGCTGGGCGACCAGCGCCCAACCTGTTGGTGGAAACCGGGCGTGTCCAGCAGCAGCCGCACTTCGGTGAAGGCCACGCCGTGGTGGCGCAGCAGCAGCCAGGGCCGCAGTGACCATGATGAATAATTCTTGTTGCCGATGACCAGCGTGGTTGCCATGGCGTCCGTCCTTGGCGTGGAGTGGGGTCAGCTGAAGATCTGGTTGCCGCCGTTCTTGTTGGCAATCTGGGCGACGCGCCCGGCGCGCTCCACCAAGGCCGTCGCCTCGCGCTCGTTCGGGCCCGACTGGGCGATGCCGATGCTGACCGTCAGCCCAACGCTGACCCGGGGATCGACGGCCAGCCGTGTCACGGCGGCACGCAGCTTCTCGGCATAGTCGCGCGCCCTGAGCAGCGCCTTGCCCGGAGCCAGCACCAGGAAGCCTTCCGGGCCGGAACGGCCCACCACGTCGCCGTAATCCGCCTCTTCCCGCAGCAGGTCGGCGACCGGGCGCAGGGCGGCCGCGGCGGCTACTTCCCCGCCGGCCTCGCGCACCTTCGGCAGCTGGTCGATGCTGATCCAGAGCACGCTCAGCGGCTGCTGCTTTTGCCGGGACGTGTCGATGAGCTTGGCCAACTGGCGCATCAGCGGCTCGGAGCGCAGCAGACCGGTGGCCGGATCGTTGTCGGCGGTGCGGCGCACGGTAACCGTGGTCGCGGCCTCGTCACCCGCGACGATCGCCACCGCGGCGAACTCGGCGCACAGCGCCAACTCGGCATCGGTGTAAGTGACGTCGGCGCGGCGTTCAACCAGCAGCGCGCCCCAGCCCGGCTTTGGAATGGGCAGCGGGATGACCGCCAGCTGTACCTGCTGCAGTGGGCCGTCGGGGCCGTCGAAGTCGATGCCCACCTGCTGTGGCGCGCGCAGGCGGCTGAGGTTCTTGAGCAGGGTGGCGCGCTGCGACAGCAGCTCCCGGTAGCGGTCCTCGGCATCCCGCGGCTCGACCTGCAGGAGGTCCTCGCCGTGGAAGTGCATCGCCACCACGGCGGCCGACGTCTGCGAAAGCACCGGCTTGAGGCCATCGAGCAGGCGCCGGAAGGCAATCCATTTCAGGTCGCCGTCGCCGGCATTGGCCAGGCCGGCCTGCAGGCTTTCGACCAAGCGCTCGCGCGCCAGCGCGATTTTTTCCTCGGCCGTGGGCTCGGGCACCTGCGAACGCTTGTGCTGGGCCCAGCGCTGCATCCGGGCGCGCACCCACGGCATCAACAGGAAAAGCGCGATGGTGATGGCCAGCAAGAGCTGCCAGCCATAGAGGTTGAACAGCGTGGCGGGAACCACCTGGGCATGCACCAACTGCCGCAGCAGCACCGCGCCCGCCGTGGCCAGCAGAGCGAGGATCGCCAGCCAGCGATGGCCGCGCGCATCGAGCCGCAGCATCAGCAGGCAAGCCAGGCCCGCGACTGCATAGCCCACCCACGCCATGAGCTGCACCGCGTGCGGCGGCGTGCTCGACACCACCAGGCCGTAACCCGAAGCCCCGACCAGCAGCCAGCCCAACCCGCGCATCCAGGGCACCAGCGCCGGTGCGGACTTGGAAAGGCCGCTGTAGTGCCAGCTGGCCAGCACGAGCGGCCCGGCGCCCAGCAGCAGCAGCGCCTGCGGCACCACGGCGCCCAGCCTGGACAGCGCCGCCACTTCAGGCAAGGAATACACATGGCCGTTGATGCCCATGCAGGCCAGCCAGGTCGCCAGCGCCGCGCCGCCGACGGCCAGGGCGCCCGACCGCGGCTCCTCCAGGTGGCGCACCAGCGACAGCGCCACCACGCCCAGCAGCAGGCCGTACACGAAGCGGAAGAAGCGCTGGGCGGCCGCTTCGTCGGTCCGGGCGCTGCTGGCGTCCTGCAGGCTCAGGTGCAGCCCGCCACGCACGCGGCCCTCGAGTTGGAGGTAGAAGGTGCTGGGACCCGACATCTCCGTCGGCAGCGGCAGGAAGTAGTCGGCGGGCCAGGGCATGCCCTGGGGCCGCAGCGAGAAGAAGCTCGCCTCGCCAATCTTGGCTCCGGTCGGCGGCACCGCCAGCGTGATCCGGTCCAGCGGCAGGCGGTTGATGCCCAGGCGCCAGCCGCCATCGGGGGCCGGCGGCAGATCGGTGCGGATGCGGACCCACAGCACGCGGCCCTCGCGTGCGTTGAACTGAAGGCCCGGCGTCAGCACCGGCGTGAAGCCGGGCTGGGCCCGACCGCTCAGGATGTCGTCGAGGGTGGTGCCGACCGGGGTGTCCATCACCGCCAGTTCGAAAGCGGGGGGTGGCGCGGCATGGAGGGGCAGGCCCACGCAGGCCAGCGCCATCAAGGCCAGCCATCCGATCAGTCGGGCTCGCAAGCTGTGCAAGCGTCATCTCCCCAGTCAACAGCGAATCGCCCCCCGGCGGCCCGATTCTATACTCGCGCGCCGGCCTTGGTTCGGCCTGGAGCCGCTCGGGGGCCGGGAGCCGGTAAACTGGGCGACCTCCCCGCCACCCCCGCTGGACGCATGACCTCCACGCCCGCCCCGATCGACGCCGCCGTTGGCGAGAAGAACGACTTCATCCGCCAGATCATCCGCGAGGACCTGGCCTCGGGCAGGCACGCCGCCATCCGCACCCGGTTCCCGCCCGAGCCCAATGGCTACCTGCACATCGGCCACGCCAAGGCGATCTGCCTGAACTTCGGCATCGGCCTGGAGTTCGGCGGCCCGGTGAACCTGCGCTTCGACGACACCAACCCGGCCAAGGAAGACCCCGAGTACGTCGAGGCTATCAAGGAAGACGTGCGTTGGCTGGGCTTCGCCTGGGCCGAGCTGCGCCACGCCTCCGACTATTTCGAGGTGTTCTACCGCAGCGCGCTCAAGCTGGTCCGGGACGGCAAGGCCTTCGTCTGCGACCTCGACGCCGAACAGGTGCGCGAATACCGCGGCACCCTGACCGAGCCGGGCCGCAACTCGCCCTTCCGCGACCGCAGCGTCGAAGAGAACCTCGACCTGTTCACGCGCATGCGCGCCGGCGAGTTCCCCGACGGCGCGCGCACCCTGCGCGTGAAGATCGACATGGCCAGCGGCAACATCAACCTGCGCGACCCGGCCATCTACCGCATCAAGCACGTCGAGCACCAGAACACCGGCAATGCCTGGCCGATCTACCCGATGTACGACTACGCGCACTGCCTGAGCGACGCGCTGGAAGGCATCACGCACTCGCTGTGCACGCTGGAGTTCGAGGACCACCGCCCGCTGTACGACTGGTGCGTGGACCACGTGGACCTGGTCGGCCACCCGGAGCTGTACCAGCCGCTGCTGGACGCCGGCTTCGCGGTGCCGGCCACCAAGCCGCGCCAGATCGAGTTCTCGCGCCTGAACATCAACTTCACCGTGATGAGCAAGCGCAAGCTTCTCACCCTGGTGGAAGAAGGCCTGGTGTCGGGCTGGGACGACCCGCGCATGCCCACCCTGCAGGGCCTGCGCCGCCGCGGCTGCCCGCCGGCGGCGCTGCGCCTGCTGGCCGACCGCGTCGGCATCAGCAAGCAGAACTCGCTGATTGATTTTTCGGTGCTCGAAGGCTGCATCCGCGAAGTGTTGGACTCGGCGTCGCCGCGCCGCATGGCCGTGGTGGACCCGGTCAAACTGGTCATCACCAACCTGCCCGCCGGCCATGCCGAAGTGCTGCGCTTCTCCAACCACCCCAAGAATCCGGAGTTCGGCGAGCGTGACGTGCCGTTCTCGCGCGATGTGTGGATCGAGCGCGAAGACTTCATGGAAGTGCCGCCCAAGGGCTTCCACCGCCTGGTGCCGGGCGGCGAAGTGCGGCTGCGCGGCGTCGGCATCGTCAGGTGCACCGACGTGGTGAAGGAAGGCGATGCCGTGGTCGCCGTGCACTGCACGCTCGACCCCGAAACCCGCGCCGGCCTGCCGGGCGCCGACCGCAAGGTCAAGGGCACCATCCACTGGGTCGCCGCCGCCACCGCCGTCGAGGCCGAAGTGCGCCTGTACGACCGCCTGTTCAGCGTGCCCGACCCGGACAAGGACGAAGCGGGCAAGACCTACCGCGACCACCTCAACCCCGATTCGGTGCGCATCGTGCGCGGCTACGTCGAACCTTCGGCCGCTGCGCTCGCGCCGGAAACCAGCCTGCAGTTCGAACGCCTGGGCTTCTTCACCGCCGACCGCCGCGACCACGCGCCCGGCAGGCCGGTATTCAACCGCACCGTCACCCTGCGCGACACCTGGGCCGCCAAGGCCGGTGGCTGAGTGATCTACCAGCAGCTCCACCTCACGCTGCCGGCCTGGATCCACGATGAAGTGGATGCCAACCGCAGCTACCCGGATGCCGACAGCCGCATCGCCCTGGCGATCCAGCTGTCGCGCCGCAACGTCGACCACCGCAGCGGCGGACCGTTCGGCGCGGCGGTGTTCACCGAATCGGGCCGGCTGGTGGGCGTGGGCGTGAACCGCGTGGTGCCGCACAACTGCTCGGTGGCGCACGCCGAAGTGATGGCGCTGGCGACCAGCCAGCAGCGAATGCAGAGCTTCCGCCTCAACCAGGGCGGCGAACGCATCACCCTGGCCACGTCGGCCCAGCCCTGTTCGATGTGCTACGGCGCGCTGATCTGGGCCGGCATCGACGAGCTGCTGATCGCCGCGCGCGCCGACGACGTGCAGACGCTGGCCGGCTTCGACGAAGGCCCGCTGCCGGCCGACTGGGCCGGCGAGCTGCGCAAGCGCGGCATAGAAGTACACACCGACCTGATGCGCGATCATGCTCGCGACGTGCTGCGCGACTATGGAGAGAGCGGTCTTGTCTACTGAAGGCTTGTTGGCCTACTGCCGTCCGGGCTTCGAGCCCGAGCTTGCCGCCGAACTGAGCGAGCGCGCCGCGATGGCCGGCTTCCCCGGCTACGCGCGCACCGAGCGCAACGCCGGCTACGTCGAATTCCTGGGCGTCGAGAGCGGCGCGGCCCTGTCGCAGGCCCTGCCCTGGTCCACGCTGATCTTCGCGCGCCAGAAGATGCGGCTGCTCGATGACCTGCCGGGCCTGGACCCGAAGGATCGCGTCAGCCCGATCATGGAAGCACTCGGCGGCCGCGGCCGCTACGGCGACCTGTGGGTCGAACATCCCGACTCGGACGAAGGCAAGCAGCTGGCCGGCCTGGCGCGGTCCTTCGGCAATGCGCTGCGCCCGGCCTTGCGCCAGCGCGGCCTGCTGACCGACAAGGACGACCCGCGCCTGCCCCGCCTGCACGTGCTGATGCTGGCCGGCAACCACGCCATGCTCGCCAGCTCTGAAGTGAAGGACTCCTCGCCGTGGCCGCTGGGCGTGCCGCGCCTGCGCGCGCACGCCGACGCGCCCAGTCGCTCCGCGCTCAAGCTCGAGGAAGCGCTGATGATGCTGCTGACTGACAAGGAGCGCGCCACCTTTATCCAGCCCGGCATGAACGCCGCCGACCTGGGCGCCGCGCCGGGCGGCTGGAGCTGGGTGCTGGCGCGCCTGCACGTGCGCGTGCTGGCGGTGGACAACGGCCCGATGGCGCAGACCGCCATGGACATGCCGATCATCGAACACATCCGCGCCGACGGCTTCCGCTGGGCCCCGCCCAAGCCGATGGACTGGCTGGTGTGCGACATGGTGGAGTCGCCGCGCAAGGTGGCCGACCGCATGGCCACCTGGTTCCGCGAAGGCTGGTGCCAGCACGCCGTGTTCAACCTCAAGCTGCCGATGAAGAAGCGCTGGGACGAAACCCGCGACTGCCTGCAGCACTTCACCGACCACGCCGGCCGGCCGCTCACCGTGCGCGCCAAGCAGCTCTACCACGACCGCGAAGAGATCACGGTGTATGCGGGCGTGTATGCGGGCTAGCGCCGCCCTGCTGCTGCTGTTGCTTTGGGCCGGCGGCGCGGGCGCGCAGGCCGACGACTATTTCGCGAAGGTGGACCTGGACGGCGACGGCCGGGTTTCGCTGCCCGAATTCCTGCAGCGCATGGGCTTCGCCTTCGACCAGATGGACGTGGACGGCGACGACGTGCTCGAGCCGCACGAACAGCACATCCCCAACGCCAAGGCGATCACGCTGGCCGAACACCACGAGCGCTTCAGCGCGCAGTTCCGCCGCCAGGACAGCAACGGCGACGGCCTGCTGACGCGCGCCGAACTGCTCGCCCCGCCCCGCTGAATCGCACCTTCAGGAGGGCCTTCAGGTGCCTTCGTAGAACGAGGCGGCTTCGGCTTCGGCCTCGGCGTCGCTGGCCAGGTAGGGCGCGGCGAAGCCTGCGATCGCGAACACCGACATCGCGATCATCAGCACCAGCGTCACCAGCGTACCGACGAAGCGCCCCGGGCTGGCGCCCGACTTGCGGCTCAGGCCCCAGGCATGCAGCAGGCGCGACACCAGCAGGGTCGCGCCGAAGCCGTGGATGACCGCATTCGGGTAGCCGTTCAACTCCATGCCGCCCAGCAGTAGCAGAGCCAGCGGCAGGTATTCCACCGAGTTGGCGTGCGCCCGCACGCGGCGCTGCATCTCGTGGTCGCCACCGTCGCCGATGCCGATCTTGGCGCGCAGGCGCAGGGCGATGACGCGGATGGCGAGCACCAGCACCAGCAGGGTGCACAGGCCAGCGTAGAACATGGTGATCATGGGGTTTCCGGCACGGTAGGGGTGACGCGATGATCCGCGTTGGCCGCGCCGGCCGCAATCCCGTCGATCAGATCAGGCCGTCCTTCCAGGGTCCGGTGATGGCGACCGTGAAGCCCGGCGCCTGCACGTTGGCGAACATCCACTTGCCGTCGGGCGAGAAGCAGGCGCCCGCCCACTCCGAGTCCCGGAAGTCGCCGGCAAAGCCGCCGACGCCGTCCAGGCGCACGTTGTTGCGGCAGAACTCGAACAGGCCGCCGGCGCCGGTCATGCCGTACAGGCGCTGGATTTCCTGTTCGGAGTCCTCGCAGATCACCAGGCCGCCGCGCGGGCTGAGCACCACGTTGTCGGGGAAATCCAGCACAGCGGGGTCGGGCGACTCGAACACGAGTTCGAGGATCTCGTCCGCCGGGTGGTAGGCCCAGACCTGGCCGCAGCTGGCATCGCCGCCGTTGGTGGCGGTGAAGTAGACCTTGCCGTCGCCGGCAATACAGCCCTCGAGCCGGGTGAAGCGCGACGCGCCGCCGGCCAGGCCCTGTTTGATGACGCCGCGTGGCCCACCGTTGGCCTCCACGCCGCGCGACGGCTGCTCGATCTCCACCCACTCCACCCGCAGCCGCTCGCCAACGCGACGCCCGGAGCGCAGGTCCGGCGCACCCACCGCCTTGAGCATTTGCAGGCGCCCGCCGCGCACCGGCTGGCCCTGCACTTTCGGGATCATGCGGTAGAAGCCGGCCTCGGGCTCCTGGTCCTCGGTGAGGTAGAAAATACCGGTGGCCGGATCGATCGTCACCGCCTCGTGCTTGAACTGGCCCATGGCGATGATCGGTTCGGCCCTGGACAGCCCGTCGGCCGGGACTTCGAACACGAAGCCGTGGTCCTTGGCCAACACGTGGTCGGCGCTGGCCAGGGTGACGGTGCCCGCGGCGCTGACGAACTCCTCGCAGCTCAGCCACGTGCCCCACGGCGTGATGCCGCCCGAGCAGTTGTTGACCGTGCCGCCCAGCGACGGTCGCGCGTCGAGCAGCCTGGCCGCACGCGTGTCGAAGCGCAGCGTGGACGTGCCGCCGCCGCAGCGCGGGTCGTAGGTGCCGGCCGCAGGCGCGAAGCTGCCCCAGCCTGCGCCGACTTCGTGGTTGCGCACCAGCGTCAGCACGTCGCCATCCGCGCGCACCACGCCCATGCCGTCGTGGTTGTCCGGCGTTTTCTGGCCATCGGCCATCAGCTCGTTGGTCCAGCCGAAGGATGTGTAGCTGAAGCCTTCCGGCAGCTTCAGCAGGGGCAGCCCGGTGTTGAGGTCGCGCACCGTGCGCAGCGGGCCATAGCCCGGGTGGGCATTCGTGCTGGCGCCAGCCTGCGCCAGCAGCCGGCCCACCGGCGCCAGCCCGAGCGCCATCGCGCCCAGGCCCAGGCCGCCCTGCAGCAGGCGGCGGCGGGTGATCAGGGTGTCGTCGGGTTCGCGCATGTCGTTCTCCGGCCAGGGACCCGATATGACAACAAAACCGGGTAACAGCCGCGTGACAGCGCGCCGATCAATCAGTGATCTCGATGGCCGTGGCGACGATGCGCAGTTCGCTTTCGGCCGGGGCCTTGGCGCCGTCGTCCTCGACCAGGTGCCTGGCGTGTTCCGCGGTGATGGCCTTGGCCTCCAGCACGCCGTAGGCGATGGCTTCGCCGCTGGCGTCCTTGGGCACGGCGAAGCCGTGGTCCTTGGCCATCACGCGCGCGGATTGCCCGCCCTGTTCCAGCACGACCCAGCAGCCCTGCTTCTGGCACACCTGGGTGATGCGGCCGCTGAAGCGCTGCGGCTTGCCGGCATGCGCGGCCGGATCGGCGGCGGCCGCGGCGATGGCGACGTTCTCGCCGGCCGGCATCGGCGCGCCGTAGTTCGCGGCGAAGGCGGCCGGCGACAGCGCCAGCAGGGTAATCAGCAGGGTCTTGCGCATCGGGGTTTTCCTCAGGCGGCCAGGGATCGCGCCGACAGCTCGGCGACTTCGTGGGTGGTGGCGAACTTGCCCTTCTCGTCCCGCGTCACCTGCGCCAGCGCGCAGCCCGGATCGTGGGTGAAAAAAAGGTGCACGTTGCGGTCAAGCTTGTCGTCGAGGAAGGCGCGCTTCTCGTCGACCAGCATCTCGGGGTAGCGGTCGTAGCCCATCGTGATCGGCACGTGCACCCAGGGCCGGCCGGGGATCAGGTCGGCGCAGAACACCAGGCCGCCGTGCGGGCGGCCCTGCGCATCGGGCGGGCCGACGATCTCGGCCAGCATCAGGCCCGGCGTGTGGCCCTGGCTGAAGTGGAAGCGCACCGAATCGCCCAAGGCACGGCAGTGGTCGCCCTGCACCACTTCCAGGCGGCCGCTGGCTTCCAGCAGCGCGGCCAGTTCGGGGATGAAGCTGGCGCGGTCGCGCGAGTGCGGATGCCGGGCGCGCTGCCAGTGCTCGGCGCCCACCACGAAGGTGGCGTTCGGGAACAGCAGCTCCGGCGCGACGCCTTCGCGCCAGGGCGCCAGCAGGCCGCCGGCATGGTCGAAGTGCAGGTGGCTGAGCACCACCACGTCCACGTCCTCGTGCGAGAAGCCGGCGTGGGCCAGCGACTCGAGCAGCACGTGGTTTTCCTCCACAACGCCGAAGCGATCGCGCATCTTCGGCTCGAAGAAGGCGCCGATGCCGGTTTCGAACAGCACCACCTTGCCGTTGAGCGGGCTGGCCAGCAGCGCGCGGCAGGCCAGCGGCACGCGGTTGTCTTCATCGGGCGGCAGCCACTTGGCCCACATGGCCCGCGGCGCATTGCCGAACATCGCGCCGCCGTCCAGGCGCTGCGAATTGCCCATGATCGACCAGAGTTTCATGGCGAGCCTCCTAGCGGTAGATGGAGCCTTTTTCGGTGGACGAACCCTTGCCAACGCCCTTCCAGCGGCCGTCGGCGCCCGCTTCCACTTCGCCGGTGGCGCGGTTCCAGAGCACCACCTGCATGTTGCCCCAGCTGCGGTCGGCGATGGCCACGTCGTGGCCGCGCGCCTTCAGCGCCGCGACCTCTTGCGCGCTGAAGGCCCCGGGCTCGGCCGACAGCTGGTCGGGCAGGTACTGGTGGTGGAAGCGCGGCGCGTCGGCGGTGGCCTGGGCACCCTTGCCGTCCATCAGTTCGAACAGCCCCAGCAGCACCATCGTGACGATGCGGCTGCCGCCCGGCGTGCCGAGCACGGCCACGCGGTCGTTGCCGACCAGGAAGGTGGGCGTCATCGACGACAGCGGGCGCTTGCCCGGCGCGATGGCGTTGGCGTCCTCGCCCACCAGGCCGAAGGCATTGGGCACGCCCGGCTTCACCGAGAAATCGTCCATCTCGTTGTTGAGCAGGAAACCCGTGCCCGGCACCACCAGCGAATTTCCGTACGGCAGGTTCACCGTCTGGGTGACGGCGGCGAGGTTGCCTGCGGCGTCGACGATCGAAAAATGCGTGGTGTCGGGGCGCGACGGCGCCACGGTGACGCCCGGCAGCATGTCGCTGGGCGTGGCGCGCTCGGTGTTGATGCCGGCGCGCAGGCCGGCCGCGTAGTCCTTGCCCGTGAGCAGCGGCACCGGCACCGGCACGAAGTCCGGGTCGCCGAGGTAAATCGCGCGGTCGCGGTAGGCGCGACGCATGGACTCGACCACCACGTGGCTGCGCGCCGTGCGGTCGAGTTTGGCGTAGTCGTAGCCGTCCAGGATGTTGAGGATGGTGGCCAGCGCCACGCCGCCCGACGACGGCGGCGGCGCGGTGACGATCTCGAAGCCGCGGTGGCGGATGCGGATCGGCTCGCGTTCGACCACGCGGTACTCGGCCAGGTCGCGTTCGCTCCAGAGGCCGCCGGCCTTGCGCACGCCGGCCACCAGGCGCCTGGCGTAGGCGCCGCGGTAGAAGCCGTCGGCGCCTTCGCGCGCAATCAGTTCCAGCGTTCGCGCGTAGTCTTCATTGCGCATCAGCGTGCCCTGCGCCGGCACTGCGCCACTGCGCAGGAACAGCGCCGCCGCCGCCGGGTTGCCGGCGATGGCGTCGCGGCGGAAGCCGAGCATGGCGGCGTTCTTGGGGCCGAACTTCCAGCCCGTGCGCGCCAGGCGGATGGCCGGCGCCAGCGACTGCGACAGCGGCAGCCGGCCGTAGCGGCTGGCCAGGTGCTGCAGCGCGGCCGGCATGCCGGGGATGCCGGCGGCCAGCGCGCCGTCCACCGAAAGCTTGCGGTTGGCGTTGCCCTGCGCGTCCAGGAACATGTCGCGGGTGGCGGCCAGCGGCGCGCGCTCGCGCGCGTCCACGAACACGTCGCGGCCGTCCTTGGCGGTGCGCAGCAGCAGGAAACCGCCGCCGCCGATGCCCGAGCTTTCCGGCTCCACCAGGCCCAGCGTGGCGCTGACCGCAATGGCGGCGTCGAAGGCGTTGCCGCCCTTGGCCAGCACTTCCAGCCCGGCGTCGGTGGCGTAGGCATTGGCGCTGGCGATGGCGGCCTGGCGCGGCGGGTTGGTGCGCGCCGGGGCGTCGGCGAAGACCGATGGGGCGAGCAGCAGCAGGCCGAGGAAAAGGGAACGGATCACGCGGCAGGCTCCTGCTGAAGGGTCAGGTACTTCGCGAACAGCTGCTCGCGGGATTCGGGCAACGCCAGGTCGAGGTCAATGCACTCGACGGGGCAGACGACCACGCACTGCGGTTCGCCATGGTGGCCGACGCACTCGGTGCAGCGGCGCGGGTCGATCACGTAGATGGTCTCGCCCTGGCTGATGGCGTCGTTGGGACAGGCCGGGGCGCAGACGTCGCAGTTGATGCAGAGCTGGTTGATCAGGAGTGACATGGAGGGCGCATGCGCCCCGGCCGGTGGCCGGGGCGCACGCCGTTGCTCACTTGGCTTCGACGAAGACGAACTTGCCGCCGGCGGCTTCCACCGCAGCCTGCACGCGGGCTTGGTCGGCCGGCTTGCCGATGAACAGCACCTGCGAACCCTTCACCGCGTCCGGGTCCGGGTTGGCGAAGGCGGCCACGATCAGGTCGGCCATCTTGGCGCTGTCGGGCGAACCGAAGGCCAGCATGTTGCCCGGCAGCACGGTGCGCTGCACGACGGTGGTGACGTTCTCGAGCTGGCGGTCGTACTGGGTCTTGCCGTCCTGGTCACCCTCGGCCGGTTCGCTGCTGTTGTTGGGCAGGTAGTACGGGAAGATGCGGTCGGTGACGCCGGCCTGGTTGGCATTGACCACGCGGCCCAGGTATTCCTTCCAGGCGACGTCGTCATTGCCGGTGGGGGCCACCAGCGGGGCCTCGACCTTGGCGGGCTCTTCGGCCTTCTGGCAGCCGGCAAGCAGGAACACTGAGAGCAGCAGGGCTATCGGGACAAAAACGCGGTTCATGGCGATACCTCTTATTATGTGAGTGGGTCTCAGGAACGCTTCCATCGGGCGGACAGGGCCTTGACGACGGCCGGATGCACGAAGCCGGACACGTCGCCGCCGAGCCTTGCGACCTCTCGCACCAGGCTGGAAGAAATGAAGCTGTGCTGTTCGGCCGGCGTCAGGAACAGGGTCTCGACGTCGGGGATCAGGTGCCGGTTCATGCTGGCCAGCTGGAATTCGTATTCGAAGTCGGACACCGCGCGCAGGCCGCGCAGCAGCACCCCGGCGCCGATCTCGTGCACGAAGTGCGCGAGCAGCGAGTTGAAGCCGCGCACTTCCACGTTGTCCAAACCGGCCAGGGCGGTGCGGGCCAGGTCCACGCGCTCGGCCAGCGGCAGGGCCGGGCCCTTGCCGGGGCTCTCGGCGACACCCACCACCACTTTTTCGAAAAGGGTCGACGCACGGGCCACCAGGTCGATGTGGCCGTTGGTGATGGGGTCGAAGGTGCCGGGATACAGCGCGACACGGTTCCGGGCCAGGCTCATGCCGTGGGTTTGACCTGCGGTGTGGGTTGTGCGTGAAGTGTATCAGCGGTTTCCGGGGCTTGGCCGTTTCCGGCCTGGAACAACGTAAAGCGGACTTCGCGGGTCTGGCCCTCCCGGTGCAGGCGCCAGCCGGGCGGCCAGGAAGCCTGAAGCGCGTGCGGGCATTCGACGTAGATCCACGCGCCCGGCGCCAGCCACGGAGCCAAACGCTGGGCCGCCGGCTCCCACAGGGTGCCGTCGAAGGGGGGGTCCAGGAACACCAGGTCGAAGCGGGCGCTGGGCGGCCCGGAAAGCCAGGCCAGGGCATCGGCCTGCACCACCTGGGCGGCGCCGAGCTTGAACCGGGCCACGTGGCCGCGCAGCGCCTCGGCCAGCCCCGGGTCGCGCTCCACCAGCACCACCGCGGCAGCGCCGCGCGAGGCCGCCTCGAAGCCCAGCGCGCCAGTGCCCGCGAACAGGTCCAGCACGCGGGCGCCCGGTACCTTGGCCTGCAGCCAGTTGAACAGGGTCTCGCGCACCCGGTCGCTGCTGGGGCGCAGGCCCGGCCGGTCGGGCACCGGCAGCTTCGAGCCGCGCAGGTGGCCGGCGATGATGCGGACGAAGCCGGGCGGGCGCTGGTTCATCGGGGAGTCCGGGGGCCGGGTGGTAACATCCCGGCATTGTCCGCGAAAGCAGCGCGATGTTCGATTTCCTGAAGAAAAAGCCCGAGAAGACCCCGCCGGCCAAACCCGCCGAGGCCCCCGTGCGCACGGGATTCAGCCCCGACGACCTGGCGCGCGCCTTCACCACGCACCAGGAAGAGAAGGCCGCGCGCGCCGAAATCGAGCTCGCGCAGGGCCGCGAGGCCATGCGCGGCAGCCTGGGCGGCAGCCTGTTCGCGCGCAGCCTGGGCGGGCTGTTCTCGCGCAACCCCAAGCTGGACGAAGACCTGCTGGACGAAGTGGAAACCGCGCTGATCAGCGCCGACGTCGGCATGCCCGCCACCACCGAAATCATCGAGCGCCTGCGCAAGCGCATGAAGGCGCGCGAGTTCGCCGACGCCCAGGCCCTGCTTACCGCGCTGCGCAACGACCTGCTGGCCATCCTCAAGCCCGTGGCCAAGCCGCTGCTGATCGACGAAACCGCCAAGCCCTTCGTCATCCTCACCGTGGGCGTGAACGGCGTCGGCAAGACCACCACCATCGGCAAGCTGGCGCACCGCTTCCAGCTTGACGGCCACAGCCTGATGCTGGCCGCCGGCGACACCTTCCGCGCGGCGGCCGTGCAGCAGCTGCAGGTGTGGGGCGACCGCAACAACGTGGCGGTGATCGCGCAGGGCCAGAACGCCGATGCCGCCTCGGTGGCCTTCGACGGCATCCAGGCCGCGAAGGCGCGCGGCATGGACATCCTGATCGCCGACACCGCCGGCCGCCTGCACACGCAGCAGGGCCTGATGGCCGAGCTGGGCAAGATCCGCCGCGTCATCGCCAAGGTCGACCCGCGCGCGCCGCACGAAGTGCTGCTGGTGATCGACGGCACCACCGGCCAGAACGCGCTCAACCAGCTGCGGCAGTTCCACGCCGCGGTGCAGGTGACGGGCCTGGTGGTGACCAAGCTGGACGGCACCGCCAAGGGCGGCGTGGTGTTCGCCCTGGCGCGCGAGTTCGGCATCCCGATCCGCTTTATCGGCCTGGGCGAAAAAACCGAAGACCTGCGCGTATTCGACCCCGAAGGCTTCGTGGACGCGCTGCTGCCCGGCACGCTCGGCGCCTGAGTGGCGGACGCGCCGCGCAAGCGCCGCTGGCCGTTCTTCCTTGCGGCGTTCGCCGTGCTGCTGGCGTTCGCCGCCTGGTGGGTGGACCGGCAGCTGGAGCCGGTGCGACTCACCGCCACGGTGCTGTCGCGCGCCGGCGCCGCGCTGGGCCTGGAGTTCACGGTTGATGGCACGCCCGAGTACGCGCTGCGGCCCGAGCCGCGGCTGGTCTTGCCCAGGCTCACCGTGCGCCAGCCGGGCGCCGCGGCACCGGTGCTGACGGCCGTTCGCGCCGAGGTTTCGCTGCCGTGGGACACGATCCTGGGCGGTGAATCGCTGGTGATCACGCGCATCGCGCTCGAACAACCCGCGCTGGACCTGGCGGCGCTCGCCGACTGGCAGGCCACGCGCCCCGAGGCCCCGTTCGAACTGCCCACGCTCACCAGCGGCCTGCACGTGCGCAACGGCAGCGTGGTCGGCGCCGACTGGCGGGTGGAAGCGCTGCAGCTCGAACTGCCCGAATTGCGCCAGGGCCAGCCCGCGCGTATCGCGGCCGATGGCGTGTTCACGCAAGCGCCGACCACGCTGGATTTCGGCATCACGGCGAACCTGGCCACGGCCGGATTGGCGTCGGACTTCGAATTCGCGGGCAAGGGGCGGCTGCGCAGCGACGGGCTCGACGTGCCGTGGGACCTGGCCAGCCGTGGGCGCCTCGACGCAAGCGGCGAAGTCACCCAGCTCGCCATCGCCGCGCTGACGCTGGCCTCGAAATCGCCCGTGCCCGATCTGGACGCCACGGGCCAGGCAAGTTTCGCCGAGACCACGCGCATCAACCTGCAGGGCACGATCAAGCAGTGGCCAGAGGGCTGGCCGGTGCTTCCGGCGCCGATGTCGGCATCCGCTTCGCCGCTGGCGTACACCGTTGCCTACGAAGGCGCCGCCGATTTCAGTGCACCCATTGCACTGACGGTGCTGCGCGAACAGACGCGCTTCGAAGGCCGCTTCGTGGTGGACGACATCAACGCCTGGCTGGACGCCGGCAACACCGCGCCGCTGCCGCCGCTGGTGGGCACGCTGTCCACGCCCAGCCTTGAAATATCCGGCGCCACGCTGGAAGGCGTCACCATCCAGATCGAAGAAGACGCCCCGGCCGAACCCGAGCCGCAGCCGTGAGCGGGTTCGCCGACACCCTGCTGGCCTGGTTCGACCGCGACGGCCGCCACGACCTGCCCTGGCAGCACCCGCGCACGCCCTACCGCGTGTGGCTTTCGGAAATCATGCTGCAGCAGACCCAGGTGCAGACGGTGATTCCGTACTACCTGCGCTTCCTCGACGCGCTGCCCACCCTGCCCGACCTCGCCGCCGCCGACACCGACCAGGTGCACGCGCTGTGGGCCGGGCTGGGCTACTACGCCCGCGCCCGCAACCTGCACAAGGCCGCGCAGGTGTGCGTGGAAAAACACGGCGGCGACCTGCCGCGCGAATTGGACGAACTCACCGCCCTGCCCGGCATCGGCCGCAGCACGGCCGGCGCGATCCTGGCGCAGGCGCACGGCCTTCGCTTCCCCATCCTGGACGGCAACGTCAAGCGCACGCTGTGCCGCGTCCACGGCATCGGCGGCTGGCCCGGCGGCAGCGCGGTGGAAAAACAGCTCTGGGCCATTGCCGAAGACCACCTGCCGCAGGCGCGGCTGGCCGACTACACCCAGGCGATCATGGATTTCGGCGCCACCCTGTGCACGCGCCACGACCCGGCCTGCGTGCTGTGCCCGCTGCAGGACGCCTGCGTGGCGCGCCGCGAAGGCCTGGTGGAACAGTTGCCCGAAGCCAAGCCCGGCAAGCCGCTGCCCGAGCGCCGCACGCTGATGCTGCTGATGCGCGATTCACGCGGCCACGTGCTGCTGGCGCGACGCCCGTCCACCGGCATCTGGTCGGGCCTGTGGTCGCTGCCCGAAGCCACCGACCACGATGAAGCCCGCGCCTTCGTCGCCCGCCACACCGGCGCCGACTTCGACGCCGCGCAATCGCTGCCGCTGATCGAACACAGCTTCAGCCACTACCGCCTGCACATCGAACCGCTGGGCTGGCGCATCGCCGAACCCGGCGTGGCGCTGCACGACGACCATCGCTGGCAGCCCTTCGACCAACTCGCCGACGTGGGCCTGCCCGCGCCCGTCAAGAAACTACTGGGAAGCCTGACGCCATGACCCGCACCGTGCACTGCCACAAACTCCAGCGCGAGGCCGAAGGCCTGGCCTTCGTGCCCTGGCCCGGCCCGCTGGGCAAGCGCGTGTTTGCCGAAATAAGCCGCGAGGCCTGGCAGCAGTGGCTGGCGCACCAGACCATGCTGATCAACGAAAACCGCCTCTCGCCCATGGACCCCAAGCACCGGCTGTTCCTGGAGGGCGAGATGGAGAAATTCCTGTTCGGCGAAGGCGCCGACAAGCCCGCGGGCTACGTGCCGCCGGAAGCCTGAAACGCCAAGGCCCGCGCCATGGCGCGGGCCTTGGTCTGCAGCACGGGCGATCAGGCCTTGGGAGCGGCTGCCGCGGCACGCTCGGCCGCGCGCATCGCCGGCACGTCCACTTCCCGGATCTGGGTGATCTTGCAGCGCAGGTTGTCCCTGCTGGTGACGTAGCCGTTGGTGATGTTCATGGTGTCGACCGCCGCCTCCAGGCCCACGGCCACGCTGTTGTCGAGGTCGCTGCCGCGGCAGGCCGGGCTTTCGCGCAAGTCCACCAGCCAGGCCTTGGAATTGGTTTCCCACACCAGCACCGAATGCTGGCCCAGGATTTCGTAGCCGTCGACGGGGCGGATGAAGCGCACCGTTTTCACCGGGTCGCCGACGTTGGCGCGCGCCGCGTCCAGGCGGCGCGCGTCCTTGGCGTCATCGGCGTCGCTGGCGCTGGCCGCGGTCGCGGCGAAGGTGAGGGCCAGGGCGGCGGAAAGGGACATCAGTACGAGGTGGCGGGGCATGGCGGCGGCTCCTTGTTGGAGGCCTCGGACGGGCCTTGCAGCCACCCTACTCCGGGCCCCGGCGCCGGCAAATACTCACCTGCCTGAACGTTCAGTGGTGGTTTACGCCTCGGCCATCGCGCAGTGCCCCGCGTCGGGCCAGCTTGCCTAGCCCGGCCCGGGTCCGTTATCATCTCGCGCTCGCTCCGGCCCGGCCGAAGGCGCGTTCCAGCCAGTCTCTGGCCGAGTAGCTCAGTTGGTAGAGCAGGGGATTGAAAATCCCCGTGTCGGCGGTTCAATTCCGTCCTCGGCCACCATATTCTTCAAGCACTTACGAAAGCCGCACTAGTTGCGGCTTTTGTTTGTGTGTCAAAAACGTGCCATCGATACGGCTGGCCGCGCCCCGCAGGTGATCGGCCGCCAGATGCGCGTACCGAAGCACCATCTCGTAGCTCGCCCAGCCTCCCAGCTCCATCAGCTCTTGCAGCGGCGTGCCGTTCTGGACGTGCCAGGACGCCCACGTGTGCCGCAGGTCGTGCCAACGAAAGCCGGCCTCAATGCCCGCCCTTTCCACCGCTTGCTTCCATGCCCTGGTCGAACACCGGGCGACGGGCTGGCCTTGGTAGGCGAACACGTACTCCCGATGCCCTCCCAGACGCCGACGCAGTACGTCGAGCGCGTCCTCGTTTAATGGAACGCCAATGGCCCTGCCGGCCTTGGCCTCGTCCGGATGGATCCACGCCACGCGACGGCTCATGTCCACCTGGTCCCAACGCAGGTAAGACACGTTGCGCTGCCGGAGCCCCGTCGTAAGCGCGAGCTGCGCCATTTCCCGAAGATGAAGCGGCAACTCCGTCAGGAGCCGCCGCGCCTCGTCCGGGGAAAGGAAGCAAATGCGCTTCTTCGGTTCCCGGTAGAGCCGGACCTTGGGAATGTGAGCCACCCACTCCCAGTCGTCCTTTGCCCGTCGCAAGATCGACCGCACCAAGGCCAAGGTGCGATTGGCGGTGGAAGGGCTCGACTGAGCGGACTTCTTCTCGCCAATCTTCTCGACCACGTCCCGGGTCACCTGACTCAACATCAGGTGGCCAAGGAAGGGATGCAGCCAACGCAGGTTGGCCACATCCTTGTCGTGCGATCGCTTGTGGCTGGTTTCCTTCACCCACCTCACAGCGGCGTCCTGCCAGCTGCGATCAGGCTTCACGCCCAGCCGCTGTTCTTCCCAGTACCTGACCTTCAATCGGTCGAGGAATTCCTGGGCAGCGGTTTGGTCGGGAGTCCCAGCAGAGCGGCGTATTCTTTCGCCGTTCGGCGTGGTGAAGGCGACCCACCAGACATCACCCCGTTTTGATAGCCCCATGAAGATTTCTCCTCGTTGGAGCCACTTAACGGCGCTTGCCTGTGGGCAGCGTAAAGCTGACCGAGATACGCAGCAAGATCTTCCTCCAGGAAGACCCAGCGCTTGCCCGGTTTCGCGGCCTTGAGGCGGCCTTGGCGGGCGTGCTGGCGCAGGACAGCGGGCGACATGCGCAGCCACGCGGCGGCCTCGTGCAGGTCGAGTGGGCGCATGGCTTAGTCCTCGTCATGGTCTTTGATCCGGACGTTGTAGCGCCGCGCCTTGGCCCGGGCTTTCTTGTCCAGGTACTGAGCCAGATTCCGCGCCTCCGCTGCTTCGGGGCCGTCGTGGTAGACCTGCAAGGCCTGTATGAACTCGCCCAAGCCGTGGTCGAGCTGGGTGATGCCCTCCCGCGCCATGAAGGACGTCAGGCCCCACAGCCCCGCCTTGAAGATCGCGTCATCGCCCGGAGCGCGGGTCTTCGTGACGCGCACCAGGGGCGCAGCCTCGGGCGGCACATCAAAGACGCCCGCCAGAGCCTCCCAGAGAGGATGGACCGGCCAGCGGGTGCGGGTGTCATCCGTACCCGAAGGAATCGCCAAGCGCAGCCACTCCGTAGTCAGGTAGCGCCAGAGCAGGCCCAGCAGCGGCACGGCATCCGAAGCCGGCCCCTTGAGCTCGTCCGGCAGACCTTCCCGGCGAACCTGGAACTCCATGCGCCAGACCGTCTGCCCTTCCTCCCAGCCTTCGGCGGCCCATAGCGGCTTCAGGTACTCCTTTCCCGACTTCAAAAGCTCCCGGGTCTTGTCGTAGAGCCTCGCGCTAACCTCGTTCCCGGCTCCGAACGTCATGCCGGTCACATAGTCCCGGTCCTCATGGATATCTCGCTTCCTGCACCGCTTCACCCAATGGTCTCCAGGGAGGGAGGTGAGGTCCAAGGCGGTCGTGAAGTCCACGAACAGGTCGATGCGGCTCAGCGTAGCGGGGCCAGAAGCCTCCCCAAACTCCGGGATCAAGGCATTGAGGGTGGACAAGGCTTCGTCCACACCAACGGCGGTTAGGTACTCGCTCCGCACCTGGACGTGCGCCAAGGGCAGGACGTTCGCGCTCGCGTTGGAGAGCTCCAAGCGAAACCAGTTGTCCTCCAGGACGTAGGCGAAGCGCCCCCGGCCTCGCGGCAAGACCGTAAAAATATGGTCTCCGTTGTAGTACGCCCCGCCCGACTGAAGCCGGTCATCCACCGACTGGGCCAGTTCCTTGAGCTCCTGGAGCATCACCGCCACATGGCGGTCGATTCCCCCGGGATAGGACAGGTAGACGCTATCCACCCCATGCCGAAGCGGGCGAATGCAGTTAGCGGGTGCTGTGATACTGGGTTTGGCACCCGCCGCGGGGGGCGCGGCGAAGGCCGGGCCGGCCTTCTCGCCCGCGCCCTCCCCCGCCGGGGGGCCGTTCTCGTGGTCTCGCATGGCATTTCCTATTCATCGCCCGACAGTGGGCGATAGGAAAGCTATGCGTTCATTTGCCGTGGACCGAGAACCCAAAACGAGGCTTTTGAATCCCTGCCTGCTTCTGCCAGCTGCGGAACAGCTTGAAAAGCCCGGCCTTGGCGTCCTCCTTTTCGCCAGCGACGTCGTAGATCTTCAAGTGCTCCACGATCAACTCATAGATCTCCTGCTTGGAGCAAGAATCGAACGCGCCCTGGTCGCGAAGAAGATACTCAACCCATCGCAGTTCCGGATACTCAAAGCGCTTCTTGTGTGGACCCTTGATCGCCTTGAATACTTCATTCGCCACTGATGGATCGCCGGAAAGCTGCCCTAGCCGCATTGCGCTCTGGAAGAATGGCATCGTCGTCACCAAGCTGTCCACGGAAATGGCAGCAAAAAGCGAACCAACGTCGCCTTCCTTCGCCGCCTCAATCATGTCGTTAATGGACCTGGAATAGCATGCGATGGCATCCAGGTTTCCGATCATGGCGAACGCCAAAGGCAAGGCCGCTGGATGATCAGGAGCCTCATCGGGCAAAGAACTCGCAGCATCTAGAAGAAACGCGGTTGGATTCTCGGCTGCTACCGCCTCGGAAAGTGTCGGTGCGAGACCAGACATAACGGACATTTTGGCAAGTAACGTAACAAACGTGTCCTGATAAAAGCCCGTCCAGCTGGGTATAGCGATCAACTTCAGCAGCGCCTCGCTCCACTTCTCCTCATCGCCTCTAATCTCTTGCCAACCGACACGGGCCATCCAAACCTCTCTGAACATCCCGATGCAACGTTCAATGTCGCCACCACGAATTCGCCCGTAATTCTTGTCCCGCCAAATCATAAGCGCCCCAAACTGACGATAGTTCCAACCTTCATTGACCGAGCCATTTGCAACCCCCCTGCCAAAACAGACCAACTCGTGCGAATCTCAGCAGCACAGCGCGGCTGAATTCATGCTGCATTGCCGCAGCATGGATGCGAACGAGGCCGAAACAGCCCCCTTTCTCGTCCAGAAAGTGTCGCGCAGAACGCAATCATGAGGACCATACCCGTGAGCATTTGCTTCGTAATCCAACCATTCGACAAGGGCCGGTTTGACAAACGATATGCGGACATTTTCAAACCAGCCATCACGGCAGCCGAGCTGGAGCCTTATCGAGTCGATGAGGATGCGAACGCCGACGTTCCAATTGAAGCGATTGAACAACAAATCAGGGCTTCACAAGTCTGCCTAGCAGACATCACGATGGACAATCCAAATGTTTGGTACGAGCTCGGATTTGCCTTTGCTAGTAAGAAACCGGTCGTAATGGTCTGCTCCAGCGAAAGACAGCCTGATAGGTATCCATTCGACATTCAACACCGACACGTGATTCGGTACCAGAATGAGTCAACAAGCGATTTCGCGAAGTTGCAGCAACAGATCACTGAAAGACTTGTCGCTAGCGTCAATCGAGCCATCGCGATGGATCAGATCGCGGAACGAGGCGATGTATCGCCGGTGCAGGGCCTCAGCCAGCCGGAACTGACAGTATTAGCTTCCCTTGCCGCGAGCCTGATTTCACCAGATGGCTGTGAAACGCTCTGGAGCCTGAAGAATGACGTTGAAAAGGCTGGACTTACATCCATCGCTTTTCAACTTGGAATCCGCCGTCTACTAGGGAAAGGACTGATTGAGCGGCGGGTTCACCAAGGCCACTATGACGATGAGCCTGCGGAGGGCGCGGCACTTACTGACTCTGGATGGCAATGGATAGACGAGCATGAAGAACTCTTCGTGATGCGTCGTTCACCGAAAGCGCGCGCCGAAGATGCTCAGCCGATCCCGGATGATGATATCCCCTTCTAACCCCGTTTCTGTCTCAGGAATCAACATATGGCGACTAAGAAGAGTGCCAAGGTGACCATAAAGAAGGCGGTCAAGAAAGCCAATAAGCAGGTCGTCAAGGTCGTCGAGACGGTTGTTAAGAAAACAGCCAAGAAGATCGCAAAAAAGCCGGTGAAGAAAACGGCGTCAAAAACAAAAGTACGTCCGGTTCGGAAGACAGCCTAATGAGCAATAAACCAGCCCCAGCACTCACCGATGAGCAGAAAGCTGAAATGGCAGCGTGTATCGCCGACATTCAGCAAGAGAGATCTGAAGCGAGCGTTTCCCTTTCAACCCAGGCAAGAGCGATATCGTATGGTGTTCTGGCTATCGTCTGGTTGCTCGTTAGTGGCAGCCAGCAAGATCTTGCGACTCGCTTTGGCCCGGCAGTCCCGAACTTGCTGTGGATCGGATTCCTTTGCATTCTCGGACTACTTCTTGATTTCCTTCAGTACGCCTTTTCCCTTTGGGAGTCCGACCAAGCATTGAAGGCATCGCTCAAGGCAACTACGCCAGAAGATGTTGGCTGGAACGAGGGAGATTGGAGGCGATGGACACTTTCTGTTTTCTTTTGCGGGAAGATCGCCGTCATCCTGACTGCGGCGATTTGGCTTTTGTGGATCATGTATTCGGGCCTTGCACCCCATTGATTGGCGCAATCCAGACCCGCAATCAATGGGAGGATTTACTCGAATGGATAAATGTTCAATCCACTTGTCACGCCACCCCTGAGTCATGGCCTGATGATGGCTTCGTTGATGGATGTGTGCCATCGCGTGTTGTGCACAAGCCGAGCCTCGTGAAGACCGTCTTGGATTATCTCTCGCTTACTTAGCTGCGAGATTTGTTCCCATTCGTTGCGGAAGACATAAGTGGCATTGCCAGTATTCGGACTTTCAAACACAAACCGGCGCCGAGCGGTGAACCCGAACACGACATAATCGCTGAAGCCGCCCAGCCCAACGGCAATGAAGTCGGGGCTGTGCCGGGTGATTGCGCGAATTCTCGGCGTGACCGTCTCTCTATCTTCTTCCGAAAGTCCTCTGAGGTAATCATCTAGCGCTTGCCGAGCTCTTTCGAATGGATACTGGCCTGGCGGCAGGACGCGCCAGTTGACTTTCCTGACCAGCGTGGGCTCCGTAAGGTCGGGCGCGACTAGCTCAAACTCTCCGAAGCACTCGAGGAAGAGATTCAACAAATGGACAACATCCGCCTCTGACTCGTCATTACGTACGATCCGAGAAGCCGCGACGGTGGTTCCACCCTTGCGCATAGCCGTCAGAAACTCCTCAGGCGGTGTCACTAGGTCGCGCGGATAAACTTCGTAATCTCGAGTTTGTACCCCGTCGTGAGTTTGCCCGTGCCAGTCTTTCCAAGACGTGTAGATCATTCTCGACTTCGTTTCCTTGGGAAGATCGCGCCGCACGACTTCTTTGCCACGGGCATTGAACTCGGTCGCCGGGCCTATGACCAAGGGAAGAATCGAATCACCAACGCCAGGGATGCCATCGAACCCAATGCTCCGTGCCGTGGCGTCCGTAAGCGATGGGCTCACGAGCCTGAACTCCGGAAGTCGTTCGATGACCTTCTTGTAGATTGATAGAGATCTCACTTGCTTCGGCATCTTGGGCTCCCGTTGCGTCGTCCAGGGTTACCAAGGCTGAAACGCGCATCCCGGGGCGATTCGGTCATGCCAAGACGATTCGAGCATGCGCCGAGATTCTTGCCGATCGGCAATTGCCGATTTAAACTGCCTTGGACGACTATGAGTTGTTGTTAAAAGGTAGGCTTGCGCCGTAAGTGGCTGTTTTTATTAGGCTTAAGGCCGCTTTGAAAATCCCCGTGTCGGCGGTTCAATTCCGTCCTCGGCCACCATATCGAAAACCGCGCCCCGCTTGGCTCTCAGCCTGGTGGGGCGTTTTCGTTGGGGGTCAGCAATTTGGGCCGGGGTAGCATCGGGGTAGCAGTCCGGTCGGGATTGCCTTGTGAACGCTAGATACGCCCACTCGCTTTCGCATCATCGGCCCGGACGAAACCGAACCCTGCGCCGGCTGGATGAACATCGACTAACCGCTCGCCCACGCCGCCCTGCGCATGCGTGTGGACAACGAGTGCTACCTGATGCTACCGGCGGGGGCGGTGCGGTACACGGCCGTTGCCGAGCAAAACAAATTTTGGGCTGCGGCAATTGGCGAAGCGCTACGACAATTCGCGGACCACGCATGTCTATGCTCCGCGAGCGCTTTCACGACCCCGCGACATTACCAACGAATATCGACAGATGGCGCCGTACGCCTCCCCATCAAGCGGAGACATCAAGATCAGCGCGTCTGGCACGTTAGTGGCGCTACTCTGAATAACTGCCCTAAAGCGACGCGCTTCCATATTGCTTACGATGTGGCGGCGCCTGTTCAGTCTAGGTCGTCAATCTCATAAGCTAGGGAACTTGGCGACTGTTGCGCAGCCGTTTCCGTCTTGATGACAAGGCGCAAACTCTGAACCTCCCGAAGATCCCCCATAAAGCCCTGCTGCAATGCAGTCGCGTTCGTTGAGTCCACCTTGCCAACAAAGGTGACAGGTCGACCTAGGAACTTGGAGGCCATCTCCATTTGATCGGAAGCTTTCGCGCGAATTCGAATCGCCTGCCGACGGTCGGAAATCTTGAGCGCGTCCCGCGATGTGTAAAGCACCAAGAAGCCGCCATCAATGGCCAAAAAACCTCTTGCATCAATCCTTCGCCCATGGAACTCCGAAGGGTCTGCTGCTACCGCGGAGAGACTAACCCGACAAGATTGGAGGCCGTCACTGGCGTTAGCACAGAACATCAAATGCGGCCCACTAGCAATGGCAGGAGATGGACGAAAATAGTCTACCGACAGAATCGTCAGCCAAACAAATACAACCACGAATGCAATTAATGATTTCATCGAATTCTCTCCGGGGTGCCACCAGGATCAACCGAGTAGATCGACCCGTCTGGCAATGAAACCAAACCACGCACGCCTGCACTATAGAAGATCATGTCATTAGGGCTGAACGGGCTGTGCCATGAACTGTTCCTTGCGCCAAAAGTCGGGTGCGTATGGATATGTGAGTAAGGTAGCCCTCCAGCCGGAGGTGCGCTGACCGGAGCCACCAATATTCCATGGAAGTACACGGTCCCAATACCAACATTTTGAATTGTGTAGTACTCGTCCAAGACAATAACAGCGCTGAACTCAACGCCAAGCTCGGTAGTGACGTCCTGCGTCAGTGAAACGAACCACTCAGCCGCCTCCACTTCAGTGAAAAAGGACGACATTTGAATCGCCTGCATACGGTCGGTAAGTATTGCTTTGGCGCGGGATAGTCGGGCCTGCGCATTCTTCCTGTTAAAGGAGCCGCTCTCACCTTCCTCGTCCGTCGATACTTGCAGTTCGTCGCCGTCGCCGGGTTTCGCCGAAAAGTCGCTCCTCCCGCCATCGATGCGCGAAAGCCCTACCATTTCATGAAAGCCCTTGTGTCGCGTCATCGCAAACCTTCCATCTGGATCAGCGAATCGGTAAGGGTTGTTGTTGGCGTACCAGTAGCGATTGAAGTTCCCGCCGTTGATCGAGCTAGCCGTAACCGGGTCCACAGACAAAAACCTTCCGATCTGCGGATCGTAGTAGCGCTGCTGCATGTACGTCAGCCCCGTCGCCGGGTCCATGACGTGGCCGGTGTAACCGATGCCATCGACCACCTTGCCGATGGGGGCGCCGTAGGGGTCGAAGTTCGTGCGCTCGATCACCGCGCCGGCTTCGTTGGTGATGGCCACCGGGCTGCCAAGCGCATCGGTGTGCTGGTACTTCGTGGCGATGATCGCGTTGCTGGGCCAGTGGTGGTCGATGGTCGCGACGAGGCTGCCACCCAGGTACACGTTCTCGTGCGTGGTCTGGCCGCCGGTGGCGGGCAGCTTGGACGAGAACAGCATCTGGCCGCTCTGGGCGTACATCCACAGCGTGCGCGCGCCGCCGGCCTTGGTGGTCTGCACGCGGCGGCCGCTGCCG